>CAZLSD010000258.1:0-4945 GCA_964561775.1 uncultured Desulfarculus sp. | reverse complement strand
CCGCCCAGGGGATAGAGCCGGCCGCCCAGGCGCAGGGCGAAACCCGCGGGGCCTTCCTCCACCAGCTGCACCAGCTGGTAATAGGCCGCGCGCAAGAAACGGGCCGGAAAGCGCCCGCCCTTGACCCGGCAGTAGATCACGTCGTTGTTGCCCACCCACAGGCTGGCCGGGTCCAGCATCTCCTTGCCGCCGTCGTTCAAGGTCAGGAGCAGCCCCTGGTCCTGCTCCTGGGCGCGGGCCACCACGAAGAAGGTGTCCTCCACCTCCAGCTGGCAGGCCTGGTTGCCCAGGCGCAGCACATAGACCCCGTCCTCCAGACGCACCGACTCGAAGATAAGTTCCAGGATGCCGGGGTGGATGAGCGGCGCTCCCTGGTGGAACATCTCGCCCTGGGCCGTGACCTGGATCAGGCAGGGCGGCAGCTTGCCCTGCCAGCCCGGGGGCATGAAGATGGGGAACTGGGGAGGTTCTTGACTCACGGCTGTTCTCCCGCAAAGAGGGGGGGCGCGGCGGCTGTAATAAGATGATTTTATAACCCTGGCGGCCCGGCCAGGCAAGGCCCGCCTCTGGTATAATCGCCGCGTATCCGCCAAACGCCAGTCTGGGAGCGCCCATGGACCCCGCCGCCCTTGAGGCCCTGCGCCAGGCCGCCGGAGCAGACAATCTCACGGCCAGCCTCCTGGACAGGGTGGTTTTCGCCTCCGACGCCACCGGGCAATTTCATCCCCCCCAGGCCGTGGTGCGGGCGGTGGATATCGCCCAGGTCAGCCGGGTGCTGGCCGCCTGCGCCCGCCACGGCATACCCCTTGTGCCCCGGGGCGCGGGCAGCGGCATGACCGGCGGGGCCCTGGCCCTGGCCGGCGGGGTCATCCTGGACCTGGCCGGCCTTAACCGCATCATAGAGATCAACCCCGCCGACCAGGTGGCCGTGGTTCAACCTGGCGTCATCACCGCCGACCTGGGGGCCGCGGCCCAGGCGGTGGGGCTGTTCTATCCCCCCGACCCGGCCAGCGTGGGCTTTTGCAGCATCGGCGGCAACGTGGCCGAGAACGCCGGCGGCCTGCGCGCGGTCAAATACGGAGTCACCCGCGACTACGTGCTGGGGCTCACCGCCGTGCTCATGGGCGGCCAGGTCATCAAGACCGGGACGCGCACCATGAAGAGCGTGGTGGGCTATGACCTGACCCGGCTCCTGGTGGGCAGCGAGGGCACCCTGGCCGTGATCATGGAGATCACCCTGCGCCTCATACCCCTGCCCGAGGCCAAGGGCACGGTGCGGGCCTTCTATGCCGCCACCGGCCAGGCCGCCCAGGCGGTGCGGGATCTCTTGGCCAGCGGCATGGTCCCCACCGCCATCGAGTTCATGGACCAGGCCACCCTGGCCGCGGTGGAGGCCCACGCCCGAGTGGGGGTGCCGCCAGGCGCGGAGGCCATGCTGCTGGTGGACGTGGACGGCCCGCCCGAGGTGGTGCGCCGCCAAGTGGGGCGGGTGGCCCAGATCCTGCGCCAAGCCGGGGGAGACCCGGTGCAGGAGGCCGCCAGCCCGGCCCAGGCCGAGGAGCTGTGGCGGGCGCGCCGGGCGGCCGGACCGGCCATCTTCCAGGTGGCCCCGCAAAAGATGAACGAGGACGTGGTGGTGCCCCTGGGCCGCCTGGCCGAGATGATGGAGCGCCTGCGCGGGGTGGAGGAGCGCTGGGGGGTCCGCCTGGTCACTTTTGGCCACGCCGGTGACGGCAACCTGCACGTGAACGTGATGTACGACGCCAGCCGGGGCCAGACCGAGGCGGCCCACCAGGCGGTGGGCGACGTCTTCGCCCACACCCTGGCCCTGGGCGGCTCGCTCTCCGGCGAGCACGGCGTGGGCATCAAGAAGCTGGGCTATGTGGGGGCCGAGAGCGACCCCGCCGCCCTGGAGTTGATGCGCGGCGTCAAGCGTCTCTTCGACCCCCAGGGCCTGCTCAATCCCGGCAAGCTGCTGCCCCCGGAATAGGGCGTAACGGCTGCAAAAAGCCTTGCCGCCACCCTGTGCGGGGCTTCCGCGCCGCCCGCCTGGCCTTTACCGGCGGCCCCATCCCCCCGCCCGGCCCTTGCTTCCAAAAATAGAGTTGACTTGGCCACCCAGCCATGTTAGCAAGATGCGACCGCTAAGGGCGGCCGCGTTTGGCGCGTGCCGATGCGAGGTAAGCAATAACCAGCGTAATCCTGGCGGTTTGGCTTGGGCAGATTCATAAGCGACGAGACGCGGGACTACCTGCGTCTGCTGGGCAGGGTCAGCTCCATGGGCCTCTCCATGGTGATAGCCACCCTGTTGGGTTTTGGCCTGGGCTATTGGGTGGATAGCAAGTGGGAGGCCGTGGCTCCCTGGGGCAAGCTGGTCGGGCTGGTGCTGGGTATCGTGGCGGGTTACCGCAACCTGTACGTCATCATGAAGCGCTCCAAGTTCTAGGGCGCGCCAGGCCTTGAACCAGCAGCCGCCAGAGACGCCCCCGGAGACGGAAACGGACGCCTCCTCCAACGGCGACGGCAAGGACAAAGATTTGACCTACAAGCCCCTTAGCCTGGATTTCGCCGAGGCCGCCCTGGTCAAGAGCCTGTGGTGGGGCAACCTGATCACCTTTGTCCTGGTCTCGGCCGGGGCCCTGGCCCTGGTCCCTTGGCAGAGCGCCGTCAGCGTCATGGTGGGAGGGGCCATCGCCCTGCTCAACTTCCGCCTGCTTCAGCGCACCATCGGCCGGGCGCTTTCGCCCCGCCAGAGAGCCGCCAGCCCGCTGCGCCAGGTGCTGCTCAAGTACTACCTGCGCTTCGCCGCCACGGCCCTGGTGCTCTTCATCCTGGTGCGCCAGGGCTATGTGGAGCCCCTGGGGCTCCTGGCCGGCCTGTCGGTGGTGGTGGTGACCATCCTGGCCTGGGGCGCTTGGCAGGCCAAGCGCTTCTGGAACCAGGGCCTGTAGGGGGACGGGGCAGCGGTTTAGGATACGCGCGCGGGCATGCGGGACCGTCAATGCTGGCCTGTAGGCGGACGGCGGAGCGATACAGCATCGCCCAACTAGTTTGCTTGGGAAAAGAGCCTCGCTGAGGCTTGGCAGAATACAGCTTATCAGGTTCAAGGAGGCCGCCGGACCATGGAACATCCCATACTGTTCCTCAATCTGCTGTTTGAGAAAATCGGCCTGGGCGACTTCGCCCACCACTATCCCAACGTCATCTACTCCTGGCTCATCATGCTGTTCCTGATCGTGGCGGGCAAGCTGGCGGTGGGGACCGTGAAGCTCATCCCCTCCGGCGGGCAGAACTTCTTCGAGATCGTCCTGGGCGGTTTCGAGGACTTCATGGTGGATGTCATGGGCGAGCACGGCCGCCCCTACTTCCCCCTCATCTGCACCCTGTTCCTCTATATCCTGTGCATGAACTGGATCGGCCTCATACCCGGCATGTTCTCCCCCACGGCCAACATCAACACCCCGCTCTCCATGGCCCTGCCGGTCTTCCTCTGCACCCACTACGTGGGCATCAAGCACCACGGAGCCCACTACGTGAAGCACTTCATGGGTCCGGTGTGGTGGCTGGCCCCCCTCATCTTCATCATCGAGATCATCAGCCACTTCAGCCGCATCCTTAGCCTCACCTTCCGTCTCTTCGGCAACGTGCTGGGCGAGGACCTGGTCATGGCCATCCTCATCCTGCTGGCGGGCAGCTTCTTCGCTCCCCTGCCCATGATGTTCCTGGGCATCTTCACCTGCTTCGTGCAGGCCTTCATCTTCAGCCTGCTCACCATGCTCTACATCGCCGGCGCCCTGGAAGAGGCCCACTAGGAATCGAAACAAGCTTCCGATTTGGGAAGAAGGCACGATAGTCAACGTCTAGCTCTTGGAGGAATGGGAATGAAGAAGTTCTCGCTGACCGCCGCCCTGACCGGCATCATGGTGCTGGGCCTCTCCGCCCTGGCGATGGCCGCCGACGCCGGCGCCATGGCCGAAGCCGCCAAACTCTTCTCCAGCACCGTCATGGCCGCCGGCCTGGGCCTGGGCATCGCCGCCCTGGGCACCGGCATCGGTCAGGGTCTGGCCGTGAAGGGCGCCGTCGAGGGCACCGCCCGCAACCCCGAGGCCTCGGGCAAGATCACCGTGACCATGCTCATCGGCCTGGCCATGATCGAGTCCCTCTGCATCTACGCCCTGGTCATCTCCTTGATCCTGCTCTACGCCTACCCCATGGCCGAGCCGGTCAAGAAGTTCATCGGCATGTAGTATCGCTTGATGGGGACCAGGCCTCCGGGCCTGGTCCCCATTATTAGATTTGTGAATGTGCCTATGCGCACAAGGCCAGTAGATACGGGGGGTTACACGCGCTGCCCACGGCTGGGCCCCCAGGCCACACCGTAAGCCAGAGGTCAGGCCATGAAGTTCCTTAAGATTCCCGCCGCCACCATCACCCGCCTGTCCATCTATTCCCGCGCCCTGGAGGGGCTCATCACCCAGGGCACCACGGTGGTCTCCAGCAAGCTGCTGGCCGAACTATGCGGAGTGAACCCGGCCCAGATACGCAAGGACCTGGCCTACTTCGGGCAGTTCGGCGTGCGTGGCGTGGGCTATTACGTCAAGGAGCTGATCTTCGACATCAAGAAGATCCTGGGCTTGCACAAGGAATGGTGCGTGGCCATCGTGGGCATGGGCAACCTGGGCTGCGCCCTGGTGGCCCACGACAACTTCACCAAGCAGGGCTACCGCTTCGTGGCGGCCTTTGACGCCGACGTGAACAAGGTGGGGCGCAAGCTGGCCTCGGGCCTGCTCATTCACCCCGTGGGCGAGCTGGTGCGGGTGTGCCGGGAAAAGGGCGTGGACTTGGGCGTCATCGCCACCCCGGCCGAGAAGGCCCAGGAAGTGGCCAACCGCTTCGTGGAGGTGCCGGTCAAGGGCATCCTCAACTTCGCCCCCCTACAGCTCCA
>CAZLSD010000257.1:0-4995 GCA_964561775.1 uncultured Desulfarculus sp. | reverse complement strand
GCCGGAGGAGAGACTCGAACTCTCATACCCGCAAGGAGTGGGGGATTTTGAGTCCCCTGCGTCTACCAATTCCGCCACTCCGGCGCTGAGCGCTTTATATAGGCCCCAAATCCCTTCTGGTCAAGATCAAAGCTGGGGATGGGGCAAAACATGCTTTTCTTGAGGCCTGGGCCGCGGCTCCGGCATTCGGCAGGCACTGAGGCGCTGGCCTGGAGGGAAGTGCTCCCCTCCAGGCCAGCGCTGGTATATTTACCCGATATTACTACTTGTTAAGGATGGCCTTCAGGTCCTCGTCAGGGGTGGTTATGGGCATGATGTTGAAGTTGTCCACCAGCACCTTGAGCACGTTGGGAGTGATGAAGGCGGGCAGGCTGGGTCCCAGGCGGATGTCCTTGATGCCCAGGAAGAACAGGGTCAGCAGGATGGCCACCGCCTTCTGCTCGTACCAGGAGAGGATCATGGACAAGGGCAGGTCGTTGACCCCGCAGTTGAAGGCGCCAGCCAGGGCCACGGCGATCTGGATGGCCGAGTAGGCGTCGTTGCACTGGCCCACGTCCAGCAAGCGGGGGATGCCGCCGATATCGCCCAGCTTCTTGTCGAAGAAGCGGAACTTGCCGCAGGCCAGGGTCAGGATGACGGTGTCCTGAGGGGCCTTTTCCACGAACTCGGTGTAGTAACTGCGTCCGGCCTTGGCCCCGTCGCAGCCGCCCACCAGGAAGAAGTGCTTGATGGCCCCAGCCTTGACCGCCTCGATGACCGTGCCGGCCACGCCCATGACCGCGTTGCGGGCAAAGCCCACCATGACCGTGTCCTTGTCCAGGTCCTCGGCGAAGCCGGGCAGTTCCTGGGCCTTGGCGATGACGGCGGAGAAGTCATGGCCGGGGATGTGCTTGACGCCCGGCCAACCCACCACGCCGGCGGTGAAGATGTTGTCCTTGTAGCCGTCCCTGGGCTTCTGGATGCAGTTGGTGGTCATGAGGATGGCGCCGGGGAACTCGGCGAACTCGCGCTGCTGGTTCTGCCAGGCGGTGCCGTAGTGGCCAAAGAAGTGGGCGTACTTCTTCAGCCCGGGGTAGCCGTGGGTGGGCAGCATTTCACCGTGGGTGTAGATGTTGATGCCCTTGCCCTCGGTCTGCTTGAGCAGCTCGGCCAGGTCCTTGAGGTCATGGCCGGAGACCAGGATGGCCTTGCCCTTCTTGTGGCCCAGGGGCACCACGGTGGGCACGGGATGGCCATAGACGCCGGTGTTGGCGGCGTCCAGAATCTCCATGGCCTTCAGGTTGGCCTTGCCGCACTCCAGGGTCAGGCCCACCCATTCTCCCAGGCCCAGGGCCGGGTCCTGGGTGGCGGCCAGGGCGCGGTGGATGTACTCATAGATTTCGGCCGCCTGCTGGCCCAGGATGTCGGCGTGATAGGCATAGGCGGCCACGCCGCGGATGCCCAGGATGGTGATGTGCTGCAGGCTGGCGATGTCGGCATCGGCTCCGGGCTGGGGCGCGAAGCCCTTGCCCTCGGCCTGGGCCACCATGCCGGCCTTGTCGGCGGCGGGCTGGAACACGGCCGGGCCGGAGAAGTCGCCCTTGACCTTGGCCTTGAGGCCCTCGCGCAGCTCCACGCACTGCTTGATCATGGGCGCCAGGCGCTCGGGGTCGAAATCCACGTTGGTCAGGGTGCTGAAGGCGGCTTCCAGGGTGAAGCGGTTGACCGCGGCGTCCTCGATGCCAGCCTGGCGGGCGGCGTGGGCGACTTGGCTCAACCCGATCAGGCCGTAGGTCAAAAGGTCCTGCAGGGCCGCGACTTCGGGGTCCTTGCCGCAGACGCCCTGAATGGTGCAGCCAGCGCCCTTGGCGGTTTGCTCACACTGATAGCAGAACATGCCCATCTTTTCGCCTCCATGTGTTTATTAGTGTCTTTAACGCAGGTTATGTTTCAATTGTGCGCTCGTGACCGTTCACGAGTCCACGACCAAACTCAACAGACCCCGTTGCCTCCGGCCTGGCCCAGCATGGCTGGCGCCATCTGACCGGACAAATCGCCCAGGTTGACCCGGGCCAGATAATCGCGCACCTCGCCGCCCATCTTGCGCACCAGCCCCCCCAGCATGCAGTCGCCCTGACAGGCTGGCCGCCCCAGCAGACAGCCCCCATCCTTGAAGGGTCCTTCCACCGCTTCGTAGACCATGAGCAGGTTGATCTCCCGGGGAGGGAGGGCCAGGCGGAAACCGCCCTTGGGACCGCGCATGGAATCCAGGAGCCCGGCCCGTTGCAGCCGTTGCAGCACCTTGGCCAGGTGGTTCTCGGAGACGCGCAATTGGCTGGCCAGGCCCTTGGTGGAGTGCAGGCTGCGCGGCTGGCCGGCGAGGAGGGCCATGGCGTGCAGGGCCAGGGTCGCCGCTTCGGATATCTTCAGACTGCCAGCCACATCAGCCCCCTAAAAGGTAATCTGGTACCAGATTACCTTAATAAGCGAGACTGTCAAGCGGCTTTTTTGCGGGGCGCCAAATAAAGCGCTCGTGGAGGTCCGGGCCAACGGCCAGAGGAGGCCTTATAGAATAAACCAAGTTATATGCGTTTGATATTCTTAGAAATGCTTGACGGGCTCTTTGGCTGGCCAGGTGTTAGGGCGTCACGCGGCGTCGCTGGCCTGGGCCGGTTGAGCAAGACCAGGAAATCCCGGCGTGACCTCCCCTGCCACCATCCCTCAGGAGTCGAGGTGATCCGCCACCTCGGGGGCGTCCCAGCCGCCTCCCAGGGCCTTGTGCAGGCTGATGAGATAGGTCAGCACGCTGGCCTGGGCCTGGTTGAGGCTGATTTGCGCGCTGTAGAGGGAGCGCTGGGCGTCCAGGACATCCAGGAAGCTGGTGAGGCCGCGCAGGTAGCGCTCCTGGGCCAGGTCCAGGGTTTCCTGGCAGGCCCGCGCCGACAGGGTCAGGGCCTGCCGCCGGTCCTCCTGGCGGGCATAGCCGGAAAGGGCGTTTTCCACGTCCTCCAGGGCGCTCAGGAAGGCCGCCTTGTAGGCGGCCAGGGCCTCGTCATACAGGGCCTGCTTCTCCTCTATGCCGGCCCTGGTCTTGCCTCCGTCGAAGAGCAGGGCCGAGACCTGGGGCGTCAGCGACCAGTAGCCGCTGGAGGCCAGGGAGGTGAGCTTGGAGGCGGTGTCGCTGCCAAGCCCCAGGCCCAGGGTGAGGTCGAATTTGGGATAGAGCTGGGCCGTGGCCACGCCGATGTCGGCCGAGGCGGCGGCCAGCTTGCGCTCGGCCTGGCGCAGATCGGGACGGCGCGCCAGCAGTTGGGAAGGCAGGCCCGGGGCGGCCAGGCCCTGGCTCTGGGGCAGGGGGCGTTCTGGGCTCAGGCGTGGCTCCAGGGCTCCCGGCGGCTGGCCGGTGAGTATGCCCAGGCGGTGGATGCACTGCCGGACAGTGGACTGATAGACGGGTATCTCCGCCGCGGTGGCGGTCTGCTGGGTCTCGGCCTGGGTCACGTCCAGATAGCTGGTCAGACCCAGGCGATAGCGCTCGCGGGTCAGTTGGGCGGTCTGGACCTGGGCGGCCAGGTTGCTTTGGGTGATGGCCAGCTGCTGCTGGGCGGCGCGCAGCTGCACATAGTAATTGGCCACGTCTCCCAGCAGGGTCAGCAGGACGCCGCGCAGGCTCTCCTGGCTGGCCTCCAGCCTGGCCTGGGCCGCCTGCACGCCCCGGCGCGAGCCTCCGAATACGTCAACCTCCCAACTGGCGTCCAGGCCTGTGCTGAAGAGCGCGTAGTTGGCCGCCGCCGTTCCGCTGTTCTCGCTCTCCTGGGCGCGGGTCACGGCGGCGCTGGCATTGAGGGCGGGCTTGTCGGCGGCCCCGGCGGCCTTGAGTTGGGCCCTGGCCTGCACCACGCGCGCCCGGGCCTGCTCGGTGTCCTGATTGCCACGCAGCGCGGCCAGCATCAGTTCGTCCAGCAGCGGATCGCCCAGGGCCTTCCACCAGGCGCTTTGCTCCAAGGCCTGGGCTGGGCCAGCCGCCGCCGCCTGCGACCATTGCTGGGGGGCGCTCAGTTCCGGCCGGGCATAATCCGGCCCCACCGGCGCGCAAGCGGCGGCCAAGAGGGCCAGGCCCAGGCCAAGGCAAGGCCCCGGCTTCATCGCCCGCCTCCCAGCCCGGCCAGGGAGCCCTGGGCCTGGGCGCTCTGGGGGCGGGGCGGGGTTTCCACGAAGACGTCCATCTGCTGCCCCACATAGGCGGGCAGGGCGCTGCGCGCGAAGCGGTAGATGACCTGTAGCACCCGGGTGTCCACCCGTTCGGAGCTGCTGCCGGTCAGGGAGACCTTGGGCGTCACATAGGGCTCCACCCGCACGAAATCCAGGGCCGCCTTCAGATCACGGTTGCCGCGCATGAAGGCCATGGCCCGCGAGCCGCTGGCGAAGCGCCAGGCGTCGTTTTCATCGATATCCACCCGCACGTGCAGGCTCTCCATGTCGCCCAGGCGCATCAGGGGGGTGTCCAACACTCCGGTGGGGGCGTATTCGCCGGGGCGCAGGTTGACCTGCAAGACCCGGCCGTCCAGGGGGGCGCGCACCAGCAGGCGCTCCAGTTGGGTGGCCGCGGCCTGCGCCTCGGCCTGGGACGCGGCCACCTGGGCCTGGGCGCTGGCCACCTTGGCCTTGGCCAGCAGTTCGGCGTTCTTGCGCTGCTCCACCTCGTCCAGGCTCACCGCCCTGGGATCCCGGAGGCCGCGCACCAGGTCGTAGCGCGTGCGGTAGTCCCGCCAGGAGGCCTGGGCCTCCTTGAGGGCGGCCTGGGCTTGGAGCAATCCGGCCCGCTTGATCAGCAGGCTGGCGCGCAGCTCACGGTCGTCGATCATGAACAGCTTGTCCCCCTCCTTGACCGGGTCGTCCACCTTGACGTAGACCGTCTTGACGATGCCGGCGATGGAAGCGCCCACGCTGACGTTCTCGCTGCTGGCCTCCACGATGCCGGCCCCGCCGATATAGGACTGGAAGGGGGCCTGGGCG
>CAZLSD010000256.1:0-5036 GCA_964561775.1 uncultured Desulfarculus sp. | reverse complement strand
AGGCCTTTCTACCGCCAGAGCAGCAGCCCGGTCTCCTCGTCGGGGCTTCGGCTGAAGACCGCCTCGGACTTGTACTCCTTGATGATGAACTCGCAGGCGAAGATGGGGTTGCCCTCCATGAGGTGGCCGCCAAAGACCCGGCCCTGGCTGTCGGCGAAGGTCGCGTGGGCATGCACGAAGGGGCGGCCGTCTTTGGTGGAGATGTTGCCCAAGAGGTGGACCAGCTCCATCTCCTGCTCGAACTCCAGGTTCTGGTACTGCCTGGTCTCCTGGTTGTAGAAGCCCAGGCAGGCCCTGGTCACCGCGCCCAGGGCGCGCACCTCGCCCAGGGTGATGTTGTGGGCCACGCAGAGCGCGGTCAGCCCCTGCAACAGGTCCTCGCCCTTGGGCAGCCGGCCCATGATCCGCCGCCCGGTGGTGCTTACCCTACCTTGCATCATGATTGATCTCCTTGCCGCCGCCAGCGGGCGCGCCCCGCCGCAGCTCGATGATGGTTATCTCCGGAGGGGCCAAGATGCGCATGGGCGGCCCCCAGGTGCCGGCGCCCCGGTTGGCGTAGAGGAAGGACCCCTGGCCCAGGTCGAAGAGCCCCTCCTGCATGGGATAGAGCGCCCCGCTGATGTAGTTCATGGGCCAGACCTGGCCCCGGTGGGCGTGGCCGGAAAGCTGCAAGTCAAAGAACCCCAGGGAGCCGGGCTCGGCCTGGGGCCGGTGCTTGAGCAGGACCGTGTACAGCCCCTGGCCCTGGGAGGAGAGTATCTCCGCTTCGCGGGGGTGGTTCATGATGACCGGGTCGTCCACCCCGGCCAGGGCCAGGCTCTGCCCCACGGTCACGGCCTGGTTGCGCAGCACCGTGAAGCCGGCCCGCTCCAGGCAGCGGGTGGAGTGGGCCAGGCCCACGTAGAATTCGTGGTTACCCATGATGGCGTATTTGCCCAGGGGCGGGGCCAGGCGGGCCAGCTCCTCGATGAGCCCGTCCTCCTCGAACATGGTGCCGTCCACCAGATCGCCGGTGGAGACCACCAGGTCCGGCTGCTGGGCGGCGATGATCTCCACCACGTTCTTGATCTGGCGGGGACTGGTCTGGATGCTCAGGTGCAGGTCGCTGATCTGGGCGATGACCAGGCGGTCCCGGCCGGGAGGCAACTTCTCCGTGGCCAGGCTGAGGCGCTCTACCCTGACATGCCCGGCCTCCCAGGCCCCATAGAGGGTCATGGCCAAGGCCAACAAGAGGGCCGCCCAGGCCGCGCCCCGCGTTCCCAACTGGGGCAGGTTGAGGCCGGCCAGGCGCGGCAGCCAGCTCAAAACCTGGGCCAGCCAGGAGAGCAGGGAGGTCAACCAGGCCAGCCCGGCCAGGCCCATCCACCAAAAGCCGGTGACCGCGCAGAAGCGGGCGGCCAGGTGATACCCCTCGCGCTCCAAAAAGCGCGCCCCAAAGGGAGCCAGGATCATCAGCCCGAACCAGAGCAGAACCCCGGCGCGCAGCCAGGGCAGGCGGGGCAGCAGCACCTGGAAGCGGGCGTAGAGGGTGGCGTGCATGGCCAGGTAGACGCCGTAGAAGATGACGAAGAACCAGCTCAAGTTTCCTCCTGGGCCAGGGCGTGTCGCCCAATGATTACACGAAGAGAGCCTGCTCGGCCAGCGGTCCTAGCGCCGGGGCCACAGCCAGTCGCGATAGAGCGAGCCGGCCAGGACGGCCAGCAGGAGCATGTTCACGGGCCACAGCCAGGGGCCCAGCAAGAGGGCCAGCTCGGCCCAGAGCGGGGAGCCGCCTTGCGGCCCCTGGCTCAGCCAGGAGGCGGGCAGCATTTGCCAGCCCAGGCCGGGCGGCTTGACGAAAACGCCGAGCAGCGGACGCTCGCCGGCTTGCAGGGCGGGCTCTCTCCTGGCGGGCAGGATCAGTTCCAGGGCCTGGGCTTGGGCGGCCAGCTCCAGGACGCGGGCGCGGCGGCCCAGCATCTCCTCGTCCACCACGTGCAGCTCGTGCACGGACCAGTAGAAGACCGGATGGCGTCCGCCCTGTTCCAGGCGCAGGGAGCTGGCCTGGAAGGGGCGGAAAAACAACTCCACCCGGGACAGGCCGGGGCCGCGCGCGCCCAGGCTGGCCACGGGGGTGTAGCCCTTGTCGTTGCCGGAAAGAGCCACCGAGAGCCGGGCCGGGTTGTCCTGGGGCGAGGCCGCGCTGTCCAGGATGACCCCCAGCACCGGGCGCTGCTCGCCCAGGTAGACGGTGTAGCTCTCGCCGCCCTGCTGGGCGCGCCCCGTGCTCCAGCGGGTGGCGGGGTCGCGGTCCAGGGCCAGGGGCGCGGCGTCGCCGCCCAGTTCGGCCTGGACCCGCCAGGGCGGGCGGGGCTCGGTGGACAGGTCCGGGCTGGCCCAGCGCGCGCCGGCCAGGCTGGCCTCCAGGGGACGGCTGGCCAGCAGGGCCACCTGCCAGAGACCGGCCTGGGGGACGTGCAGGTAGCCATGCAGGCGCAGGCGGAAGGGGCGCTTGGGGCGCAGGCGAAGGGGCTCCTCCAGGCAGATCAGGGGCTCGGGCCAGACGCCCTGGTAGAGCGGGGACTCTCCGGCCGAGTCCCAGACCTGGGCCTTCAGGCCCTGCCAGGCGCTGACCCGGCCCAGTTGCCAGGTGAGCGCCAGCGCCCCCAGGCACAGGGCCAGGAGGGCCAGGCTGAGCAGGCTGGGCAGACGGCGATCCATCACAGGCTCCGCAAGAGGGAAGCAAGTACCGCTGCGGGATTCATGCCCCTCCGGCTGGCACGCCGCTTGCTCGAGCGGCAGGGGTGGCAGAAAACCGGTTCCGCGCAAGCGGCGCGCCAGCCGGAGGGGCGGGAATCCCGCCCTGGGCCGTGAGCGCGGCCCCGCGCGCGAGCGGCCGGGAAAATGCTCTTCGGTATTCGGTCCTTGAACCTGCGCATGGCCTTAGTCCGCCGGCGCGGGCCTCAGCAGGCCCTTGAGGGAGATGAGCCGCGGGTCCTCGGGGTCTAGCTCGATCATCTCGAAGGTTATGATGCCTTGGCAGCCGCTGCGCGGGTCCAGCCAGCGGGGGCGGGCGTCCAGGCCGGGGTCGGCGGCCAGCATCTCCAGGGTGCGGCTGGCGGGGACCAGGGGATAGAGGCAGCAGAGCAGCCACAGGGCCAGGATGACGGCGCGGCTTACGGGGCGCAGGCCGCCGGGGCGGCCCAGCCGCCAGAACATGGCCGCTCCGGCCAGGGCGGCCAGGGCGCAGAGCAAAAACCAGTCGCTGGCGGTGGTGCGGCTGGCCGCTGGATAGAGGGCGGCCAGGGCCAGGGGCAGGGAGATCGCCCACAGCCCCAGGCAGGCGGCGGCCAAATTTTGGCGGCGGGCGCCGGGCCAGGAGCCGGGGCCTGGCCAGAGGGAGGCGGCCATGAGCGCTGGCCACAGGATCAGCAGCCAGGGGGCGTGCTCGCGCAGGGCGGCCAGGGAGTCCAGCAGATAGCGCCCCATTTGGGCGTAGGAGGAAAACTCGCTGAGCACGCTGCCCTGGGCGTAGAGCAGGAAGGTGTGCCCGGCCAGCAGCCAGGCCAGAAGCAGCAGGGGCCGGGCCAGGCGGGAGCCTTGGAGCTGCTGGAACAGATAGACCAGGGCCAGTCCGGCGGCGGGGGTCAGGGCGGTGAAGTAGCGCCCGCCAAAGGACCACTGCCCGGCGTCCCAGAAGCGGGTGCTGGCGTAGACCAGCACCTGGGCGGCCAGGCAGATGAGCAGGGCATAGGGGACGTTGGCGGCCAGGGGGCGGTTGAGCAGGCCCGGCCAGCGGCGGCGGCCGGCGGGCAGGGAGCGCCAGTCGCGGGCCAGCCACAGGCCGGCTCCGGCCAGGGCCAGCAGCCAGAGGGGCTGATAGGGCAGCAGGCCGTGGCGGGGGCTCAAGAGCAGTTGGGGCAGGAAGCGGGGCCAGGTCTCGAAGTAGGGGTTGCTGCCGTCGGGCAGGGTGAAGTTGACCGGCGAGATCAGGGGGCTGCCGGTCATGACCAGGTTGGTGGCCAGCATGGGCAGAAATGATATGACCCCGGCCAGGCCCAGCAGGAAAAGACGCAGGGCGCTCTCGGCCAGGGGGCCGCGTTTGATCTGTTCCCAGGCGGCCAGGGCCAGGAGGGGCAGGGCGGCGAAGACGTTGTGGGTGCGCACCCCCACGGCCAGCCCGGCCAAGAGGCCCAGCAAGGCGAAGAAGGAGCGGGAGTCGGTCTCGCCTCGCCAGGCCAGCAGGGTCAGGGCCAAGAGCAGCAGGGCCGAGGGGGCCTCGCTGGAGGCGTGCAGCAGGGCATAGGGCAAAAGCGAGGTGCCGGCCAGGCCCAGGCCAAGACCGGCGGCGGTGGCCAGGGGACCCGCCCCGGCCCGGCGCGCGGCCCAGAGCATGAGGGCCAGGGTCAAAAGCCCCATGAGCAGGTTGGCCAGGGCCACGTAGAGGAAAGGGTTGCCCAGGCTCTCCTGGCTGAGGGCGAAGAGCCCCTTGGCCAGGCCCAGGGGCAGGGACCAGAGCAGCCCCACCTCCGGGCTGTGGTGGCAGGCATAGAGGGTGCCGTGCTGGCCGATGAGATAGTCCCCGCGCAGAAAGGCCTGGGCCCAGGACCAGTAGTGGAAGAAGTCGGCCCCCGGCCCCAGGCGGTCCAGGCAGGTCAGGGTCAGGTAGGCGGCCAGGGCCGCGCCGGCTCCGGCCTGCCAGGCTGGCGCAGCCCACCAGGCTGGTGCGGCTCGGCCAGCGCTGCCCCCTTGCCCGGGCTGTGGTATCATCTGCCCCAGCCTTCGCCCAGGAGCCCGGACCCATGCCGACCCCTCAGCAGCCTCCCGCCCAGTTCGACCCGGTGGCCCCGGAGTATGGCCAGCAGCTCAACCAGGGCCTGGCCTTTTCCGGCGAGGGGCAGGAGTACTACTGCCTGGGGCGCGTCAGGTTCCTGGCCGGACTGCTGGCGGAGATGGGCTTGCGTCCGGCGCGGGTGCTGGACTATGGCTGCGGGGTGGGGGCGGCCGCGCCCCAGCTGCTGGGAGAACTGGGCGCGGCGGAGGTGCTGGGGGTGGAT
>CAZLSD010000255.1:0-5057 GCA_964561775.1 uncultured Desulfarculus sp. | reverse complement strand
CAAAAAGGGTTTCCCCCCAGACCCCCCTTCCTAAAAAAGCGAGGGGGTGGGACGAGGCCATCAGCGGGCCATGGATGGCCCGCCCGGGCGCGTTAGCGCCCGTGAGGCCGGGCAAAACCACGCTTTTGCCCGGCCGAGGTGCCAGGCAAGCCAGGGATGGCTAGGCTGGCAGGTAATAGACGCGCAAAAAGGGTTTCCCCCCAGACCCCCCTTCCTAAAAAAGCGAGGGGGTGAGGGGTGGGGCATGGATGGCTTGGACTGGCAGGTAATAGCCGCGCAGGTTGCCGCTGGAGAGACAGCAACGGGCAGCACCGGCGCGATAGCCAAGCAAGGGCAGTCCCCGGCAAGGCCCCTTTCTTCGTAGGGGCGGGGTTTATCCCCGCCCGTCAGGCCCAGGAAAGACCAGATTGGGTTCATGGCAAGCATCAAGCCCATAGCTCCGGAGCACTTCGAGCAACTGGCCAGCTTCCTGGCCGAGTTTCCCGATGAGGGCCGCTACCAGGAGCACTGGCGAGGGCGCATGCGCCTGTGGTGGGAAGACAACCCCGCCGTCCTGGGTGAACTCCCTAGGGGCTGGGGCCTGTGGGAGAACGGACGCCTGGTGGGATGCCTGGGCAACATCCCCACCCGCATGCAGAGCGCGGGCGGCCAGATCACCGTCTTCAACGCCACGGCCTGGCGGGTGCTGCCCGAATATCGCGGCCAGAGCCTGGGGTTGTTTTTTTTCCTGATAAGCGCGGCCCAGTCCAGCCTGCTTTTTTGCACCACCCCCAGCCCCACCGCCCTGGATATCCTGAAGGGGCTCAAGTTCAAGACCATGCCCGGCGCTCAGCGCCAATACCAGGTGCGCCTGACCTACACCCGCCCTCTGGAGTTGCGCCTGGGCCGGGCCGGGGCCCTGGCCGCCGCCCTGCCCAACCTGCTGCGCGGCCTGAGCCTGGGACGGTCCAAACCGCCCGCCGGCCTGCGCCTGGAGGAAACATCCTGGGCGGATCAGGCCTGGGATCGGCTCTGGGAAGCCACCCGGGCCGGCCAGGGCTTGACCAATGTGCGCGACGCGGCCACCGTCAACTGGCTCTGCCGGGGGCATGCCGACCTGGGCAAAATCCTGCTGGCCTGCCGCCGAGGCGATGAATTGCTGGGCTACGCCCTGGCCCGCCAGGTTGGCCGCCCCGGCGACCAGGGCCTGGAGTGCCTGGACCTCTGGTGCGACCCAGCCCAGCCCCAGGTCCGCGAGGCCCTGCTGGGCGGTCTGCTGGACCTGGCCCGCGCCCGGAGCCTGGACCTGCTCATGCTCCATCCCTTCGGGCCGGAGCTGGCCGCTTCCCTGCAACGCTGGGGCCTGGGCGCTTTCCGGCCCATCGCCCGCCAGCACTTCTATATGGCGCGCGGGGAGCTGCTCCAGGCCGTGGAGCAGGGCGGGTGCTATCTTTGCTGCCTGCAAGGGGACGTGGGCCTGTGAGCGGCCACGGCCTGGCGGCCCTGAGCATCCTGCGCGGGCTGGGGTTGAGCGGCTTGGTCCGCGGCCTGGGGCGGGGTCCATCGGCGCTCTACTACCACGGCCTGAGCGACCCCGGCCGCCCCGGCCAGGGGCAGGGTCAGGGGCTCTCCATCCTGGCCTTCGAGGCCCAGGTCCGCTTCCTCAAGCGCCACTACCAGGTCATCTCCCTGGACCGCCTGGCCCAGGGTCTGGCCAGCGGCCAAGGGCTTTCCCCGCGCCAGGCCCTCATCACCTTCGACGACGGCCTGTTCAGTCACCTGTGCCTGGCCGCGCCGCTGCTGGCGTCCCTGGACCTGCCCTTCGCCGTCTTCATAAACAGCGAAAGCGTGGAAACGGGCCGCCGCCTGCCCACCTGGGTTTTGCGCCAGGTCCTGGCCCAGGGCGATCTGGCCAGCCTGGACCTGCCCAGCCAGGGGCTGAAATTATTCCTGGGGGACCAGGCCAGCCGGGAACAAGTCCGCGCCCAATTGACCCGGCTCATCAAGACCCGGCCCCAGGCCCAGGTGCGCGCCCTGGAGGAGAACCTGCGCGCGGCCTTGTCGCAAGAACGCTGGCGGGAAATCGAGGCGGCCGCTCCCCTGGAGCGCCCCTTGAGCTGGAAGGAGGTCAAGCGCCTGGCCGAGCTGGGGGCGGCCATCGGCTCCCACTGCCACGAGCACGCCATCCTGCATGGCCAGCAGCCCAGCGAGGAGGCGCGCGCCCAGCTGGAGCTGAGCAGGCAGGCCATCAGCGCCCATTTGGGAACCTGCCCCTACCTGGCCTATCCCAACGGCAAGCAGGACGACATCAGCCCGGAGGCCTTGCGCCTGGCGCGCCAGGCCGGCTACCAGTTGGCCTTCACCACCCAGCCTGGCCAGATATCGGCCGGGCTGGAGCCCTTGGCCCTGCCCCGCTTCCCCGCTCCCGGCGGGGCGGATCACCTGCGTCAATTGGAGTGGATGTTGTTGCGCCGCCGCTGAAAACGGCGGTCCGCCCCCCCGGCCAGGCGGTGGAGCCCGCTGGCGGGGACGACAAGCGGTCTGAAACCTAGCGCAGCCCGGCCAGCAGGGGACGCCCCTCCACCTCGAAGGCCAGGGTCTCCTGGCAGCCCTGGGAAGCCTCCTTGAGCACGCCCATCTGCAGCACCTGGGCCTGGGGCAGGCCCATGCGCCAGCCTCCCTCGGGGTCAACCTCGGTCAGCATCCCTCCAGAGACCATGTTGATCATTTCCTTGAAGGCGTCTAGGATCTGCTCCTCGTCCAGATCATAGACCTCGGTGGCCAGGATGTTGGCCGCCAGTTCGCGCGCCAGGTCCTCCGGAACCCATATGGTCACCGTCACCTGCTCCTGTTGGCGCTGGAAACGGATGCTGCCCTCGAACCAGCCCAGGGCCTTGGCCCCGCCCAGTTTCTGTCCCAGCTCGGGATCCGATTCCGGCACCATGAAGAACATGGTGGAAAAAACCTGGGCAAGCGAGGCGCGCAAAGAACGGATCCATTGGCTGTCCATCAATAACTCCCGTTGGGCCAAGCCGGAGCGCTCCGCCAGCAGCGGAGCGGCCGGCGCGGTTTGCTATCAGCCGGCCAGGTTGAGCATCTCCTGGGCCTGCTCCAAAATGTCCTTCAGTTCCAGCAGCAAGCGGTCCAGGTCCCGCGACTTGAGCCCCACCTCCTGCAGCAGGCCGGAGTGCGCCGGGGCGGCCAGCCCCACGGCGCCAGAGCCCAGCCCCATGGACATGCACAACAGGTTGGCCAAGGCCACCAGGTTGGTCAGGGCCTTGTCCCGGCTGGCCTGCTCGGGATTGTGGTGGAAGGCGATGGCCGTGACGATGGGGTCGGGAAAATTCCACTGCTTGGTCAGCGCCCCCCCCAGCAGGGCGTGGTCCACCCCCAGCACGTCGCGCTCGGCGGCCACGAAACTCTGCCCGGCGGCCACCCGCTCCTCGATGATCTGGAAATGCTTGTCCACGAACTCGCTCAGCACCAGCTTGCCCACGTCGTGCAAGAGCGCCGCCGTGAACAGGGTGGGCGGATCGGGGAACTTGAGCTGTTCGCCCAGGCGCTGGGCCAGCAGGGCCGTGGCCATGGAATGGCCCCACAACTCGCCCCGGGACAGGCGGTAGCCATCCTGGCTGTTCTTGTAGTGCCCCACCACCTCGCCGCTCAGCAGCACCTCCATCAGGCGCTGGCTGCCCATGAGCATCAGGGCCTGTTGCAGGGAAGACACCGGCTGGCGCAGGCCATAGAAGGGCGAATTGCACAGCCGCAGCACGCTGGCGGTGATGCCCGGGTCCAGGCGCACGGTGTCCATCAGCTCGGTCATGGAAAATTCCGGGTCGCGCACCATCTGCAGAACCTGCTGCACCACCGCGGGCATGGGCGGCAGGTGCTTGACCCGCTCCAGTATCTGCTTGAGCTGACTCACAGTGTCCTCACCTCCCCGGCGTTGACCTTCATCCAGATGCGTCCGCTGCCGATTTCCAGGCCCACGGTGCGGTTCACCGAGCCCCCCACGTCCTCGGTGCCCACCAGCACGTTGTTGCGCCAGAATATCTTGCGCACCGCCGCGTAGTTGCGGGCTCCGATGTTGAAGCGCCCCCCCTCGTCCATGACCTGGCTGCCCCCCACCACCACTACGCGCATCCGTCCCTTGCTGGCGCCCAGGGCGTAGGCCTGCTTGAAGAGCGCGGGCAGGCCGGTGTCGGCGAAGACGGCCGGGGTCTGGCTGGCCCTTTGGGGGTTCAGGGTGGAGTCGGGCAGCATCAGGTGCAGGAGGCCTCCCACCTTGACCATGGGGTCGAAGATCAGCACCCCCAGACAGGACCCCAGGGAATGGGTGACGATCTCGTAGGCAGGGTCCTTGGACACCGCCAAGTCCCCCACCCCCACCGTGATCCGGTTGCCAGCCAATCAGGCCTCTGCCTGGCGCGTGGTTATGCCGCAAGAAATCAAAAGCTGCAAGCTCCGGGCTGGGTGAACAACGATCGCCAACGACCCGCCTCGTGGCCCGACTGCGGACAAGCGCGCCCGGATTGGCGGACGCCTACGGTATGTTTCATGATACCAAGCCGTAACGAACCCAGTCCATGGGTTTTTGCGGCGCGGTCTGGCAGGGGGGCTCAGACCTGGACCGGCTCCTCCGGCAGCAACTCCAGGGGCCGCCCCTCCACCAGCAGACGTTCGGGATGGGTGTAGATGGTGCAGCGGCCCTGCCGCCAGAAGGCCACCAGAGACAACCCCAGGCGTTCCAGCATGGACACGCTCAAGGCCGTGGGGGCCGAGACCGAGCCCACCACCGCCAGCCCCACCCGGGCCGCCTTGGCCGCCATCTCGAAGCTGATCCGGCCGCTTAAGGCGGCCAGCCCGCCCCGCAGGTCGTGGCCGGCGCGCAGGGCCATGCCCAGGGCCTTGTCCAGGGCGTTGTGCCGGCCCACGTCCTCCCCCGTGCCCCAGACCTGGCCCTGGGGGCCGCCCACCGCGGCGGCGTGGGCCCCGCCGGTGCGGGGGAAAATCACCTGGGCCCGCTCCATGGCCTGGAACAGGCCGCCCAGGGCTGACAGGGGCGCGGGGGGCCGCTC
>CAZLSD010000254.1:1420-5093 GCA_964561775.1 uncultured Desulfarculus sp. | reverse complement strand
GCTTATAAAGATATCACACTACCGGCGCGGGGGCTTGCGCGGATTCGGCCAGGCAGAGGGCCAGGAAGGCCTGGGCGGCGGGGGAATGGGTGCGTTTACGGCGGGTGACTAGGTAGAACTGGCGCTTGAGGTCCAAGCCTTCCAGGTCCACCAAGGCCACGCGGCCGGCGTGCAGATCGTCTTCCAGGGCCAGGCGGCTAAGGATGCCCAGGCCCACCTGGGCGCGCACGGCTTGCAGCACGGCCATGGTGGAGCCCATCTGGGCGGCGATCTCCAGGTCGGACAGCTCCATGCCCGCCTTCTTGAGGGCCTTGGCCAGGGCCACCCGGGTACCGCTGCCCGGCTCGCGCAGGATGACCGGGGTCTGGAGCAGTTCGCTTAAGGCCACTTTCTTGCCGGCCAGGGGGTGGCCGGGCCAGGCCGCGCAGACCACCTGGTCATCCATGAGGGGGGTGAAGGCCAGACGCTCGTCCTCCAGGGCCGCACCCACCATGCCCAGCTCCAACTCGCCCTTGAGCACCTGCTCGGTGACTTGGCCGGTGTCGCCGATGCTTAAGGTGACCCGCACCTCGGGATACATGAGGCGATAGCGCCCGATCAGCTCGGGCAGCACGTATTGGCCGGGGATGGTGGAGCCGCCCAGCACCAGCTCGCCGCGCAGACGCCCTAAAAAGGCGTCCACGTCGCGCTGGGCCTCCTGGAACAGGTCCAGGATGCGCCGGGCCGGGCCGATGAGCACCTCGGCGGCCCGGGTGGGCAATATCTCCCGCCCCAGGCGGTCGAAGAGAATCACCCCCAACTCGGTCTCCAGGCTCTTTATGTGCCCGCTCACCGTGGGCTGGCTCAAGAGCACCTCCTCGGCCGCGCGGGAGAAGGAACGGCAATCGTAAACCTTGGCAAATACTTGCAGACGGCGAAGGTCCATGGCCCAGCTCCATGCTGTTTTGTATATTGGTGTATACTTCAGAAGTATATAGACGAAGCCGATTTATAGTCAAGGGGTTTATTTTTTGGCCAAACCGCTCGGCAATACCCATGCCCCGGCTTTCTCTAGGGTAGAATGGCCGCCAAGCCGATGCAGGCAGGTAGGCAAGATAATGCCCCGCATAATCCCCATAGAGGCTTCGGCCCCGCCCGATGGCCTGGCCACCTTGGCCAGGGAACTGGCCCAGGGCGCGCTGCTGGCCATCCCCACCGAGACGCTCTACGGCCTGGCGGCTGACTGCCGCCACGCCGGGGCCTTGCAGCGCCTGGCCGCCCTCAAGGGGCGGGAGGCCAGCAAACCCTTCCCTCTCATCCTTAGCCAGGTCCAGGAAGCCGATTTGTTGGCCAGGGAGATATCCCCCGCCGCCCGAGTTCTCATGGCCCGGCACTGGCCCGGCCCTCTGACCCTGGTGCTACAGGCCCGGCCCGGCCTGCACCCCCGCCTGCTCTCAAAGGACGGCGGCCTGGCGGTGCGGGTCTCCTCCCATCCCGTGGCCGCCGCCCTGGCCGCCGCTCTGGGCCACGCCATCACCGCCACCAGCGCCAACCTCTCCGGACAGCCCCCGGTCAGCCGCGCCCAGGACCTGGACCCCGCCCTGCTGGCCGGCCTGGATTATGTCCTGGACGCCGGACCCTGCCCGGGCGGACCGCCCAGCACCATCGCCGACGCCCGCCAGGAACCACCGGCCGTGCTGCGTCAGGGAGCTATACGGCTCTGATCTGCGGCGGGCCGCGGGCGGCGTGCCGCCGCAGGCGTAGCGGGTCGGGTGAGGCCGCATGGCAACTAGCGGGACCGGCTCCCGGTGAGAGGCTATGCAAAGGCTGGCGCGACGCTGGCGCGGCCGGAAGGCCGCAAGTGCCAGCGGCGTGCCAGCCGCAGCCGGGCCGCACAGGAGCAGGACGATTCCCGTCTCCCAAACTTGCCCCACGCCCGCCGGCTGTCACGGCGCTTGCACGGGCGGCAAGGGTATCTTTCCGCCTTTTCCGCGCAAGCGCCGCGCCAGCCTTTGTGCAATCGACGGGGCGGGTCGACATTTTTGTGATCGGGCAGCGGCCCAGGCGATACTTAACGTATAATTGAATATTGAATCATCATTCATATCAAGGCGTTGCGCCAATGCTCCCAGTAAAAACAAATACTTGACTAAATGGTTGCCGCATTTTACACTACGTAGTCAATCCCTGATTCCCTGCACCCCTTACCCCACCTGGAGGTTTCTCCCGTGAAAAGCAACCGCGACGCCGTCATCGTGGCCATGGGCCGCAGCGCCATAGGCGATTTTGGAGGTTCCCTAAGCTCCCTGAAAGCCCACCAACTGGCCGCCCAAGTCATGCAGGGCGTGCTGGCCAAGGTTCCCAGCCTGGACACCAACCTGCTGGAGGACGTGATCCTGGGCGACTGCGTGCAGTGCCCTGACGAGGCCAACACCGCGCGCACGGCCATGCTCAAAGCGGGTCTGCCGGTTCACGTGCCGGCGGTGACCATCCAGCGCCAGTGCTCCTCGGCCATGCAGGCCATGGCCCAGGCCGCCACGGCCATCCGGGCCGGCGAGGCTGACCTGATCATGGCCGGCGGCGTGGAGGTCATGTCCAACGCGCCTTACGTCTCCTACCAGACCCGCTGGGGCGCCCGCCTGCGCCACGTCAACCTGCAAGACTCCATGTGGGAGATGCTGCACTCCGGCTCGCCGCTTTTGGACCCTCCCGGCTACATCATGGGTCAGACCGCCGAGAACCTGGCCCGCAAGTATGCCATATCCCGCGAGGAGCAGGACGTCATCGCCCTGCGCTCCCACGCCAACGCCGAGGCGGCCATCAAGGCGGGCAAGTTCAAGGACGAGATCATCCCCATCACCATAGCCAGCCGGAAGGGCGACAAGGTGGTGGAGTTGGACGAGCACGTGCGCATGGGGCTCACCATGGGCGACCTGACCAAGCTCAAGCCGGCCTTCGCCAAGGACGGCTCGGTGACGGCGGGCAACTCCTCCGGCTTGAACGACGGCGCGGCCATCACCATCCTGGCCAGCCGGGCCAAGGCCCAGGAACTGGGGCTCAAACCTCTGGCCAAGGTCGTGGCCGCGGCGGCGGCTGGCTGCGAGCCCTCGCTCATGGGCTGGGGTCCCGTGCCCTCCACGGAAAAGCTGCTGGCCAAGACCGGGGTGGCTCTGAAGGACATCGAGCTCATCGAGGTCAACGAGGCCTTCGCCGCCCAGTACCTGGCCTGCGAGAAGGGCCTTGGCCTTAACCGCGACATCGTCAACGTCAACGGTTCGGGCGTGGGCCTGGGCCATCCCGTGGGCTGCACCGGCGCGCGCATCGTCATCAGCCTGCTGGGCGAGATGAAGCGCCGGGGCAACACCCTGGGCCTGGCCTCCCTGTGCGTGGGCGGCGGCATGGGCATGTCCTTGCTGGTTGAGAATGAGTAGAGAGAAACCGGGGGGAGCTTTTTTGAAAAAAAGCTCCCCCCGGGCCCCCCGCAAAAAACTTTAGCGGGGGTACGGCGAGAGGGGACAGACAAAGGGAGCAGGGGAGTGGCCAGCACACCCGAGGGCATGGAGGTTTTCGAGGGCGAGTTCGTCAGCGCCAAGGGGCCTTGCGGGGCCGGGCATAGGGTGGGGGACAAGCTCTCCTTGAACTGCTGGGACGCTGGCGGGCTGTGCGGCTACTTCTACCACGACATCTTCCCGGC
>CAZLSD010000254.1:0-1320 GCA_964561775.1 uncultured Desulfarculus sp. | reverse complement strand
ATGCTATACGACCTGACCGACGAGCAGCGCATGTTGCAGGACACCGTACGCAAGATCGCCCAGGAACAGATCGCCCCGGGAGCGGCGGCGCGCGACGCCAAGGGCGAATTCGCTTGGGACGCGGTGGAAATCTTCCGCGAGAACGGCCTGTTCGCCTGCGACTTCAAGGAGGAGTACGGCGGGGCCCAGATGGGCGTGCTGGCTTTTTGCCTGGCCGTGGAGGAGGTGGCCAAGGTCTGCGGCTCCTCGGCGGTCATCCTGCTGGTGCACGAGCTGGGTTCGATGCCCATGATGCTGGGCGGCAGCCCCGAGCAGAAGAAGAAATGGTTCCCCGGCCTGGCGTCTGGCGAGCACCTGGTGGCCTTCGGCCTCACCGAGCCGGGGGCCGGCTCCGACGTGGCCGGCCTGCGCACCAAGGCGGTCAAGAAGGGCGACAAGTACATCATCAACGGAACCAAGCAGTTCATCAGCCACGCCGACGTGGCCCAGTATGTCTGCGTGGCCGTCCAGACCGACCCCAGCAAGCCGGCCCACAAGGGCGGGCTCTCCATCATCGTGGTGGACAAGGGCGCGCCGGGCTTCACCATCGGCAAGCATGAAGACAAGATGGGCATCCGCGGCTCCACCACCTGCGAGCTGGTCTTCGAGGACTGCGAGGTCCCGGCCTCCAACCTGCTGGGCGCGGAGGGCGACGGCTTCCACATCCTCATGAAGACCCTGGACTTCACCCGCCCCTGCGTGGCGGCCCAGGCCTTGGGGATCGCCCAGGGGGCGCTGGACTATGCCGTGGCTTACGCCAAGGAGCGCCAGCAGTTCGGCAAGCCCATCATCAGCTTCCAGGGGCTTTCCTGGATGCTGGCCGACATGGACACCCAGGTGGAGGCGGCCCGCCAGCTGGTCTACAAGACCTGCGCCATGTTCGAGAACGTGCCCAAGGACCTGTCCAAGGTGCCCAAGGAGGCCATCCGGCTCTCGGCCATGAGCAAGCTCTTCGCCGCCGAGACGGCCATGAAGGTGACCACCGACGCGGTGCAGGTGCTGGGCGGCTATGGCTATGTCAAGGAATACCCGGTGGAGCGCATGATGCGCGACGCCAAGATCACCCAGATCTACGAGGGCACCAGCCAGGTGCAGAAGCTGGTCATCGGCGGCCTGCTCTAAGCCGCATGCCGCGGCTCCCATAACGGGGCCGCATGCTGCGGCTCCCATAACGGGTCGGGTGAAGTCGCCGCCTGTTCGGACGGATTGGGCTCCCGTTGGGGGGTGGCCGATAAAAGAGCGGGCGGGGATAAACCCCGCCCCTACATCAAGAAAATGCCT
>CAZLSD010000253.1:0-5147 GCA_964561775.1 uncultured Desulfarculus sp. | reverse complement strand
GCAAAAAGGGGCTCCCCCCACACCCCCCTCCCCAAAAAAGCGAGGGGGTGAGGATACAAACCCAATATCGGTTAGGGAGAGGGGATCGGGATCGCCGGACTACATGCAACCACAACCAAAAAGTAGAGTTGGCCCGTTTCCCGGCCCCATGCTTTTTTTAGAAAGGGGGCCTGGGGGAACGCGGGCCCCAAACCTGCCTAAGGCAGGCTTTGGGTGCGGATAACCCTTTTTGCGTTGCCAAAAGGGTTTTACCCCAGTCTCTTCATTGCTTAAACAAAATACCGCCCCCTTGGCGGAAGGGGGCGGCGGGGGGAATGTGTTCAGGCGATAGCCTGAACGGCGGGGCGCTGGTAGGTGGTGGCCGGAGCGCTGGGGCTGGAGGTTTGCAGAAGCAGATTCCTGGCCTCGGCGAAGGCGCGGCGGAACACCATGTCGAAGATCAGGCTGTCTCGAACGCTGCCGCGGGGCGCCAACTGCTGGCGCACGTCGTGCTCGACCTCGCCCAGCAGCTGGGGAGACCAGGACTCCCCATTGGCCACCACCTCGGGAGTCAGCGCGACCAAGGTTTCGAAGATGACCCGGGTCAGTCCTTGGGGATATGCGGTGTTGGCGTTCATGGGGTTCCTCCATCAAGCGTTTGGCCGGTTATAATGCAAGCTTGGGGCCAAAGGGGAGGCTATGGTAATTTATCACGCAATAACATGTTGTTACGTAATATGACTCGTTGGAGACGGGAAAGTCTTGCCCTGGCGGCCCGCAGGAGCCTAGGCCAAAATGTCCGGTGGTTATAAATAGTTGCCTAGTCGGGTCCGGAGCGGCTGTGAAGAGCCTTGCGCACCTGCTGCGCAAGGGCGTGCCCAGGGCGTCAGATGGAAGATGTCACGGATTTGACAAGGGTCGCGCCAGAGGGGCGGGCGGAGGGTGGCCGTCAATAAATTGGCGAGGCTAGGGTTGCCTTGACCCCGCGCCGGAGGGACGGTTGGGCCGGGTGAAGATGACCTTGAGCAGGGCCGCCGCCTCGGGCTGGGCGAAGCAGGCCGCGCAGCCGCCCTCGGCCGCGCAGGCCGCCGGATCCACCGGCTCCAGGTGCACCGTAAAGCCCATATCCTGGTATTCCTGCACCGCCATGCTTAAGCGCGGCTCGTCGGCCACGAATTGCATGCTCCAGCCCAAAGCGGCCAGCTCGGCCTGGCGTCGCGCGCCGCAACTCATGGGACGCATCTCCGGGACAAAGTACCTTTGCATAAATCATGACCGCCGGCCCGCCGGCTGTCACGCCGCTGGCATTGCGGTACATGGCAGCCTACGCTTCCGCCGCCAGCGGGCGCGCCAGCCGGCGGGGTCGAGCGCCTCGACTCCCAACCCGGGTCGGGTAAGGCTGGCCCTTTAACCTGACCTTGCCGGCTCCCGTAGAAACCTTGTCCCAACACACAAGAAGCAGCGGCGGTCCCCACCCGCCTTGACCATAATCCAAACCACCTTTTTTGGGGCGAGATTTGCTATTAGCGGTCTTTTCAGTCTTCCAAGCGCTTGGCCTGTACCGGGCGGAAGCTGATCTGGCCGCGCCCCAGCAGGTCGTGCAGGTGGATGATCCCGGCCACCTTGCCGCCGGGCTCCAGGATGGGCAGGGCGGTGATTTCTTTTTCTTCCATCAGGTGCAGGGCCTCGGCGGCCAGGGTGTCGGGGGTCACGGTCTTGGGGTTCTTGGTCATGACCTGGCTGACCGGGGTGGCCACGAGGTCCAGGTTTTCCAGCACCACCCGGCGCAGGTCGCCGTCGGTGAAGATGCCCAAGAGCTTGCCCCGGCTTACGATGAGCACGGTGCCCAGATCGCCCTTGTCGATGGCCTGGGCGGCTTGGCGGGCGGTGGCGCTGGGTTTTATGACCGGCACCCGGGCGCCGGTGAACATGACCTGGCTGACTTGCAGGGACAGCCGCTGCCCCAGGTTGCCGCCGGGGTGGTGGCGGCGGAAGTCCTCGGCGTTGAAGCGGCGCTTTTTTATGAGCACCACGGCCAGGGCGTCGCCCATGGCCAGGGCGGCGGTGGTGCTGGTGGTGGGGGCCAGGTTGAGGGGGCAGGCCTCGCGCTCCACGCCGCAGTCGATGACCAAGTCCGCGCCCTGGGCCAGGGGGGATTGCAGGCCTCCGGTCAGGGCCACGATGTGGGCTCCACGCTCCTTGAGCACGGGCAGCAGGTTGGTCAGCTCGCTGGTGGCCCCGCTGTGGCTGATGGCCAGCACCACGTCGTCCTTGGCCACCATGCCCAGGTCGCCGTGCAGGGCCTCCACCGGGTGCAGGAAGATGGCGTTGGTGCCGGTGGAATTCATGGTGGCCATTATCTTGCGGGCCACGATGCCGCTTTTGCCGATGCCGGTGGTGATGACCTTGCCCGGGCTTTCCAGGATGAGGGTGACGGTCTGCTCGAAGCTTTGGCCCAGGCGGGATTTGAGGCGCAGGATGCCCTCGGCTTCCAGGGAGAGCACCTCGCGAGCGGCTTTTAGGATGTTGGTCATGGGAGAGGCCTTCTCCTTATGAACGGCTTAGCTTGGTTGCCAGCCAGCCTGTGATGGCTATCAATAATCTTCGCCCTTGCCTGATTTTAGCAAGGCGGGCGGGGATAACCCCCGCCCCTACATCAAGAAAACACTTTTTCTTCGTTGGGGCGGGGGCCGAGTGCCTCGGCTCCCAATTCGGGTCGGGGAGCGCTTTCTCCCCACCCAGCCCAGTTTACTCCCGTGGAGGCGCTATATCATACAAGGAGCGTGGGTTATCCCCGCCCGTCTTCGTCTTCAGGGATATCTATACTACCATTGGCGTCCGCAGGCCAGCCGCCCGCAGGTGGCTATAAGGTGGTGGAGACCTGCCCGGCCGGGGCCTCTTGGGCCATGAAACGCTGACGGCTCAGGTCCACATAGGCGGGGTCGCTCTCTATGCCCATGAATCTCCGGCCCAAGGCCGCCGCGGCCAGGCCGGTGGTGCCTGATCCGCAGAAGGGGTCCAGCACCAGGTCGCCGGGGTCGCTGGCGGCCTGCAGGATGAGGTTCAGCAGGGCCAGGGGCTTCTGGGTGGGGTGCTTGCCGAAAAGCTTTTCCTGCTTGCGCGGGGCCTCGATGGTCCAGACCGAGGTCATCTGCTTGCCCCCGTTCATGGCCTTCATGTCCTGGTAGTTGAACTTGTGCTTGGACTTGGGGTTCTTGGCCGCCCAGATGATGGTCTCGGTGGCGTGGGTGAAATAGCGGCAGGAAAGATTGGGCGGGGGGTTGGTCTTGACCCAGGTGATGTCGTTTAGGAGCTTGAAGCCAAGCTCCTGCATGGCCGCGCCCACCTGGTGGATGATGTGGCTGGTGCCCGAAACCCAGATGCTGCCGTGGGGCTTGAGCATACGCTGGCACTGGCCCAGCCAGGCCAGGGTGAAGCGGTGGTCGCCCTCGAAGCCGCGCGACTTGTCCCAGCCGCCCTTGTCCACGGCGGCCATGCGCCCGGACTGGCAGGTTATGCCGCCGTTGGAGAGAAAATAGGGCGGGTCGGCGAAGATGAGGTCCACGCTGGCCTCATGCAGGCGGGGCATGATCTCCAGGCAGTCGCCGGCGTACAGCGCCCAGGCTCCGTCCGGGCTGATGAAGCTGGGCTCCGGCCCTGGCTGGATCACCTAGACGTGCTCCAGACAGAACTTGCCCACGTCCGCTCCCACGGGCACGGGATAGTTGCCGTCGAAGCAGGCCAGGCAGAAGCCGGTGCTGGTGGTCTTGGTGCTCTCCAAAAGCCCCTCGATGGAGAGGTAGTGCAGGGAGTCCAGGCCCAGCATGTTCTTGATCTCCTCCACCTGGTGGTCGCAGGCGATGAGTTCGCCCTTGGTGGAGAAGTCGATGCCATAGTGGCAGGGGAAGCGGTGGGGCGGGCAGGAGACCAGCATGTGCACCTGGCTGGCCCCGGCGGCGCGGATGTTTTTCACGCGGGCCACGGTGGTGGTGCCCCGGATGATGGAGTCCTCCACGATGACCACCCGCTTGCCCTGGATCAGCTCGCGCACCGGGTTGAGCTTGACCCGCACCCCGAAGCTGCGCATGTCCTGGCTGGGCTGGATGAAGGTGCGCCCCACGTAGTGGTTCCTTATCATACCCATCTCAAAGGGCATGCCGCTGGCCTGGGCATAGCCCAGGGCCGCGTAGTTGCCGCTGTCCGGGAAGGGCATGACAAAATCGCCCTGAATCTCGGGATGCTCCTTGAAGAGCTGGGCGCCTTGGCGCTTGCGCACCTGGTAGACGTTCTGGCCGAAGATGTCGGAGTCCGGCCTGGCGAAGTAGATGAACTCGAAGATGCAGTGGGCGTGGCGGACCCGGGGGAAGGGCTTGACGCTGCGCAGGCCTTTCTTGTCGATGAAGACCACCTCGCCCGGCTCCACCTGGCGCAGGAAGCGGGCGTCGATGAGATCCAGGGCGCAGGTCTCGCTGGCCACCACGTAGGCGCCGTCGTCCAGGCGGCCCAGGCACAGGGGCCTGAATCCGTTGGGGTCGCGGGCGGCCACCAGCATTTCCTCGGTCATGAACAGGAAGCTGTAGGCCCCCTTTAGTTGGCCCAGGGCGGTGATGAGGCCCTCCTCGAAGCCTTGGTGGATGTTGCGGGCCAACAGGTGCATGACGATCTCGGAGTCCATGCTGGTCTGGAAGATGGACCCCTCGCGCTCCAGCTTGCGCCGCAGCTCGAAGGCGTTGGTCAGGTTGCCGTTGTGCCCCAGGCACAGGGAATGCCCGGCGTAGTTGATGATGAAGGGCTGCACGTTGGCCTGGATGGAGGAGCCGGTGGTGGAATAGCGCACGTGGCCGCAGGAGATATGCCCGGTCAGGCGTTTCAAGTCGCGCTCGCTGAAGATGTCCGGCACCAGGCCCATGGAGCGCCGGTCGGTGAGGTGCTTGCCGTCGCTGACCACGATGCCGGCCGATTCCTGGCCGCGGTGCTGCAAGGCGTAGAGGCCGTAATAGGTCAGGCGGGCGGCCTCGGGGTGTCCAAAGACACCGAAGACCCCGCAGGCTTCCTTGGGTCCGTCGTCCAAGAGATGAGGCATGGCTTGGCTCACAAGCTAGAGCATGTTCATGGCCAGGCCTTCAGGCCGGACCGCAGCTTTCCAAAAACTCCACAAAGGGCGCGAA
>CAZLSD010000252.1:0-5152 GCA_964561775.1 uncultured Desulfarculus sp. | reverse complement strand
TGCCCGCAGGCGGCGCTGATGTCGGCGCCGCGGGAGTTGCGCAGCAGGGCGGTGAGGTTCAAGGAGATAAGGGTTTGCTGGAAGGCTTCCACGGCCTCGGGCTGGGGGGCCTGGAAGGACGAGCCCGGGTGGGGATTGAAGGGGATGAGGTTGATTTTGCAGCGCAGGCCGCGCGCCCACAGGGCCAGTTCCACGGCCAGTTGGGGGCTGTCGTTGACCCCGCCCAGAAGGACGTATTCCAGGGTGATGCGCCGGGTGGGCTTGAGGGGATAGGCCAGCAGGGCGGCCTTGAGGGCGGAAAGCGACCAGCGCCGGTTGATGGGCATGAGCTTGGAGCGCAGGCTGTCGTTGGGGGCGTTGACGCTGATGGCCAGGCTGGCGGGGGAGGCCTGGGCCAGGCTGGGCAGGCGGTCGGCCAGGCCCACGGTGCTCACCGTGACCCGGCGCTGGCTCATGGCCAGGCCGCTTTCTCCCAGGATGTGCTCCAAGGCGATGGAGAGGCTGTCCAGGTTGTCCAGGGGTTCGCCCATGCCCATGAAGACCAGGTTGGTGAGCGGCCGGGTTTCATCGGCCAGGGTGCGGGCGTAGAGGACTTGGCCCAGGATTTCGGCGGGGCGCAGGTTGCGGACAAAGCCCAGGGCGGCGGTGCGGCAGAACTTGCAGCCCTGGCGGCAGCCCACCTGAGACGATACGCACAGGGTGTGGTGGTCCTCCTCGGGGATGAGCACGCTCTCGATGGCCGCGCCGTCTTCCAGGCGATAGAGCAGCTTGCGGGTGCCGTCTTGGGCGGTCTCCACCTGGGCGGGTTCCAGCCAGGTCAGGCGGCTGACCTGGGCCAGGCGCTGGCGCAGGGGCTTGCCCAGGTCGCTCATGGCCTCATAGCCGGGCGCGCCGTTCTTGTAGAGCCAGCGCAGCACCTGGCGGGCGCGGAAGGGCTTCTCCCCCAGGGAGACCACCAGGTCCTGCACCTGCTGGGGGGTGAGATCGCGCAGATCGGGTTTGCTGTTAAGTTCGTTCATGGGACAAATATACCAGGGCGGTGACGGGCGGTCTTGCCGGGGGCAGGGGCGGGGTACATACTGGAACCTGGAGATGCCATGGCTAAACGGCGCGCATACAGCAACTTGCGGGAGGTTCTGGGGCGGGGCATGCCCTGGCGGGTGGCCTCGCGCCTGCCGGGGCCGGAGTTGCGCGCGGCCTGGGGCCGGGCGGTGGGCCAGGAGATCGCCCTCAGGGCCTGGCCGGTCTGCCTGGAGCAAGAGGGCGTGCTGGTGGTGGCGGTGCGCGGGGCGGTGTGGAAGCAGGAGCTGAGCCTGATGACCCCCCAGGTGCTGGAGGCCCTGGCCCGGGAGGGGCAGGCCGTGGGGCAGATCAAGCTGGTCTCGGCGCGCAGCCTGCCCCAGCCGCCGCCTCCACCTCCGCCGCCCCGCGAACTGGGTCCTCTGGACGAGGCGGCGGTGGAGGCCCAGGTGGCGGGGGTGGCCGACCCGGAGCTGCGCCAGGCCCTGGCCTCCCTGATGCGGGCGCAGCTGCGTTATGGGGGAGAGCGGGATTAGGTCCGGGACTCAGGCGCGGCCGGTGAGCTCCTGATAGATGGCGGCCACCTCAGGGGCGTAGGTCTGGCCCTGGGCGAAAACGGTGAGCGGCGCTTCGACCTTGAGGTGGTCGCCGCCGTTCTTGACCGCCTCGATGAGGGCCAGGCTGGCCGGCTTGCCCTCCCGGCCATGGACCAGGCGCAGGCGCTGGGGGCCAAGGCGCTGGCTTGTCAGGGCGGCCAGGACCTGGGGCAGGCGCCGCGGCGGCACGCAGAGGGCCAGGCGTCCGGCCGGGCGCAGCAGGCGTCCGGCCAGGGCGGCCAGTTCCTCCATGCTATAGGTCAGCTCGTGGCGGGCGGCGGCCCGGCCGGGGTCGGGGGGCAGCCGTCCCTCGCCGGAGCGGCCAAAGGGCGGGTTGCTGATGACCAGGCTGAATCCCCCGGCCTTGAGCTGGGGGTGGGGCTGGCGCAGGTCGTGGGCAAGGGTCTGGCCGGGCAGGCCCAGCTCCGTGAAGTTGCGCTGGCAGGCCAGGGCGGCGACGGGGTTCTGCTCCAGGGCCAAGAAAGGACCAGTCAGACCGGGACCGGCCAGGCCGCGCCGCGCCAGCAGGGCGCAGAGCACGCCGCAGCCCGCGCCCAGGTCGGCCACCGGGCCGGAGCGGGGGCTGGCGAAGGCGGCCAAGAGCACGCTGTCGATGGAGAAGCGGTAGCCCGTCCGTGGCTGCCAGAGATTTAGTTCCCCCAGGCGGGTCAGGATCAACTCGCCCGGGGTCACGGCTGGTTGGCCGCCCCTACCCCTGGCAGGTGGGGGCGTCCTCGTTGGGGTCGATGAGGTTGATGGTGAGCCCGGTGAGCACCTTGGGATAGAAGAAGGTGGATTTGCGGGGCATGACCAGGCGCTGGTTGGCCACGGCCTCCACCTGGGAGACCTTGGTGGGGTTGAGCAAAAACACCGCCCGGGCCTGGCCGCTGGCCACCTCGTCCAAGGCCTCGTTCATGATGGACATGTACTTGATGGTGTGCAGCTGGTCGCAGGCGTTGTTGTCCAGGCCCAGGATGTGGTTCAGGATGACCTCGGAGAGCACCACCACGTCCAGGTCTTTCAAGGCCGGCTCGGTGGACTGCATGGGTCCGGTGCGGCGCACGCCCACCTTGAGGGAGAGCACGTAGAAGCTGTCGCTGTCGTGGGAGGCCAGGCCGAAGCTGGGGCGCTTAAGGCCGGCCTTGAACAGGGCCTCGGAGAGCTGGGCGCGGGCGCGGGCGGCATCCCCGGCGATGGGGATCTCCTGCACGTTGAACCACTGCTTGGCCAGGGCCAGGAAGTCGCGGGCGTCGAAGCCGTCCAGGTGGGGCAGCATGCGGTGGCAGGGGAAGACGGTGAGCCCCGGGTCGCTCATGGAGCAGAGGTAGGTCAGCAGGTAATTGAAGCTGGCCGCCGGACCGCGACCGGGATGCAGTTCGCGCATGTGGTTGCGGTAGTTGAGCGCGGTCTCGTAACGGTGGTGGCCGTCGGCGATGAAGATGACCTTGTCCAGCATCAGGCGCTGGATTTCCTGGCAGGCATGGGGGTCGTCCACGGCATAGAGGCGCTGGCGCAGGCCGGCATGGTCGTCGAAGTCGGCCAGGGGCTGGGCCGCGCGGGCCTGCTCCATGAGCCCATAGACCTGGTTCTCCTCGTCCGGGTAGAGGGCGAAGATGGGGCTCATGTTGGCCCCGGCGGCCTTGGTCAGCTTGAGGCGGTCCTCGCGGTGGCCGGTGAAGGTCAGCTCGTGGGGCAGGATGACGCCGGTGGAGTAATCCTCCACCCTGAGCAGGGTCAGATACCCCTTGCGGGTGCGGGTCTGGCCGCCGGCGTCCTGATAGGTGGTCTCGCTGGCGTAGAAGGCCGGCTGGCCATCGCGCAGCAGCACCTGTTCGGCCATCCACTGGCGCAGGTTGGCGGCGGCGCGGGTGTAGATGTTGTTGCTGGCGTCGTCCGCCTCGGTGGTCTTGTTCAGCTCCAGGCGGATGACGTTAAAGGGGTCGGCCTGATAAAAGGCCTCCTGCTGCTGGGCGTTTATAACGTCGTAGGGCCCGGTGACCACGTTGGTCATGGAGGATATTTTCGCGGGGTTATAGCGCAAGGCCCTAAAGGGGGCTACCACGGCCATGGGGAAATTCTCCTGATGTAGTTACCTGTTATCCCCCTCAAGCGGAGAACCCGTCATGCTTACACCATCGGGGGATATCTTGCAAGGCCGCCTTGACCGCCGGCCGCGCCCCGCCCCGGGCCAGACCGGCGGTGGCCAGGACCGCGGCGCATGGCCACGGGTTGACTTATGCCTGACCCCCCGGTATAAAAACCCAGGCCACCTGGGGACGTAGCTCAGTTTGGGAGAGCGGTGCGTTCGCAACGCACAGGTCGTGGGTTCGAGTCCCATCGTCTCCACCACCCCAAAAAGGCTGTCATGACTGGCGGCATTTTTGGGGCAGCCGCACGGGCGGGATGCACGCCGGAGGCTTTCGCCTTCGCGTCCATCCCGCCTGGCGTTTTCTGGGTAAGCTTCACAGCGCGGCCGCGCGAGCCAGGGGCCAGGCATTTGGCCGCTAGAAGGCCTCGTCCAGGAGTTCCTGGAGGGTGGGGCCATCCCGCAAATCCGTCCCGGCCAGCACCCGCGAGCAGACGCCCTGGCGCAGCACCGCCACCCGGTGGGCCAGCCGGCGGGCCTGGCTCAAGCCATGGGAGACCACCACCAGGGTGTAGTCCCCGGCCAGGGTCAGCAGCAATTCCTCTATCTTGGCCGTGGCCTGATAGTCCAGGGAGGCGGTGGGCTCGTCCAGGAGCAGTATCTCCGGCTCCAGGGCCAGGGCGCGGGCCAGGCACAGCCTCTGCTGCTGGCCGCCGGAGAGCCCGGCCGCCGGCTTGTCCAGGCGGTCCTTCACCTCGTCCCAAAGCTGGGCCTTGAGCAGGGCGCGGCGGGCCGCCTCCCCGGCCTGGCGCTTGTCCAGGCCCAGGGTCAGGCGCAGGGGCAGGGTCAGGTTCTTCACCACGCTTAGGGGCAGGAGGGCCGGGGTCTGGAAGACCATGCCCACCCGGCGGCGCAGCTCCTCCAGCGGCCCGGCCTGCTCATGGATGTCGCGCCAGGCTCCGCCCAGGCGGAGCTGGAGCCGGCCCCGGCTCTGGCAGCCGGGGAAGCAGTCGTTGAGCCGGTTCATGGCCCGCAGCAGGGTGGTCTTGCCCGAGCCCGAGCGCCCCAGCACCACGGTGACGCGCCCGGCTGGCAGGTCCAGGTCCACCCCGGCCAGGGCGGGCCTGCCCGCGAACTCCACCGTCAGGCCCCTTATGCGACCGGCCAGTTCCTCCACCGGCGGGGTCAGCGTCTCCATCGGCGCTCCAGGGCTCCCTGCAGCCAGGCGGCCCCCAGAAAAAGCGTGCCGGTCAGAAGCAGCAGGGTCAGGGCGGCCCCGAAACCCAGGCGCAGCTCTTCCGGGTTCTGGTACTGGGAGGCCAGATAGAATATCTGGAAGGGCAGGGCCTCGAACTTGCCCAGCGGACCGGCGGGCAGGCCGGCGTTGGCCACCACCCCGGTCAGCATTATAACCGCCGTGTCCTCGGCCGCCCTGCCCACCCCCAACATC
>CAZLSD010000251.1:0-5164 GCA_964561775.1 uncultured Desulfarculus sp. | reverse complement strand
GCCCGGAGCCTCCCCGCCGCGGCCTTGATGCTCTCCCCCGTCCGGCTTGTTGCGACTGAATTGCTATTGCTGCGTGGCCTGGTATACTTGCCGGTTGAACCAGGGAGCGCCAGCCATGAACCAGACCATGCACCACGAGGAACGCCGCCAGTTCGAGCGCCTGCTCATCCAGCAGCGCCTGGACCGCGTGGCCGACCGCCTGGAGGTGCTGGAGGCCTTCCTGACCTCGGAGGAGCATTTGAGCGCCCAGGCCTGGCAGGAGCTGTTGGAGCGGCGCGGGGTCAAGCTGGAGCCTGCCTTCGTGGCGCAGACCCTGGAGCTGATGGTCCGCCTGGGCCTGGCCCAGCGCCGCGATTTCGAGGGCGCCCCCCCGGTCTATGAGCACCAGCACCTGGGCGAGCACCACGACCACCTCATCTGCACCCGCTGCGGCTCCATCAGCGAGTTTAACGACCCCCTGCTGGAGGCCCTGCAAGAAAAGGTGGCCGCCCAGGTGGGGTTCCACCCCCTGCGCCACTCGCTGCAGATCTATGGCCTGTGCCAGGACTGCCTGGCCAGCCGCCGGCCCTCGCTGCCCCTGGCCCTGGCCTCGCCGGGCGAGGCCCTGCGCATAGAGCGGGTCAGCGGAGGCCAGGGAGTCACGGCCCAGCTCTGCGACATGGGCCTCAAGCCCGGCTGCGAGCTGACCATCATCAGTTGCGGGGGCGGGCACGTGGTGGTGGCCTCCGGCGGCACCCGTCTGGCCCTGGGCCGCGGCCTGGCCCAGAAGATCATGGTCAGCCAGGCGGCCTGCGAGGCTCCTTACCTGCAAGGCTGAAGTCTGCTTGGCCCGATCCTGGGTGTCGGGCGAATATTATTGAAACTCAATGACATAATCGTTAATAACCCGGTGAAATACGCGCATTTATTTTTTTCTTCTAATTGCAATTGAAATGCAATAACAAATGCGGTAAGCTTTGTTCCGGTTGCTCCAAAACGAAGAAAGGCAAGCCATGTCTCCTGTAATCTCCTTGCGCCAACTAAAGCCGGGCAGCCAGGCCGTGGTTTCCAAGGTGACCACTGGCGGCGAACTGGGACGCCGGCTGCGCGATATGGGCCTGGTGGCGGGCACCCCCCTGGTGGTGGTGGGGCGCGCCCCCTTGAAGGACCCCGTGGAAATAAAGCTCAGAGGCTACAACCTGACCCTGCGCAACAACGAAGCCGATCACATCCTGGTCGAAGTGGAAGGATAGCCATGAGCAAACCCCTCACCATAGCCCTGGCCGGCAACCCCAACGCCGGCAAGACCTCGCTCTTCAACGCGCTTACCGGCGCGCGCCAGCACGTGGGCAACTACCCCGGCGTCACCGTGGAAAAGAAGGTGGGCGAGGCCCGCCTGGACGGGGAAACCGTCACCATCGTGGATTTGCCCGGCACCTACAGCCTCACCGCCTACTCCCTGGAGGAGGTGGCGGCGCGCAACTTCCTCATCGGCGAGCGCCCCGACGCGGTCATCGACGTGGTGGACGCCTCCAACCTGGAGCGCAACCTCTACCTGGCCGTGCAGCTCATGGAGCTGGGCGTGCCGCTCATCATCTGCCTCAACATGGTGGACGTGGCCGAGGCCCGGGGCATGAAGATCGACGCGGCCAAGCTCGCGGCCAAGCTGGGGGTGCCGGTGGTCCCCACGGTGGCGCGCAGCGGCCAGGGCGTGGAAGAGCTCTTGGCCGCGGCCGCCCGGGTAGGAGGCGCGGGCGGGGCCTGGAAGCCCCTGGTAATCAGCTATGGTTCCGACGTGGACCAGGGCGTGGCCCAGATCACCGAACTGCTCACCGGGGCCATCCCGCGCCAGGGGCTCATGAGCGCCCACTGGCTGGGGGTCAAGGTTCTGGAGGGCGACCGCGAGGTGATGGCCACCCTGGGCGAGACCCCCAACCTGGCCGAGAAGCTCATGCCCGTGCGCGAGAAGGTGGCCGAGCACATCCGCGCCACCCTGGACGACGACCCCGAGAGCGTCATCGCCGACTACCGCTACGGCTACATCAGCGCGGTGGTCCGCGAATGCGTGGCCAGCGAGCGCCAGGTGCGCCTGGATTTCAGCGACAAGGTGGACAAGGTCCTCACCCATCGCCTCTTCGGCCCGCTGCTCTTGCTGGGCGTGCTCTACGCGGTCTATCAGTTCGTGTTTTGGGCCAGCCAGGCCCCGGTGGCCGGGCTGGAGGCCGCCTTCGCCTGGCTGGGCAAGGCGGTGGAGGAAACCCTGCCCGACGGGCTTCTGCGCTCCCTGGTGGTCAGCGGCATCATCAACGGCGTGGGCGGAGTGCTGGGCTTCGTGCCGCTCATCATGTTCATGTTCTTCGCCATCGCCATCCTGGAAGACTCGGGCTACATGGCCCGCATGGCCTATCTGCTGGACCGCGTCTTGCGCGCCTTTGGCCTGCACGGCAACTCGGTAATCAGCCTCATCGTCAGCGGCGGCATCAGCGGCGGCTGCGCCGTGCCCGGCATCATGGCCACCCGCACCCTGAAGGACCCCCAGGCCCGCCTGGCCACCATCTTGGTGGCGCCGGTCATGAACTGCGGGGCCAAGCTGCCGGTCTACAGCCTGCTCATCGCGGCCTTCTTCGCCTCCCGCCAGGCCGAGGTCATGATGATCCTCACCCTCATCTCCTGGAGCCTGGCCCTCGTGGCCGCCCGCATGCTGCGCTCCACTCTGCTCAAGGGCGAGCAGGCCCCCTTCGTCATGGAGCTGCCCCCCTACCGCGCCCCGGTCATGAAGGGCCTGCTTATCCACACCTGGGAGCGCACCTGGGAATACATCAGCCGGGCCGGCACCCTGCTCCTGGCGGTCAGCGTGGTCATGTGGGCGCTGATGAGCTTCCCGGGCTTGAGCCCCGAACAGGAGGCTTCCTTCCAGGAGCGGCTGGAGGCCGCCGGCCAAGACGCCGAGGCCGTCAAGCGGATCAAGGACGAGCAGGGCCAGGCCCACCTGGAAGGCACCGTGGCCGGAACCCTGGGCCAGGCGCTAACCGCCGTGACCGGAGTCCTGGGGCTGGACTGGCAGACCAACGTGGCCCTGGTGGGCGGCCTGGCCGCCAAGGAGGTCATCGTCTCCACCCTGGGCACCGCCTACAGCCTGGGCGAGCTGGAGGAGAAGGACGGCGAGAAGGACGACAGCCCCTTGAGCGAGAAGCTGCGCGATTCGGAAAATTGGACCCCCCTGAAGGCCTTCGCCCTGATGATCTTCGTGATGATCTACTCGCCCTGCGTGGCCACCCTCATCATGATCAAGCGCGAAACGCGCACCTGGCGCTGGCCGGTATTCTCGGTGGTCTACAACACCGTGCTGGCCTACTTGATGGCCATCTTGGTCTATCAGGGCGGCCGGGCCCTGGGCCTGGGCTAGGGCCGGGGCCAAAGGGAGGCGAACCATGTGGCAAACCCTGGCGGTAATAATCCTCGTGGTCCTGGCGGCGGGCTTCCTGCTGCGCCGCCTGGGCCGCCAGTTCAGCGGCAAGGCTCCCGCCTGCTGCGGCGGGGGCGAAGGAGCGCCGGCTTGCGCCTCCTGCCAGGGCGCGCCGCCCCGCGGGCCCCATGAGTTGGCCAGCCTGGAACCCGGCCCCCAGCCGCGGACCTGCGCCTGCGGGTGCGGCCAGGGCGGCGGCGAAAACACCCCATCGCAAGGAGGCAGATAGCCATGCGCAAAGCCATCGTGGTGGAGACGGGAATCAGCTGGCTGGCGGGCTGGTTGGGAGAGGGCAGGCGCTGGGTCTTCGCCCAGGCCGCCAGCCCGGCATCGGGCAGGCCCCGCATCATCATTCACGATCACCTGAACGGTTAGGGAGCTTTTAGATGAGCAAGCCAACCGCCTTGACGCCCCACGGCCATCATGGCCATCATGGCCACCACGAGGGAGAGGCCTGCCAGTGCGGGGGCCGTTGTCACAACTGCCCCCATCGGGGCCGGCAAGGCTCCCTGGCCGAAGGCGAGCCTGGTTCCGCGGCCGCCGCGCCGGTTGCGGACGGGGCAGATTCCCTGGCCCCCCGGGCCTGAGTCAAGCCGGCCGCCGGCGCGCCTGGCGGCCAGGCTCCCAAGCTGAGCGCACCCCTCCCCTGGCAAGGAGGGAACAACATACACGTCCACGGCCCGCGCGGGTCCGGCCAGGGGGGCCGGACCCAGGCCGGGGCAAGTAACCTGCAAAAGGAGATGTCTTGATGAGAAAGCTGGTTTTGGCGGGAGCCTCCATCCTGGCCCTGCTGGCGGCCCTGCTGGGCCCCGTGGGTCCGGCCATGGCCGAGGAGGACGAAGGGCTCACCATAGAACTTAGCGCGCCCTATCTATCCAAATTCATCGGCCGCGGCCTGCTCACCGTGGACGACCCGGTGTTCCAGCCGGGCGCCACCCTGGGCTACAAGGGCTTTTCCTTCAATGTATGGGGCAATTACAACCTCACGGATATCGGCGGCTTGAAGAACAAGTTCTCCGAGGTGGACATCACCGGGTCATACACCTTCGAGTTTGGAGACTTCAGCGTGCCGGTGGGCGTGATCCACTACCTGTATCCCAACGTGACCCAGCCCAGCACCACCGAACTCTTCGTCGGTCTCAGCTACAAGTGGATCGTCACCCCCACCTTCACCGTCTATCAGGACGTGGGCGACGTGCACGGCACCTATGCCACCTTTGACTTGGCCTATGACCTGGAGCTGCCCAGCCCCAGCGAGGACATCACCTGGGGCCTGGCCTTCAAGCTGCTGGCCGGTTGGGGCTCCGCCGACTTCTGCAAGTACGAGTACAACTGGGGCGTGGACTCGGCCCACATCACCGATGCCCTCTTCAGCGTGGGCCTGCCCATCAAGTACAAGGAATTCCTGACCGTGGAGCCCGGCTTCTTCCAGGTCTGGCTGGTGGACAGCGAGATGAAGGACGTGGCCGGTTGGGATAGCAAGAACTACTTCGGCGTAACCGTGACCTTCTCGTTCTAAGGTCCGGCAAGAACTGAGGGGGAACCCTTTTTGCAGCGCAAAAAGGGTTCCCCCTCAGACTCCCCCTCCTAAAAAAGCGTATGGGTGCCTGGCCAGGCCTGGCCGTGTTGGCGCCGGGCGGCGTCAAATCGGATTAATCACTGCGAAACTGGCTGGTTACGCTTGCGCTAACCCGCCCTACAAAGGATGTTCATCGCACC
>CAZLSD010000250.1:0-5176 GCA_964561775.1 uncultured Desulfarculus sp. | reverse complement strand
GCCGGGGCGGGGGTGGGCTTCTGGTACTGGCTCAACCAGGACCTGCCGCGCATCGAGCGCCTGGCCGACTACCGGCCCCCGGCGGTGACCCAGGTCTATGCCCAGGGCGGCCAGCTCATGGGCGAGTTCTTCCGCGAACGGCGCTACGTGGTCCCCACCAACGAGATACCCGCCCACGTGGTGCTGGCCTTCGTGGCCGCCGAGGACGGCGACTTCTTCAAGCACCCGGGCATCGACTTCATCGGGGTGCTGCGGGCGGCCATGGCCAACTTGAAGGCCGGCAAGGTGGTCCAAGGAGGCAGCACCATCACCCAGCAGGTGGCCAAGGCCCTGCTGCTCTCGCCCCAACGCACCTTCGTGCGCAAGTTCAAGGAGATGATCCTGGCCTGGCGCATCGAGAAATACCTGAACAAGAACGAGATTCTCTACCTCTACCTGAACCAGATATACCTGGGGCACGGGGCCTATGGGGTGGAGGCGGCGGCCCAGACCTATTTTGGCAAGCCCACCCGGGATCTGACCCTCTCCGAGGCGGCGCTCATCGCCGGCCTGGTGCAGGCTCCCAGCCGCTACAGCCCCCTGCGCTATCCCCGCCGGGCGCGCACCCGCCAGGTCTACGTCATCGAGCGCCTGGTGGCCGACCGCCACATCACCCCGGCCCAGGCCGAGCAGGCCTTGAACCAGCAACTGGGCATCCGCCTGCACCGGCCCGAGGTGGTGCCCGCGGCCTATTATGAAGAGACAGTGCGCCAGTGGCTGGAGGAGCGTTTCGGGGCCAACATGGTCTATGAGGGCGGGCTCACCGTGCAGACCGCCTGCGATCCCGAGTTCACCCGCCTCGGCCTGGCCGCCATGGAACTGGGCCTGGAGCAGCTCACCAAGCGCCAGGGCTTCAAGGGGGCCATCGGCCACGCCAGCCCGGAGGAGCTAAAGGCGGCCCAGGCCGCGCCCGTGCCAGCGGCCACGGCCCTGGAGCCGGGGCAGGTGGTCACCGGCATCATCACCGGCGTCACGCCCTCCCAGCAGGTCATGAGCCTGCGCATGGGCGCGGAGCAGGGGCGGCTGACCCTGGCCGACTTGCAGGTCTGGCGCTCGGGGCTCTCCTCGGTGGCCAGCAGCAGCCTCAAACCCGGCGATCTGGTGCGGGTGCGCACGGCGGCCTTCGACGCCAAGAGCAAGACCTGGTCCCTGGGCCTGGTGCAGGAGCCCTATGCCCAGTCGGCCCTGGTGGCCATCGAGACGGTGAACGGACGGGTGCGCGCGCTCATCGGCGGGCGCAACTTCCAGCAGAGCCAGTTCAACCGGGCCACCCAGTCCCGCCGCCAGCCGGGCAGCTCCTTCAAGCCCTTCATCTACGCGGCGGCCCTGGACCGCGCCCAGGAGCCCTACACCCCGGCCAGTATCCTAATCGACGCGCCGGTGGTCTTCGAGGATCCCTCCAAGCCCGACGGTCTGTGGCGCCCCAAGAACTATGACGGTCACTTCCAGGGGCAAGTGACCTTCCGCTCATCCCTGGAGCAATCGCGCAACGTGCCCACCGTGCGGCTGTTGGCCGACATCGGGGTCAAGTACGTGGTTTCCTACGCCAAGAACATGGGCATCGAGAGCGATCTCTATCCCAACCTCTCCCTGGCCCTGGGGGCCAGCGGGGTCAGCCTGCTGGAGCTGACCAAGGCCTACTCGGTCTTCGCCAACCAGGGCGCGCTGTTGGAGCCGGTGCTGGTGGAGCGGGTGCTGGACCGCGAGGGGCGGGTCATCTATGAGGCCAGGCCCCAGGTAAGTCAGGTCATCAACCCCCAGACCGCCTTCATCATGACCAACTTGCTGCGCGGGGTGGTGGAGCACGGCACCGGTCGCGGCCTGCAATTGCCCGGCCGCGCCCTGGCCGGCAAGACCGGCACCACCAATGACCTGCGCGACGCCTGGTTCATAGGCTTCGCGCCCCAGTTGGTGGCCGGAGTCTGGGTGGGCCAAGACGACAACGAGCCCCTGGGCTCCAAGGAGACCGGCGGACGGGCCGCCGGACCCATCTGGAAGGAATTCATGCGCCAGGCCCTGGAGCGCTACCCGGCGGCGGACTTCCTGCCCGCCGAGGGCGTGGTCTTCGCCCGGGTGGACCCGGGCGCCGGCGCGGGCGGGCCCGGCGGCGTCTTCGAGGCCTTCAAGCAGGGCACCGAGCCCGGCTCGGGGCTCTCCACCGCCGGCTCCTGGACCAGCCGTGGCGCGCAGGACGCGGGCACCCCGGCCACCCAGGACTTCCTGGAGAGCGAGGCCTTTGTCAAGCCGGATTTGGAGTAGCCGCCAAGAGCGCCTGACGCGGGGAGGCGTGGTGGAAAAAAGGGGCGGGGATAAACCCCGCCCCTTGCATGTTAGACAACGTCTCTACGGGAGCAAAAACAGTTCGGAAGACGAAAGATCCACTCGACCCGTATTGGGTGTCGAGGCACTCGACCCCCGCCCTTCCTGCTCTTACTTGTGAAGTCGGCTAGATGTCGGAAAGCTCGTCCTGGGAGACGTGCACCAGCTTGAACTTGGCCTCCAGGGCCTGGCGCAGGGTGTTCAGCTTGTCCGGGGCCATGTCGGCGATGCGGATGAAGACGTTGCGCGTGCCCTCCTCGCACATGTCATAGGAGGTCAGGATGCTCACCATGCGCCCGCCGTGGTCGCGGATCACGTCGCCGGCCTCCTTGATGGCCCCGGACTTGTCCGAGAGCACCAGGGCGAACTGGGTGCCGCCCCGGTAGATGCCGGTTATGGAGGTCAACACCCGGAACACGTCGCCCTGGGAGAGAATGCCCACCAGATTGCCCTGGTCCACCACGGGCAGGCCGGTGACCTTGTGCTCCAGCATGATCACGGCGGCCTTTTCCACCGTGTCGTTGGGCTTGAGCAGGATCACCTTGCGGCTCATGATGTCCTTGACCTTGAGTTCGCTGAGCAGGTAATACAACTCGTGCACGTCAAGGGTGGTGGCCTTGCTGGGGCTGGCCTCCTTCAGGTCGCGATCGCTTATGATGCCAACCACCTGGCCCTTGTCGTTGACCACGGGCAGACGCCGGATGTTGTTCTCTTTCATGATCTGGGAAGCCTTCATGATCGAGGTTTCCGGGCTCACCGTGATGGGGTCCGTGGTCATCCACTCCTTGACCAGCATGGGCTCTCCTCCTGCCTTGGGGGCCAACGTCCTAAAGATGTATGTTTGGTCTGGGGCCAAGCCGCGCCGCGAGACGGCCGGCGGGCGCGAAAAAGGCGCGGGCGCGTGTTATTAAGATACATGGCAGGGCGGGCCGCTTGTCAAGTACTATTCCACAAAGTCGGGGCTTAACTCCATGATGGAGAAGACCAAAACCATGGCGGCCCCCCCGGGCCTGGAGTATCTGCTGGGCCGGGAAAGCCCCCTGGCCCAAGGGCTCAAGGACTTCGCCTCCCGTCCGGGGCAGCTGGAGATGGCCCAGGCCGTGAGCCGCTGCCTGCGCCAAGAGGTGCCTCTGCTGGTGGAGGCCGGCACCGGCACGGGCAAGACCCTGGCCTATCTGCTGCCCAGCCTTCTTAGCGGTCTAAAGGTGGTCGTCTCCACGGGCACCAAGACCCTGCAAGACCAGATCAGCGGCAAGGAGATGCCCCTGCTACGGCTGGCCCTGGCTCCGGATCTGCGTTGGGCCGTGCTCAAGGGCCGGGGCAACTATCTGTGCCGGCGGCGTTTTCAGGAGTTCGCCCGCCAGCCGGACCTGGGCCTGCCCGGGGTCAAGAGCGCCCTGGCCCTGCTGGAGCCCTGGGCCAAGACCAGCCGCCTGGGCGACCTGGACGAGGTGCGCGGCCAGGGCCTGGGCGAGGCGGTGCTGGCCGAGGTCACCTCCAGCGGCGAGCAATGCCTGGGCGGACGCTGCCCGGAGCGCCAGGGCTGCTTTCTGCTGGAGGCCCGCCGCCTGGCCACCGAGGCCGACATGGTGGTGGTCAACCACCATCTGTTCCTGGCCGATCTGGTGTTAAAGGCTGGCGGCCACGGCGAGGCCCTGCCCCGCTACCAGGCCGTGGTCTTCGACGAGGCCCACCTGTTGCCCGAGATAGCCACCCAGGTCTTCGGGGTGGGGGTCAGCCAGCGAAGACTGCACGCCCTGTTGCGCGATATCCTGCGCGAGGCCAGGCCCGCCCCCGGCCTGACCCCCCTGCTGCAAGGCTGCCGGGCCGCCTCCGACGCCCTCTTCGCCGATCTGCGCCGCATCTTGGGGCCGGCCTCCTCGCGGGGGCTCAACCCCCGCGAACTGGAAAACCTGACCCGCCCCGGAGCCAAGCTGCGCCAGGCCCTGGAGGACTTGCAGGCCGCCCTGGGCTCCTCGCCCGTGGAGGAGGCCCTGGCCGGCCGCTGCGCGGGCCTCTGCCTGGACCTGAGCGCGGTGGCCCAGCCGGTGCAAGGGCAATCCGTGGCCTGGGCCCAGGGCCAGGGGCAGGGCCTGGCCCTGAACCTCTCCCCGGTGGAGGTGGGGCCCCACCTGGACCGGGCCCTCTACCAGGAGATGGGCCGCCTGGTCTTCACCAGCGCCACCCTGGCCCCTTGGGGCGACCTGGAGCACTCCCGCCAGCGCCTGGGCCTGCCCAGCGAGACGGCCAAGCTGGTGCTGCCCTCGCCCTTCGACCTGGAATCGGCGGCCCTGCTCTATGTGCCTAAAAACCTGCCCGAGCCGGCCCAGCCCGGTTTCGCCGTGGCCGTGGCCCAACAGGTGGAGGCCCTGCTCAAGCTGAGCCGGGGCCGCGCCTTCGTGCTCTTCACCACCCACCGCAACATGGAGGCGGTCTCCGGGCTGCTCGCCCCGCGCCTGCCCTATGCCTGCCTGGTGCAGGGCCAGGCCCCGCGCATGAAGCTCCTGGCCCGCTTCGTGGCGGAGAGCCCCAGCGTGCTCTTCGCCACGGCCAGCTTCTGGCAGGGGGTGGACGTGCCCGGACCGGCGCTCTCGGCGGTCATCGTGGACAAGCTGCCCTTCCCTCCCCCCGACGACCCCCTGGTGGCGGCCCGCGCCGCCCGCCTGGAGCAGGATGGCCAGGCCAGTTTCGCCCACCTCATGCTGCCCGAGGCCATGCTCAGCTTGAAGCAGGGCCTGGGCCGGCTCTTGCGCACCCCCCAGGACCGCGGGCTCATGGCCGTGCTGGACACCCGCCTCTTGAGCAAGCCCTATGGCCG
>CAZLSD010000249.1:0-5224 GCA_964561775.1 uncultured Desulfarculus sp. | reverse complement strand
GGGCGGGGTGGGCAAATCCACCGTGGCGGTCAACCTGGCGCTCAGCCTGGCCGCCAAGGGGCTCAAGGTGGGGCTCTTGGACCTGGACCTCTACGGGCCTTCCCTGCCGCTCATGCTGGGCCAGTTGGGCGTGCAGCCCCAGGCCACCGAGGAGGCCCTGATCCCCATCGAGGCCCATGGCCTCAAGACCATGAGCCTGGGCTTTCTGGTGGACCCCGAGCGCGCCCTGATCTGGCGCGGCCCCATCATCATGAAGGCGGTGCGCCAACTTCTGCACGAGGTGGCCTGGGCGCCCCTGGACATCCTGGTGCTGGACCTGCCTCCGGGCACCGGCGACGTGCAGATCACCATGACCCAGGAAGTGCCCATCACCGGCGCGGTCATCGTCACCACCCCCCAGGACGTGGCCTTGGTCGACGCCATCAAGGCGGTGGACATGTTCCGGGCCACCCAGACCCCGGTGCTGGGCATCGTGGAGAACATGAGCTATTTCCTCTGCGACGGCTGCGGCCGGCGTCATGAGATCTTCGGCCATGGCTCGGTGGCCCCGCTGTCCATGCGCCTGGGCGTGGAGTTCCTGGGCGAGCTGCCCCTGGACCCCAAAGTGCGTGAACTGGCCGACCAGGGCCGCCCCGCCGCCCAGGCCTCGCCCGAGGCTGGCCAGTCCTATGCCAAGCTGGCCGACAAGGTATGGGCTGGCGTCGAGAAAATCTTGGGAGGCAAGTGATGTCCGTCCCCACCCGCGCGCAAGTGGAGGCCGCCCTGGAGGCGGTCCGCCCCGAGTTGGTCAGCCATGGCGGCAACGTGGAGCTTCTGGGGGTCAACGACCAGGGCGTGGTGCTGGTGCGGCTCACCGGAGCCTGTCAGGGCTGCAAATCGGCCAGCGCCACCCTGCACAACGTGGTGGAAAAGACCCTCAAGGAAAAGCTAAGTGATATCGTGAGGGTGGAAGCCCTGCTCTAACCCGCTCCCTTCGCGCGCCCCCGGCCAGCCGGCCGGGGGCGCGCGTCCCTTCCTTCTGCCCCTGGCCCGCCGCTTGCTCCAGGCCCAAGCTGTCCTGTCCCTTGGGAAGGTTGGGGCTGGTCCCGTGCACCCTGTCTAAGTCCTTGAAAAGCCAGGTCCCCACATCTTGTTACTTATTTTCGGGCATACCCCATGGCTAGTGTTCGTCCTTGACTTTGACCACGCTCTTTGCTACTAAAGAGTGAACCAAGATAGCCAGGGGAGCGCATGCGGGTCAAACGTCTGGAAATCAGCGGCTTCAAATCCTTTGCCGATCGCACGGTCATGGACTTTCCCCAGGGCCTGTGCGCGGTGGTGGGTCCCAACGGCTGCGGCAAGTCCAACGTGGTGGACGCCGTGCGCTGGGTGCTGGGCGAGCAGTCGGTCAAGACCCTGCGCGGCCACAGCATGGAGGACGTGATCTTCAACGGCTCCTCCGGACGCCAGCCCACCAGCCTGGCCGAGGTCTCCCTGGTCTTCGACAACGAAGGCAGCGTCAGTGCCTCCCAGTTCGCCGACCTGCCCGAGATCATGGTCACCCGCCGCTTGTACCGCAACGGCGACAGCGACTACTTCATCAACAAGATGCCCTGCCGCCTCAAGGACATCCAGCAGTTGCTCATGGACACCGGCCTGGGCAACCGGGCCTATGCCATCATCGAGCAGGGCAAGGTGGCCGCCTTCATCGAGGCCAAGCCCGAGGACCGCCGCCTGTGGGTGGAAGAAGCCGCCGGCATCACCCGCTACAAGAACCAGAAAAAGGTCTCCCAGCGCAAGATGGACCAGGCCCGCGACAACCTGGACCGCCTGCAAGACATCCTGCGCGAGGTCGAGGCCAACATGGAGCGGGCCCAGCGCCAGTCCAAGAAGGCCCAGACCCACAAGGAGCTGCGCGGCCGCATCCGCGAGCTGGACTTGGGCATAGCCAGCCACGAGTTCGCCCGCCTGGGCGGCGACCTGGCCACGGTGCAGTCCGAGGCCGACGCGGTGGGGGCCCAACTGCTGCTGGCCAACCAGCGGGCCACCGGCCTGGAAACCGACCTGGAGACCCTGCGCGTCAACCTGATCTCCGCCGAGCAGGAGATATCCCAGGCTGGCGAGCGCAGGCTCTCGGCCCAGGGGGCCATCCAGAAAGCCGAGAACGAGCTGACCCTCCTGGGACGCGAGGCCGAGAGCCAGCGCCGCCTGGCCGCCCGCTATGCCGAGGAGCGCGAGCAGATCAAGGAACGCCTGGGCCAGCTGGAGCGCGAGCAGGGCAAGGTGGGGCGCCTGGCCGAGGAGAGCGCGGGGCGTCTGCGCGCCGCCCAGGACGCCGCTCAGCAGGCGGCCCAAGGCGTGCGCGCCAGCCAGCAGAACGTCTCCGACCTGGAGGCGGGCGGTGACGCGGCCAAGCACGCCCTGGTGGACCATCTCTCCAGCCTGACCCAGCTGCGCAACCGCCTGGCCGACCTGGAGCGCCAGGCCAGCGAGCTGCAACGCCGGCGCGAGCAGCTGGCCAGCCGCCGCGAGAGCCTGGAGGCCGAGTTGGCCTCCCTGCAGGACAACCGCTCCGGGGCCGAGGAGGCCCTGGGCGAGTTGCAGGAACGCCTCAAATCCGTGAACAGCCGCCTGGCCGAGCTGAGCCAGGACCGCCAGCAGGCCCAGCAGGAGCTCTCCGACCTGCGCCGGGCCGAGCAGGACGCCACCCGCGCCCACCACCAACTGGAAGCCAAGACCCAGGCCCTGGGCTCGGCCCTGGCCTCCTATGACTGGGCCCAGGCGGGGGTGCGCAAGCTGGTGCAGGAAGGGGCCTCCGGCCGTCTGGGCGTGGAGGTCCTGGGCGTGGTGGCCGAAAAACTCACCGTGCAGCCCGGCAAAGAGGCCCTGGCCGAGGCGGTGCTGGGGACCAACCTGCAAGCCCTGCTGGTGGCCGATGGGCTCTGTGCCCGCAACCTGGCCGCCAAGGCCAGCGAACTGAACCTGGGCCGTCTGCGCGTGGTCTCCCTGGCCGACTTGAACGCCGTGGCCAATATCCCCCCGGCGGGCTCCCAGCCCCTGAACGGCACCCTGCGCCCCGAACCCGGCTTCGAGGCCTTGAGCGTCCTGTGGGCCGGGGTGGGCGTCTGTGACGACGTGGACCAGGGCTGGGGCCTGGCCACGGCCCTGGAACCTGGCCAGGTGCTGGTCACGCCCCTGGGCGAGCGCCTTGACCGTCCCGGCGCGGCCACCGTGGGCAAGGGCAGCGCCCAGTCCGTGCTCACCCGCATGAACGAACTAAAACGCCTGCAACAGGAACTGGCCGCCGCGGTCCAGGCCCTTAGCCAAGCCGGCCAGGATCGCGCCCTGGCCGAGGAGGCCATGGCCCGTCTGGAAAGCGAGCACCAGAGCCTGCGCGGCGAGCGCCAGGAGCAGGAGCGCGCCCTGCGCCAGGCCGAGCAGGAGCTGTTCCGCGCCCGCGAGGCCCAGGGGGTCAAGGAACGCCAGATGGAGGCCCTGGAGTTCGACAGCGAGGAGGTCTTAAGCCGCCAATACGAGGTGGAAGGCCAGAGCGAGGCCTTGCAGGTGGCCCTGGAGCAGAAGGAGACCCAGACCGCCTCCCTGGAAGACGCCCTGTCCGGGGCTCAGGAAGGCCTGACCCAGGCCCGCCAGGCCCTGGAAGAGGCCCGCCGCCTGGAAGGCGAGGCCCGCCTGGCCGCCGCCCAGGCCGCTGGCCAGGCCGAACAGGCCAGCCGCGAGAGCCAGCGCCTGGACCGGGAGGTCAAGGCCGGGCGCGAGCGCCTGCTGACCCTGGCCGGCGAGCACCAGACATCCCTGGACCAGGTGGAGAGCCTGACCCGCAGACGCCAGGAGGAGCAGGACCGCCTGGCCGGCCTCTATGAGGAAATGGACCGCCAGGAAAAGGCCTATAGCCAGGCCCGCGAGCTGCACGCCCAGGCCCAGATGCGGGCCTCGGACCTGGAGTCGGCCCTCAAGCAGGGCCGCGCCGAACTCAAGCGGGTGGAGTTGGAGAGCCAGGACCTGGCTTTAAAGCGCCGCGAACTGGAGATGCAGCGGGAAAACCTCTGCGAACAGGTCATGGACCGCTGCCGGGTGGACCTGCGCACCGACCACCAGACCCACCTGCCCGAGGGGGCCTTCGACCCCGAGACCTCCCGCGCCCGCCTGGCCAAGCTGCGCGAGCGCCTGGGCCGCCTGGGACCGGTCAACATGGAGGCCATCAGCGAGTTCGAGGCCCTGCAAGAACGCCACGTCTTTTTATCCGGGCAGAAGGCCGACCTGGACGCCTCCCTGGAGGACCTGCGCCAGGCCATCCGCAAGATCAACAAGACCAGCCGCGTCCGCTTCAACGAGACCCTGGCCCAGGCAAACCAGCGCCTGGCCGCGGTCTTCCCCGTGCTCTTCGGCGGTGGTCAAGCCCAACTGGTGCTGGACGAGGCCGGCGATCCCCTGGAGTCGGGCCTGCACCTCTTGGTGGAGCTGCCAGGCAAGAAGGTAAAAAACCTGGAGTCCATGAGCGGCGGCGAAAAGGCCCTCTCCGCCGTGGCCGTGCTCTTTGCCCTCTTCCTCATCCGCCCCGCCCCCTTCTGCATCCTGGACGAGGTGGACGCCCCCCTGGACGAGGCCAACGTGGGCCGCTTCCACGACCTGCTGCGCCAACTGGGCGCGCGCTCCCAGATCGTCATGATCACCCACAACCGCCGCACCATGGAAGTCATGGACCTGCTCTATGGCGTCACCATGGAGGAAAAGGGCGTCAGCAAGCTGCTCTCGGTCAACCTGGCCCAATCGCAAGCCGCCTGAGGCAGAAGACTGGGGGGGAACCCTTTTTGCATCACATAAAGGGTTCCCCCCCAGACCCCCCTCCTAAAAAAGCGATTAGCCTTTATGCTTACGCTATGGATTCCATGCGAACGCAGGTTGATTGCGTTAACATAATAACTAAAATGGGAGTCATTGCGAGGAGCTTTGGCGACGTGGCAATCTTCCCTTTACATTATATTAATGCATTGATAAATCAGAGCAATGTAAAGGGAAGATTGCTTCGCTTCGCTCGCAATGACTTACTTTTTAGTTAGATTTCAGAAAGCGGCACCGACATTTTTCTTGGCGAAATTGGTTATTGGCATAAGCGTAAAAAGCGATATGGTTGCTTGATACTAGTTTGACATCAAGCGTAGTGTTTTGAAGGCAAGACGGGCGGGGTTTATCCCCGCCCGTCTTTGTCATCGGAGCAAAACTATAT
>CAZLSD010000248.1:0-5241 GCA_964561775.1 uncultured Desulfarculus sp. | reverse complement strand
GGTCGGGTGGAGCTTTCGTCTTCCGAACCGTCTTTGCTCCCGTAGAGACGTTGTCTAACATGCAGGGGCGGGGTTTATCCCCGCCCGGTCTTTTTTGCGCCGCAAGCCTTCAACGGGAGCCCAACCCATTAGCCCGGGCGGGAGCTTCTCCCGACCCGGCGCGGGAGTCGAGGCGCTCGACCCGCCCCTCAGTAGATCATGCCCACCACCGCCCCGGTCAGGCAGGAGGCCAGGGTGCCGGCCAGGATGGCCCGCCAGCCCATGGCGGCTATCTCGCCCCGGCGCTGGGGGGCCAGGATGCCCATGCCCCCGATCATGATGCCCAGGCTGCCGAAGTTGGCGAAACCGCACATGGCGTAGGTCATGATCAGCGAACTGCGCGGCGAGAGCGCGCCGGGGGGCAGTTGGGAGAACTGCACGTAGGCGATGAACTCGTTGAGCATGGTCTTGGAGCCCATGAGCATGCCGGCGGTGTGGGCCTCGGCCCAGGGCACCCCCATCATGTAGACCACCGGGGCCATGACCCAGCCGAACATGCGCTCCAGGCTGAGCGGCGCGCCGGCCAGGGCCGGCAACAAGGCCAGGACCAGGTTGGCCAGCTTGACCAGGGCCAACAGGGACAGCAGCATGGCCACCACGGCCAGAAAGAGCTGGAGGCCGTCGCTGGTCCCCCGGGCGATGGCGTCCATGGAGCCGCTGGCCTGGGAGGGGGGCAGTTGGTCGCCCAGGGTGGGCGGCTCCTCCTCGGGCACCAGGAGGGCGGCCACCACCAGGGCCGCCGGGGCGTGGATGATGGAGGCGGTGAGCACGTGCCCCAGGGAGTCGGGGATGACCTGGGCCAGCAGGCTGGCGTAGACCACCAGCACCGTGCCGGCGATGCAGGCCAGGCCGGTGCTCATCAGGGAGAAAAGCTCGCTCTTGGTGAGCTGGCCCAGATAGGGGCGGATCATCAGCGGGCCTTCCACCATGCCCAGGAAGATGGTGGCCGAGGCCCCCACTCCCAAGGCGCCGCCGATGCCCATGGTCTTGCGCAGGACCATGGAAAAGCCCCGCACCACCAACGGCATGATTTTCCAGTGATAAAGCAGGGAGGCCAGGGCGCTCACCACGATGATGAGGGGCAGGGCGCGCAGGGCGAAGACATAGGCCGCGCCGGGGCTGGACTCGGCGAAGGGCAGGGGCGCGCCGCCCAGATAGCCGAAGACAAAGGAGGTGCCGGCCTTGGTGGCCTCCTCCAGGGCCAGGGCCGCCTGGTCCAGGGCCAGAAAAAAGCTGCGCAAGAACGGCGCTTTGAACATGGTCAGGGCTATGAAGAACTGGAGCAGGGTGCCGGAGACGATGATGCGCCAGGGCAGGCGGCGGCGGTTGGCGCTGAACACCCAGGCGATTGACAGCAGGAGCAGATAGCCCAAGGCGCTGCGGGTCATGACGGATTCCTCCCCGGGTGGCTAGGGGCCGGCGAGCGGGCCGGCGGCCTGGCCTGGTATAGCAACCGGCGCGCGGACCTGTCCAGGAAGTTTTGCCCCCGGCCGGTTAACATCGGGTGAAAAAGCCCTCTCCCCGCTTGGCCGCCTGGATGTTACAATCGCACGGTCGTCTTTACCGTCATGCCCGCCCACCCCTGGCGAGAGGATTCTGTGTTGAAGCGCGTGATAATCAAGGGAACCGGGTCATATCTGCCCCCCCGGGTGGTGCCCAACTCCTGGTTCGAGAGCATCGTGGAGACCAGCGACGAGTGGATCACCACCCGCACCGGCATCAAGGAACGCCGCATGATCGGCCCCGGCCAGGCCATGAGCGACCTGGCCACCCCAGCGGCGGCCCAGGCTTTGGAAATGGCCGGGGTGGCGGCCGAGGAGCTTGACCTGCTCATCGTGGGCTCCTCCACCGGCGACATGCTTACCCCCTCCACGGCCTGTCTGGTGCAGAAAAACCTGGGCGCCCGGCGCGCGGCGGCCTTCGATGTCAACGCGGCCTGCCCCGGCTTCATATATGGCCTGGCCGTGGGGCAGAAGTTCATGCAGGACGGCTCGCACCGGCTGGCCCTGGTGGTGGGCGGCGAGGTGGTCTCCACCCGCATCGACTACCAGGACCGGACCACCTGCGTGCTCTTTGGCGACGGGGCCGGGGCGGTGGTGCTGCAAACCGCCGACGGCCCGGGGGAGCAGGGCCTGCTCTCCACCCACCTGGGCTCGGACGGCGCGCTGTGGGATCTGCTCTACGTGCCCGGAGGCGGCTCGCGCAACCCACCCACCCACGAGATGATCGACGCCCGTTTGCCCTACATTAAAATGCAGGGCAACGAGATATTCAAGCATGCCGTGCGCTTGATGATTCAGAGCTGCCATCTTACCCTGGCCAACAACGGCCTGGGGGTCGAGGACGTGGATGTCTTCATCCCCCACCAGGCCAACATGCGCATCATCGAGGCCGTGGGGCGCAAGCTTGGCATCCCCTTGGAAAAAACCATGATTACCGTGCACAAGTACGGCAACTCTTCGGCCGCCACCATCCCCACCGCCTTGGACGAGGGCGTGCGCCAAGGGCGCATCAAACGGGGGGATCTGGTGCTCTGCTGCTCCTTTGGGGCGGGCCTGGTCTGGGGTTCGGCCCTGATCAGGTATTAACCGGAGTTTCGCCAGACGGGCGAATCTTCCCTGGAGGTGGATTGGCTATCGACTAATAGGTGCGATTAGCGATAAAGTCCATGCATAAGAGTAAAAATCCGATAGCCAGGCCGCCAACAACCGGATTGCCCCCAACCAGAACCTCTGGAATGCCCCATGGCCGACCAGCCCGCGCAAGATTCTCCCGCCCTGACGCAAGACCTGCCCGCTCTGCTGGAAAGGCATCCCTATCTGTCCCTGGAGTCCAAGGGCCTGTTCGTGAACGTGCCGCGGCTGGAGAGCGGCCAGACGTTTCATGATTTCGTGGACCAGGTTTTCAGGGGCGGCGGCTATTTCCAGGGGCTGAGCTACAAGAACCTGGCGGCCCTGCTCTACCGCCTCCCCTCGGTCAAGGCCAACTTTCCCCGCCTGCGCCTGGCCGACGGCATCGCGGTCCTGCCGCAAGGCCGTCTGGCCCTCTACCAGGGCGAGTTGCTGGCCAATCCCCAGCAGGCCGAGTACGACTTCACCCTCCAGGTGGATTCGCGGGCCAACTTCGCCCAGGGGGTCAAGCCGCTGGCCGCCAGCGAGGGGCCGCGCAGCCTGGACGAGTTCGTGGCCGTGCTCTGGACCAAGGGGGTCAAGTTCGGCCTGGACCTGGAGGCCATCCAGCAGGGCCTGGCCATCGCCAAGAACCAGCTGCTGCGCTTGGTCGTCGCCCAGGCCCAGATGCCCCAGCCCGGGGCCGACGCCCGCCTGGAGCCCCTGATTTCCCTGGAAAAAGACCTGCGCCCCATCGAGTCGCCCCAGGGCGAGGTGGATCTCCGGCGCTACGCCTGCATCTTTCCCCAGGCCAAGGCCAACCAGGTGATCCTGCGCAAGCTGCCCGCCAGCCTGGGCCAGGAGGGGCGCACCATCTTCGGCGAGGCCATACCCACCACTTTGCTGGGCAGGGACGTGTCCCTGGAGGGCCTGGCCGGTCCGGGCGCCGGCCTGGCCCAAGTGGGCAAGTTCCAGTGTCTGGTGGCCTTGCAGGCTGGCTTTGTCTCGGCCCACCCCCAAACCGGGGTCATCTCCGTCACCGACGAGGTCATCAACTACACCCCGGTGGGCATAGACACCGGCAGCCTGACCATCGAGGGCGAGCGCTGCGTGCAGTTCGGCGGGGTGGGGGCCGGCTACAGCCTGGAGGGGCGCAGCCTGGTCCTGGAGAGCGGGAGCGTGGAAGGCGCGGTCATCTCCCGCCAGGGCGGGGTCAAGGTGGCCGAGGACGTGGTGGGCGGACAGGTCTCGGTCTTGGAAGGCGACCTGACCGTGGAGGGCGAGGTGCGCGGCAGCGCTTATCTGGAGGCCTACAACGGGCGCGTCAGCGCCCGCCGGGTGGAGAACAGCCTGGTGGTGGCGCGCCAGGTGGTGGTGCAGAGCGCCCAAAACGCCACCATCATCGCCGAGCAGGTCATCGTGCAAGAGTGCGTGGATACAGGCATCTTCGCCTTCAGCGCCACCATCGAGCGCATAGCCGCCCGCCCGGAGCAGGATGGGGACGCCGCCTTGCAGAGCAATGGCACCGTCCTGGTGGTGCCCATCATCGAGCCGCCCCGGCGGCAGGTGGTCATCATCAACCGCACCATGGAACTGCTGCTGGCCCCCCTGCCCGCCCTGGAAGCCCAGATAGAGGAGATAGGCGCCGACCCCGAGATTCAGAAATACCTGCGGGCGCTTACCAACTATCAGACCGCCAAGACCGAGGAGCAGGCGGCCAAGGCCCAGGCCGTGTTCTCGCCCCTGGAAGACAAGGTGCGCCCCACCATCGAGCGCTGGCGGGACTTGAAGGCCGAGCGACAGCGCCTGCAGGCGGAAAAGGCCAAACTGGAGGAAGAGCGCGAGGTCTGGCTGGCGCTCATCCGCGGCCTGGAGGAAGACCTGGCCGGCAGCATGCACTATGCGGTCAACGCGGTCAGCGACCCCTACGCGGCGCTCAAGCTCTTCCAGGACCCTCGCGTGCCCGACAGCTTCGCCCAGGCCGCCGCCTTGGGGACGGAGCAGCGCCGGCACCTGGTCTCCCTGTGCCAGCAGATCATCTCCAAGCTGAGCATCGGCCAAGGCAAGGACCTGCTGTTGCCCTTGAACGGCCCCCTCAAGGCCTCCTACCGGGACATGATGGCCCTGCTGGAAAAGCAGGAGGACCGGCCCGCCCAGCCCACCGCCCCGGTCTGCGCCGCCTCCGGCCAAGGCCGGGACCGCCGCCGGGAAAAGCGCTTGGAACTGCTGGAGCCCCGCGGCCTGCGGGCCTATCTGGCCGACCCCGAGCGCAGGACGCCCGAGGGCAGGTTCGTGCTGCCGGTGCGCGTGGACGAGCTGCTGGATGGCTATGTCCACGACCTCACCGGTCTGGGCATGGGCATCATGCTGGAACGCGAGCAGAAGTACGCCCCCGTCTTCCAGAAGCACGACAAGGTCGCCCTGGAGTTCTTTCTGGGGCCGGTCTCCTTCGAGGCCCGCCTGGTGGTGGCGGAGATAGAGGAAACCCCGCGCCTGGTGCGGGTGGGTGGCTATTTCGTCAACATTCCCCCCAACCTGCAAGCCAACCTCTACAAGATCAAGAACGCCCTGGAGTCCCGCCTGTGGGGGGGGA
>CAZLSD010000247.1:0-5260 GCA_964561775.1 uncultured Desulfarculus sp. | reverse complement strand
GCTGTCGTAGCCCCAGTACACCACCGCCGGTATCTCCACCGTGAACTCCGCCCCGCCCCATCTGCTCACCCCCACCTTGAGGGAACCGCCGTGATCGGTGACGATGCGGTGGCTTAAAGATAGCCCAATGCCCGACCCCTCGCGCTTGACCGAGAAGAAGGGGTCGAAGATTTTTTCGCGCAGCTCCGCCGGCACCCCCGGGCCGGAATCGGCCACCGTGATGACCAAGTGTTCCCGGCCCAAGAGCGAGCCCACCAGGAGCTTCTTTTCCCCTGGATGCTCGCGCAAGGCCTGCACCGCGTTGGTGATGAGGTTCAAGAGCACCTGGCTGATGAGCTGGGCGTCGGCGAAGCACAGGGGCAGGCGGGAGTCCAGCTCGCGCTCCAGGCTGATGCCGGCCTTGCGCAGAGTAACCGAACTGAGGTCCAGAGCCTCCTCGATGACCTGGTTCACGTTCATCCAACCCAGGCGTGGAGAGCCGGGGCGGGAGAAATCCAGCACCCTCTTTATCACCGCCTCGATCTTGCCCGAGGCGTTCTTGACGCTGGCCAGTATCTGGCGGGCCTGCTCGGCGCGGTCGGGGTCGCCCAGGATATCCTCCAGGGCGCTCAGGTACATGTTGATGCCCGAGAGCGGGTTGCGTATCTCGTGGGCCAACCCGGCCGCCACCCGGCCCAGGGAGGCCATCTTGTCCTGCACGCGCAAGAGGTGCTCCAGCTCCTTGGCCTTGGTCAGATCCAGCCAGATGACCAGGAGCGCCGGGCAGCCCAGATAGTCGATGAGCCTGGCCCGGCAATGCACCCAACGCAGGTCTTGGCCCAGCTGCATCATGCCGTAGGGAAAGAAACGAATCTCGAACTCCAGGGAGCCGCCGCGAGCGCGCACCTCGTCCTCGTTCAGGGAGGCCAGCTTGGCCAGGTCCTCGGGCGGGGCGTCCCGGTAGTCGCACAGCCGGTAGTCGGCGGGCAGCAAGCCAAAGAGGCGCTCGGTCTCCGGGTTCTTGTAGATCACCCGGTCACCTTGCAGGATGCAGACGCCCACCAGCAGGTTTTCCACCAGCTCGCGGAAGCGCTTCTCGCTCTCGCGCAAGGCCTGGTCCATGGCCCGGCGCTCGCTCACATCCTCGAAACTGCCCAGCACCCCCACCACGTCCCCCTCGGCGTTCTTCAGGGGAATGCGGTTGATCTCGGTCCAGATGACGCCGCCCTGGCGAGGCAGGCAAAGCTCCTCCAGGCAGTGCAGCTGGGGCTGGCAGGCATCGCGCGCCAGGGTGTCGGCGCGGCGGATTTCATGGGCCTGCAGCACGCCCCATTGCAGGTCGAAGTCGGTCTTGCCCTTCATGGCCTGCGGGCTTTCCACCCCGGTCAGGCGGGCGTAGTTCTGGTTGCAGCCCAGGTAGCGCCCCTCGGCGTCCTTCCAGAAAACGTATTGGGGGATGTTGTCGATGACCAGGCGCAGCATGGTGCGCGAGGCGGAAAGCTCTTCGGCGGCCTGCTTGCGCCGGGCCTCCACCTCCAGACCATGCTTGATGATGTAGAAGGAAAGCAGGGTGATGGTGACCAGGATGGTCAGCGAGATGGCGGTGAGCTTGCTCATCATGGCCTGAATCTCGGCGGCCACGTCCTCCACGTAGATGCCCGTGCCCACGATCCAGCCCCAGGGCTCGAAAAAGCGCACGTAGGATATCTTGGGCACGATGCGCTGGGGGTCGTCCATCCACTGCCACATGTAGCCCACGTAGCCTTGGCCCGAGGCCTTGGCCACCTCCACGAACTCCACGAAAAGGCGTTTGCCCGCGGGATCGGTGAAGGCGCTGATGTCGGCGCCCTCCAGGTCGGGGCGGTAGGGGTGCATGATCATGCGCGGGTGCAGGTCGTTGATCCAGAAATAGTCCTTCAGGTCCTGGCCGTAGCGCAGTTGGCGCAGGAGCTGGCGCGCCCGCTCCTGGGCCTCGCTCCGGCTGAACTCGCCGGCGTCCTCACGGCGCTGATAGGAGGCCAGGGTGTCGCAGGCGGTCTGCACCAGCTCGCGCACCATCTCCCGTTTGCGCTCCATGATGTTGTCTTCCAGGGCGGGCAGGATGATGGCGAAGATGGACAGGGAAAAGAGCAGCACGGTCAAAAGGGCGGGCAGGATGAGGCGCACGGGCAAAGGCTGCCAGAAGAGCCGCCAGCCTCGATCACGCTCGCTGGCCTGGGGCAAGTCGCTCATGAAAGCCCCCACCCAAGGGATTGGCCTGGTGCGCAAGTTACCAGGGCACAGCAAAGCACATCCGGCCGCCAATGGCAAGGCGTGGGACACGGCGCGCCTGGCCAGGCATGGAGACGCCTGCCCGAAGCAAGACGGGCGGGGTTTATCCCCGCCCGTCTTTTTTGCTCAGCTAGCGTGCTTGACGGTAAATCTAGTCAGGCCGCCTTGGTTCCCTTCTTGTCCTTTTCCTGCTTGCGCCGCTCCTCGTCGCGGATTTCCCGGCGCAGGAGCTTGCCCACCTTGGATTTGGGCAGCATGTCGCGGAACTCGATGTAGGAGGGCACCTTGTAGGGGGCCAGGCGTTCGCGGCAAAACCGTATCAGCTCGGCCGCGCCCACGCCCTTGGCGTCGTCTTTCAGCACCAGGATGGCCTTGATGCGCTCGCCCACCTTGGGGTCGGGCACGCCCACCACGCAGGCCCCCACCACCACGGGATGGTCCTGCAACACCGCCTCGATCTCCGAGGCGCTGACCCGATAGCCCTTGTGCTTCAGGATGTCGGCCGAGCGCTCCACGTAGATGATCTGACCGTTTGGCCCCGCGGTGACGAAGTCGCTGGTGCGGTAATAGAGCTGGCCCTCGATGTTCACGTAGGAGCGCTCGGTCTCCTGGGGCTTGTTCAAGTACTGCTTCATGCTGTGGGCCGAGGTGACGATAAGCTCGCCCACCTCGCCGGGCGGCACCTCCTTTAAAGTGTCCGGCTCCACGATGCGCACCTGGCGCGAGGCCAGGGGAGTTCCGATGGACATGGGGGGAGGCTCGCCCTGGTCCAGGCGGCTGTAGGTGATGTGGCCGGCCTCGGTGGAGCCATAGACCTGGAAGATGGGCACCCCGGCCCGCTCCTTCCAGCGCTTGAGCACCTCTCTAGGCAGCACGTCGCCGCCGCAGTAGCAGTACTTTAGCGAACTGATGTCGTACTGGTCCTGGCGGTCGTTCTCCAGGATCATGCGGTAGAGCGCCGGCACCCCCAGCATCCAGCGCACCTGGTAGCGCTGGATGGCCTCCAGGATGGCGTCCACCTGGGGCACGGGCATCAGCACCGTGGTGTTGCCCTGGTTTAGCCCTAAGGCCATGAAGAGCCCCAGGGCCATGATGTGGAACAGGGGGTTGATGGCGATGTAGGCGTCCTGCCCCGGGCGCACATGCCCGGCCAGCACCTGCTCCATGATGTCGTTGACATAGGAGGTGTGCCCCCAGTGGTTGCCGGGCACGCCCTTGGGGAAACCGGTGGTGCCGCCGGTGTAGAGGATGTAGGAAAGGTCGCTCACCGGATCCAACTCCACCACGGGCGGACTGGGCGGGTGCTTGAGCAGGCTGTTGAAGGTGATGACCTCCGGCCCGCCCTTGACCCGGCCGTGGGGCACCTTGTCAAACATATGGGCCACCGCCCGCTTGGCCCAGGGCAGGGAGTCCATCAGGTTGGTGACGATGATGCGCTTGAACCCGCACTCTTTCTGGATTTCCTGCACGTAGCCAAAGTTGGTGTCGTGGCAGACAATGGCCTTGGCCCCGCAGTCCTGGGCCATGTACTGGATCTCGTGGGAGGTGTAGATGGGCGAAACCAGCACCACCGCCACCCCCAGCTTCTGGGCGGCCAGGAAGGACAGGATGAGCTGGGGGCAGTTGGAGAGATAGACCAGCATGCGGTCGCCCTTGCCCAGGCCTTGGGCCGATAGCCCGGTGGCCAGGCGCAGCACCATCTCGTGCAGCTTGGCATAGGTGAAATGCCTGCCCAGAAACGAGATGGCCACGTTGCCGGGATAGCGGCGGCAAGCTTCCTCGAAACGGGTGAAGGTGAACTCCGGCTCCAAGACGATCCTCCTCACGAAGTGCCGAAATAGGCAGCCTTCACGTCAGGGTTGTCCATAAGCTCCTCCTTGGTGCCCTCCACCACGGCCGATCCGTTCTCCAGGATGTAGCCGTAGTCGATGATGGGCATGACCGGCCGGGCGTACTGCTCGGCCACGATGATGGAGGTGCCGCGCTGGTTGCGAATATCCAGCACCGACTTGGCCAGCCAGTACTGGATGGCCGGGGAGAGCCCCATCAAGGGCTCGTCAAGGAGCAGCAGCTTGGGCTGGGCCATCAGCGCCCGGCCGATGGCCAGCATCTGCTGCTCGCCGCCGCTCAAGAACCCGCCCAGGCGATCTTTCAGCTTGGTCAGGGGCGGAAAGATGTTGAAGACGTACTCCAGGGTCTCGGCGGCCTGGGCCGAACTGGCCAGATAGCCGCCGATGCGTAAGTTCTCCAGCACGCTGCTCTCGGGAAAGATGCGCCGCCGCTCGGGACAGAGCACCACCCCGGCCTTGGCCCGCCGGGCCGGCTTCATCTCCGAGATGTCGGTGTCGCCAAAACGCACCGAGCCCCGGATGGTGATGCGCTCGCCGCCGGCCATCAGCTCCTTTTTCTGGATGTCGTGCATGATGCCGGCCAGGGTGTACATCAGGGTGGACTTGCCGGCGCTGTTGGCCCCGAAGACCCCGATGATCTGCTTCTGGCCGCAGCTCAAGCTGACGTTGTTCAAGGCCAGCATGTTCTCGTAGAAGACCATGAGCCCCTTGGCTTCAAACATAGCTGTAGACCTCCTCCGAGCCGAAGTAGGCCGTCTTTACCTCGTCGTTGGCCATGACCTCCTCGGGCGTGCCCTCGGTGATCTTGGCCCCGAAGTTGAGCACCAGCACCCGGTTGGCCAGGCGGAACAGCTCGCGCAGGCGGTGCTCCACCATGATCAGCGTCACCCCCTCCATCTGGAGCTTCTCCATCAGCGGCAGCATGCTGGCCATCTCGCTCATGGACAGCCCGGAGAAGACCTCGTCGCACAAGATGATCTCCGGGCGCAGGGCCAGGCAGCGGGCCAGCTCCAGGCGCTTCAGGTACCCCGTGGGCAGGGCCGAGGATATCTTGTAGGGCACGTAGGACTCGCGCTCGAAGCCTATCTCCTCCAGGATGTCCACCGCCACCGCGTCGCGGCTGCCCAGACGCCCTCCCCCCCGCCAGCCGCCCAGCCGCC
>CAZLSD010000246.1:0-5271 GCA_964561775.1 uncultured Desulfarculus sp. | reverse complement strand
TATGCTAACCCACCCTACGTCAAGACAAGATTTTGTGATTAAGCTAACCCACCCCCCGCCTTTTTAGGAAGGGGGGTTTGGGGGGAAACCCTTTTTGCGCTGCTTGCGGGCCATGGATGGCCCGCCCGGGCGCGGCAGCGCCCGTGAGGCCGGACAAAACCGCGCTTTTGTCCGGCCGAGGTGTCAGCAAAGCCATGGATGGCTTTGCTGACGGTATGGCCTTCCCCCCAAATCTTCCTCTTACTCCCTCCTCACATGGCGGGGGAGTGGCGGTGTTGGGCGGCGTGGGTGGAGTTGATGTCGGGGTGGGAGAAGGCCTGGCGCAGCATGAGGCGGGCCAGGGCCTTGGAGTTGGCCCAGCGGGTGCGGTTGTGGGCGACCACCACGGCCACGGCCAGGGTGCGTCCGGTGTGGGGGTCTTGGCCATAGCCGGCGAACCACTCGAAGAGTTCGGTGTGGTCGGGGCTGCCCATGGTGCCGGTCTTGCCGCCCAGGTTGAGGCGGGAGAGCACCTTGTCCTTTTCCAGTTGGTTGAAGGCTCGCCGCGCGGTGCCTTCGGTGATGGTGGCGGCGAACATGCGGCGCATGGCCTCGCAGGTGTCCTCGCTGACCATGCGCCCCAGGGAGCGGGGGCGGCCCTGGTAGACGGGCTCTCCTGAGGCGTTGGAGACGCGCTCTATGACGTAGGGCTCCATGAGGCGGCCGTGGTTGACGAAGATGCCGGCCAGCAGGGCGGCATGCACGGGGGAGATGGTGGTCTCGCGGTTGTAGCCGGAGGCCATGCCGCCCACGGCGGCGTCGCTGTCGGCGTCGGTGAGCTGGCTGACTTGCAGGGGCAGCTCGAAGGGCAGGCGGTTCTCGAAGCCCAGGGCCTTGCCGTACCAGGTGAGCAGCGCGCCGCCCAGGTGGTAGATGCCCAGCTTGGCGAAGACGGGGTTGTTGCTGACCGCGAAGCTCTCGCGCAGGGTGGACTGGTTGGCCACCTTGGGGCGCAGGGAGGTTATCTGGCTTTTGTAGAGGGTGTGGGGCCGGCCGGTGAAATAGAGCCGGGACAGGGGCTCGATCTGGGTTTCCTCCACGGCGGCGGCGGCGGTGACGATCTTGAAGAGGGATGCCGCCGGGGCGTCGCCGTCGGTGGCCACCTTGGGGTCCAGGCGGCCGTGGCGCGCGCCGGCCAGCACCAGGACGCGTCCGGTGTGGGCCTCGGTGAGCACGATGGCGGCCCGCGGTGATTTTATGCCGGAGAGCCAGTGTTCGGCGGCCTCTTGCAGGGGCACGCTGATGGTGGGCTCGATGGTGAGCGCGCCATGGCGGGGGGAGTTGACGTGCACGGGATCGCCGCTGGCCACCTGGGCCACCCGGCCGGAGAGCAGGGCGGCCAGCTGGGGTTTGTCCAGGGGAGGGGCGGCGCTGGCCGGACCGGCGGCGGTCAGGGCCAGGGCGGTCAGCAGACTAAGCAGGGTGAGGGCGCGGCGCATGTTCATGATTATATCCGCTCAGCGGGCCGGGGTGGCGGCGATCAGCTCCAGTCCGCCCATGTAGGGAACCAGGGCGGGGGGGACGCGCACCGAGCCGTCGGGCTGTTGGTAGTTTTCCAAGATGGCCACCAGGGTGCGTCCCACGGCCAGGCCGGAGCCGTTAAGGGTGTGGACCAGGCTGGTCCCCTTGGCGCCCTTGTCCTTGAAGCGCAGGCCGATGCGGCGGGCCTGGAAGTCCTCGAAGTTGGAGCAGGAGCTTATCTCGCGGTAGCGCTCTTGGCCAGGCAGCCAGACCTCCAGGTCATAGGTCTTGGCGGCGGAGAAGCCCAGGTCGCCGGTGCAGAGGGCTATCTTGCGGTAGGGCAGGCCCAGGCGTTGCAAGATGACCTCGGCGTTGGCCGTGAGCTGCTCCAGGTGCTCGTAGCTGTCCTCGGGGCGCACCAGGCGCACCAGTTCGACCTTGTCGAACTGGTGCTGGCGGATGAGCCCGCGCACGTCCTTGCCGTGGCTGCCCGCCTCGGCCCGGAAGCAGGGGGTGTAGGCCACGTATTTGAGCGGCAGGCTCTGGCCGGAGAGCGTCTCGTCCATGTGCAGGTTGGTGACCGGCACCTCGGCGGTGGGGATGAGCCAGTAGTCGGTGCCTTCCAGGTGGAACAGGTCCTCGGCGAACTTGGGCAGCTGGCCGGTGCCGGTCATGGCCCGGCTGTTGACCATGAAGGGCGGCAATATCTCCAGGTAGCCGTGCTCGCTGGTGTGGATGTCCAGCATGAAGCTGATGAGCGCCCGCTCCAAGCGGGCTCCCGCGCCTTTGAGCACCACGAAGCGCGAGCCGGTCATGCGGGCGGCGGCCTCGAAGTCGATGATGCCCAAAGCCTCGCCGATGTCCCAGTGGTTGGCCGGGGTGAAGTCCCAAACGGGGGGATGGCCCCAGGTGGAGATGACCGGATTGTCGTTCTCGTCGGCGCCCACCGGGGTGGAGGCGTGGGGCACATTGGGGATGGTGAGGACGACGGCGTCCAACTGGGCCTGGACCTGGGCCAGTTCCTGCTCCAGGGTCTTGACCCGCTCGCCCACTTCCTTCATCTGGGCATAGACCGCGCTCATGTCCTGGCCGGACTTCTTGGCCTGGCCCACCTGGGCGCTGACTTCGTTCTTGCGCGCGCGCAGGCTCTCCAACTCGGGCAAGAGCGCCCGGCGGCGCTCGTCGATTTTCTCGAAGGCCCCCAGGTCCACCTGGGCCCGGCGGTTGGCCAGGGCCTGGCGCACCAGGGGCAGGTTGTCGCGCAGGAATTTCAGCTCGAGCACGTCCGCCGCCTTCCCTGGGGTGTAAGGGGTCCAATCCCCACAACATATCGCGCTGAAGCAGGTTAACACAGGGGCTGGTTCGTGTCAAACCCTTGCGGAGGGCAAGGGGCCAAGAAAGGCGCGCGACAGCACGCCTCCCGCCCCCTTTGCCCAGCCTGGCGGGGGATGAGGGCGGCTCCCGCCCCCTTGCCCGCGACTTGGTGTAAAATGGCCTGACCCGGGAAGGGGGCCTGCCTTGCTGAAACGCCGCGCGCGCCAAACATTTCTGCCGCTGTTGGGGGGGCTGCTGGCCTGGGTCTTTAGCCTGGGCCCAACCCCGGCGCTGGCCCTGGAGCAGGTCAGCCTGCGCCTGTTGTGGGCGCACCAGGCCCAGTTCGCGGGCTTCTACCTGGCCCAGGACCTGGGGCTGTACGAACAGGCCGGGCTGGAGGTGGATCTGTGGCCCTACAACCCGGTCATCTCCCCCCTGGACGAACTGGCCAGCGGAGGCTGCGACTTCGCCACGGCCTGGCTTTCCGACGCCATGCAGCGCCGGGGCCGGGGGCAGGATCTGGTGCACCTGGCCCAGTTGGCGCAGCGCTCGGCGCTGATGCTGGTGGCGCGCAAGGAGAGCGGCATAGCCACCATCCAGGACCTGCAAGGCAAGCGGGTGGGCATGTGGGGCGAGCAGTTCGCCATCCCCCCGCGGGCGCTCTTCAAGCGCCTGGGCCTCACGGTGCTGGAGATACCCCAGAGCTACACCGTGTCCCCGCTCATGCAGGGGGCGGTGGACGCCGCCACGGCCATGCTCTACAACGAGTACCACCAATACTATCAGGCCGGCCTGGACTACGAGGACCTGGTGGTGCTGGACTTCGCCAAGCTGGGGCTCAACTTTCCCGAGGACGGCCTCTACGCCGCCGGCCCCACCTGGACCTACCGCCCCGAGCTGTGCCGCCGCCTGGCCCAGGCCACCATGGAGGGCTGGCGCCGGGCCATGGCCGATCCCGAGGCGGCCTTGGAGGCGGTGATGCGGCGCATAGGCAAGAAGCACCTGGGCACCCGCTCCACCCACCAGCGCTGGATGCTTAAAACCATGTCGGAGCTGGTGAGCGCCGGGGTGGAGCCGGACCAACTGGGGCGGCTGAACGAGCGGGACATGGCCAGGGTCAACCGGGTGCTGGTGGAGCAGGGTTTCCTGCCCCGGCCGGTGGAGGCCAAAGGCTTCATCAGCGGGGCCTGGGGCCAGCCATGAGCGCCCTGGTGCGCCGGCACAGCCTGGGCCTGCGGGCCAGGCTGACCCTGGTGGTGGTGCTGGGGGTCTCGCTGGTCTTCGCCGTGCTGGCCGGCCTGGCCCATCTGGAGGCCAGCCAGGCCATGAGCGAGGCCCGCCAGCAGCAGATACTGGCCCTGTCCCAGGCCCAGGCCCACCAACTGGCCAGCCGGCTGGCCCCGGCCCAGGCCCTGCCCCATGCCCTGGCCGCCAGCCTGGGGGCCAAGGAGTTCTGGCGCGAGGAAGAGCTGAAGGAGCTGCTGCGCGGCTTTCTTCACGCCACCCCCTCGGTGTACGGCATGGCCGTGGCCCTGGCTCCTGGCTCGATCCCGGGCCAGACGCGCGCCTCGGCTCCCTATGTCTACCGCGGCCCCCAGGGGCTGGCCTCCCTCGACCTGGGGGTGGGCGACTACAACTTCGTTGAACAGGACTGGTATCTCATCCCCTCCCTCTTGGGTCGGCCCGCGTGGAGCGAGCCCTATTACGACGAGGGCGGGGGCGAGGTGTTCATGACCACCTTCTCGGTGCCGGTCTTCAAGGAAGAGCGGCTGTGGGCGGTGGTCACCGCCGACGTGCGCCTGGACGATCTGGAGCAGGTGGTGCAGCAACTGCCCGGGGTGGAGGGCGGCCGGGCCGTCCTGCTCAGCCGCCAGGGGGTGTTCCTGGCCAGCGGCGACAAGGAATGGTCGGGCATCTTCTCCCTGGCCGAGGGCTTGGCGCGCCAGGACCTGCGCAAGCTGGGCAAGCGCATGGTGGCCGGCCAGTCCGGCCTGGCCCCCATCAGCGACTGGCGCGACGGCCAGCCGGCCTGGCTGGCCTTTTCGCCGGTGGAGGGGCCGGGCTGGAGCTATGGGGTCATCCTGGGCGAGGACCAGGTGCTGGGGCCCATCTGGCGCATGGCCCGCCAGCAGGGCTTCTTGGCCCTGGGCGGGCTCCTGGTGTTGGGGCTGGTGGTCTGGGGCATCCTGCTGGGAGTCACCCGGCCCCTGCAACGCCTGGCCAAGGCGGCCGGCAGCCTGGCCGCGGGCGACCTCTCCACCCGGGTGGAGGGCGTGCCCCCCGGCGACGAGGTGGGCGATTTGGCCCTGGCCTTCAACCGCATGGTGAGCGATCTCACGCGCTATCTGGAGGAGATCACCGCCGCCACCGCCGCCCGCCAGCGCATCCAGAGCGAGCTGGACCTGGCCCAGCAGATCCAGCTGGCCATCCTGCCCCGCACCTATCCGCCCTTCCCCG
>CAZLSD010000245.1:0-5280 GCA_964561775.1 uncultured Desulfarculus sp. | reverse complement strand
GCAAAAAAGGTTCCCCCCAGATTCTCCCCCTGCCTTCTCACCCCCGCGCCAGGCGCAGCAGCAGGTTGCCGGCCACCTGGCGGCGATAGGCGGCCGTGGCGCGCAGGTCGTCGATGGGGCTGACCTCGGCGCGGGCCAGGGCGGCGGCGGCGGCCAGGCTCTCGCGGGTGAGGGGCTGGCCCATGAGGGCGGCGGCCGCCTGGCGGGAGAAGATGGCCGTGGGACCCACGCTGCCCCAGGCCAGGCGGGCTTCTTCCACCAGGCCGGCGGGCGAGAGCCGGATCAGGGCGGCCAGGCTGACCAGGGAGATGGCCAGGGCGGCGCGGCGGCCCACCTTCTCGTAGTGCTGGAGGCAGCCGGGCGCGGGCAGGGGGACCAGCGCCCCGGCCAGCAATTCGCCGGGGGCCAGGTCCACCCGGCCCGGCCCCAGGATGAAGGCGGAGATAGGCAGGCGGCGGGCTCCGGCGGGGCTGAGCAGCTCCACCTGGGCCTCCAGCGCGTAGAGGGGCGCCAGGGTGTCGCCGGCCGGGGAGGCGGTGACCAGGTTGCCGCCCAGGGTGCCCCGGTTGCGCACCAGGGGCGAGCCCAGCACGAGCAAGGCCTGGGCCAAGATTGGCAGGCGCTCGTGCAGCAGGGGCTGGGTCAGCAGGCGGGTGTGGCTCAGGCCAGCGCCCAGGAAAAGAGAGCCTTCTTCTTCGCGGAAAACTTGCAGCTCGGCCAGGCGCTCCAGGCCGATCAAGGCCGGCGGCTCGGGCGCTCCGGCGCGCAGCTTGACCAAGAGGTCCGTGCCGCCGGCCAGCAGGCGGGCCTGGGGCTGGCGCTGCCACAGGGTCCACAGCTCGTCCAGGGTGCGGGGCAGCCGGACCTGCATCAGCGCCCCTCCTGGTCCAGGTTGGCGGCGGCCAGTTGCACCGCCTCCACGATCTTGTGGTAGCCGGTGCAGCGGCACAGGTTGCCGGAGAGCCCCTGGCGGATCTCCCGCTCGTTGGGGCGGGGGTTGCGCGAAAGCAGCTCCTGGGCCGAGAGCAGCATGCCCGGGGTGCAGAAGCCGCACTGCACCGCCCCGGCCTGGGCGAAGGCCTCTTGCAGGGGGTGGGGCTGGCCGTCCGTGGCCAGGCCCTCGATGGTGGTGACTTCCCGGTCCTGCAACTGGGCGGCCAAGAGCAGGCAGGAGGGCGCGGTCACGCCGTCCAGTTGGATGGCGCAGGCCCCGCACTCGCCCGCGCCGCAGCCCTCCTTGGCGCCGGTCAACCCCAGGTCCTGGCGCAAGAGGTCCACGGCCCGGCGGTCGGGCGGGGTCTCCACCCGCACGGGCTGGCCGTTCAAGACAAAGCTAAGCAGCATGACCGTTCTCCAGCAAGGCCAGCGCCCGTTCAGGCGTAAGCGGGAAGACCCGGGGGCTTATGCCGCGGGCCACGGCCAGGGCGTTGCCCAAGGCATTACCTATGGCGGGCAGGGTGGGGTCGATGGCCACCTCGCCCAGGCCCTTCATGCCCAAAGGCCCGCTGGGCTCGAAGTTCTCCACGAAGAGCGTCTCCAGGCGCGGCGCGTCCAGGGCGGTGGGGATTAGATAGGTGGCCAGGTCCGGGGTGAGGATGTGGCCCCGTACCGAGGGGGCCTCCTCCATGAGGGCGTAGCCCAGGCCCTGGATCAGCGCGCCCTCTATCTGCTGGGAGGCGGTCTGGGGGTTGATGACCCGGCCGCAGTCGGTAATGGCCAGCAGGCGGGCCACCTCGATGCGGCCGCTCAGCTCGTCCACCTCGATGGCCGCCAGCTGCACGCAGAAGGCGAAGACCACGTGGGGCAGGCCCAGCATGGTGAGCAGCTGGTCGTCGCTCAGGCGCTGCGTGGAGGCCGGGGCCTGGTATTGGGCGCTGACCAGGCGCCGCTCCGGCTCCAGCCTGCCGGCCAGCTCGGCCAGGGGCAGCTGGCGCCCGGAGGCCAGGTGGCGCACGCAACCGGGAGACAACTCCAGTCCCTGCGCCTCGGCCAGGCCCCAATGGCGGGCGGCGGCGGCCAGGATGCGCTCCCGCATTTCCTGGAGGGCTGGCAGCAGGGCGCTGGCAAAGGTGTAGGTGGTGCGGCTGGCCGAGGATGACCCGCAGGGCAGGCAAACTCCGGTGTCGGGCAGCACCAGCTCAATGGCCGAAAGCTCCTGGTCCAGGGCGGCGGCGGCCATCTGCTGGAAGGTGGCGGCGTTGCCCTGGCCCATGTCCACCACCCCGCAGTAGAGACGGAATCCGCCCGAGGGCAGCAGCTCCAGCTTGGCCCCGGCCACATCAGGGATGAGCGGGCCATAGCCCATGCCGTGCAGCGCCGCGGCCACGCCCACGCCCCGGCGCTTGAAGGGCGGGGCCTGGGCCTGCCAGGTTTCCCGCTGCCGCCACCAGGGATGCTCAGCCAGGGCGGCCAGGCACTGCTGAAACTCCACCGAGCAGGTGAGCCGGGTGCCGCTGGGGATGTCGTCGCCCTGGGCCACGGCGTTCTTCTGGCGCAGGGCCAGGGGATCCATGGCCAGGCGGCGGGCCAGGTCGTCCAGGCAGAGTTCCACCGCCGCCGTGACCTGGGGCACCCCGAAACCCCGGAAGGCCCCGCCCAGGGGGTTGTTGGTGTAGACCACCTGGCCGTGCAGGCTGGCGTGGGGGATGCGATAGGGTCCGCCGGCGTGCTCCAGGCCCAGCACCATCACCGCCGTGCCCAGGTGATCATAGGGGCCGCTGTCCAGCACGAAGTGGAAATCCAGGGCGTGCAGGTCGCCCTCGGCCAAGGCCCCCAGACGGCAGCGCAGCTTGGCCGGATGGCGCTTGGCGCTGGCCAAGAGGCTCTCCTCGCGGGAGAGCCACATCTTGATGGGCCGGCCCGGGCAGGCCAGGGCGGCCAGGGCCAGCAGGCTCTGCACGGTCACGCCGTCCTTGCCGCCAAAGGCCCCGCCGGGATAGGGGGCCTCCAGGCGAATTCTGGCGGGGTCCAGACCCAGGGCCTCGGCCACTTCCTTGCAGTCGCGAAAGGGCGTCTGGGTGGAGACCACCAGGCGCAGCATGCCGTCCGGCTCCAGGCGGGCCCAGCCCGCCTCGGTCTCCAGATAGGCGTGCTCCTGGCGGGGCAGCTCCACCTCTATCTCGCTCACCGCCGCGCACTCGGCAAGCGCCGCCGCGCCCCGGCCCTTTTGCAGGCGGCCTTCCAGGAGCAAGTTGCCGGTGGGGTGCTTATCGTGGATGAGCGGCGCGCCGGCGGCCAGGGCCGCCTCCGGGTCGAAGACCCCGGGCAGCTCCTGAAGCTCCACCCGCACCAGGGCCAGGGCCTGGGCCAGCGTCTGGGGGCTATCGGCCACCACCAGGGCGATGGCGTCGCCCTCGTAGCGAACCTTGTCGTCCACCAGCACCGGCTGGTCCTTCATGGCCACGCCCTGACGGTTGGGACCCTTGATGTCGGCGGCGGTGAGCACGGCGGCCACCCCGGGCAAGGCCCGCGCGGCGCTCACGTCCACCCCCAGCAGGCGGGCGTGGGGCACGCCTGCCCGCTTGACCCCGGCCCAGAGCAGGCCCTGGCCGTACAGATCGCAGGGGTATTTCTGTTGGCCTGCCGCCTTGGCGGCGGCGTCGGGCCTGCCGGGCTGGCGGGCCAGCAGGGCGGAGAGCTTTTCCTTCAGGGGCATGGACATGGGGGGCACCCAAAAAGAGTATTTTGTGGTCTAATTTAGCCTCGCGGAGCGGCCCTGTAAATGCTCACGAAAAACCCGCCGCCCGCCAAGGAGCAATGGCATGAACGCATCGTCCCTCACCCCCCGGCTCTCCCTGCCCCTGCGCGCCGAGCTGGTGGGCATGGTGACCTCCTTTGCCGAGCAGGGCGGCCTGGCCCTGGGCCTGGGCGGCCCGGAGGCCTTGAGCCTGACCCTGGCCTGCGAGGAGGTTTTCGCCTATATGGCCGGCCTGGCCGAGGGCGAGGAAGGCCTCACCGTCCTGCTGCATCCCCTGGGCTACGCCGTGCGCGCCGAGTTCATCCTGCCCGGCCGCGAGCTGGACCTTAGCCTGATGAACCTGACCGCCCAGCCCAGCCTGAGCGACGAGACCCAGTTGGCCCAGTTGGGCCTGCTCATCGCCTCCCGTTCGGTGGAGCATTTTTACCTGAGCCCCACCAGCCAGGGCGGCCTTAGCCTGAGCCTGGTCAAGGAAAAAGCCTATCCCGCCGGAACGCCCCTGGCCCCGCCGGCGGTCCAACCCCTCGCCAGCTTCAGCCTGGCCCCGGCCAGCCCGGCCCAGCTCAAGGACCTGGCCCACCTGCTGGCGGCCGGCTATGCCCCCCAGATATACCCGCCCTATCTGGCCCAGCCCGGCCGCCTGGTGGACATGGTCTCTGGCGGAGAGTACGGGGCCTGCCTGGCCCTGGGGCCGCGCCAGGCCCTGGGCGGGGCCATGCTCTGGCGGCACCTGGGCCAGACCGCCCACTGCTACGGCCCCTATCTCTTCGGCCAACCCCCGGGATCGGAGATGGCCGCCGCCCTGGTGGAGGGATGCCTGGCCGCCCTGGCCAAGAGCGAGGCCTTAAGCCTCATCTGCCGCTATCCCACGCCCGAGCTGCCCCAGGAATACTTCGAGCACCTGGGCGAGCTGGAGCTGTCGCTGCCTCAGGGCCGCCTCACCTGGCCCCACTTTTACCGCCAGCTGCGCGAGGACCCCGGAGCCCTCTCCTGGTGCCACCCCTGCCTGGAGGAGTTCCTGCGCGCCCAATACGCCCGCCTCTTCCTGGCCCGCGACCTGCGCCTCACCCAGCCCGAGGGCGAGGCCCGCGCCGCCCACTCCCTGCTGGGCGCGCGTTTCGACCGCACCCGGGGCACGGTCACTCTGCGCCTGATGCAAGATGGCCGCGACCTGGCCGACAACCTCTCCCGCCACGTCAAGCTGCTGGCCGGCGAGAACCTGCCCAACGTCCACTTCCGCCTGGACCTGGGCGACGCCGCCGAGGCCGCCCAGGCCCACCTGCTTTCCGCCGCCGGCTTCGTCCCCCGCCTGATCCTGCCCTGGGGCGGGCGCGGCGACCTGGCGGTCTACCAGCTGGCCGGAGGCCAAGCCTGATGCGACCGCCCGACTTGGAACGCCTGGTGCCGGCCTATGTCAAGGACTTCGAGGCCTATATCCCCAGCAAGCCCGACCCCGAGCTGATGCGCCTGTACAACGTGGAGCGCCTGCACCGGCTCAACAACAACGAAAACCCCCTGGGCCCCACCCCGGCGGCGCGGGAGGTCATCGCCGGCTTCCCCCCGCCCGCCGCCTCGCTCTACCC
>CAZLSD010000244.1:0-5301 GCA_964561775.1 uncultured Desulfarculus sp. | reverse complement strand
CTTGTGGGGGGCCTTGGCCCTGGCCCTCTCGCCCGGGGCGTACTACTGGTCCAGCCTGCCCTATTCCTATGCCTTCATCGTGCCGGGATCGCTGTGGTGCTTCATGGCCCTGTTGCGTATCGACGAGGCCACAAGCGCCCCGGCTGCCCTGGGCTGGTGCCTGGCCCTGGGCGCGCTCTTCTTGGGCTATGACCTGTGGCCCTTTTTCCTGCCCGCGGCGGTGCTGCTGATCCTGTGGCGGCGGCGGAGTTTGCTGTTGGCCGGGGCGGCGCTCATACCCCTGGCCCTGCCCACCGCCCTGATGATCCTCCTGCTCAGCGCCCTGGGGGCCTATTCGGCCCCGCTGGAGCAGGGGCACGAGCCGTTGCAGGTGCTGCGCAGCTTCCTGGGCAATATCGACACGGCGGCCTGGGGAAAACTGGTCCTCCAGGCCCCTTGGGTGGCCTGGCTCACCTGGTTCTACTCCAACTACGTGTTCCTGCCCGCCCTGTTCCTGCTGCTGCTGGCGCTATGGCGGCGGCGCTGGCCCGCCCGCTTGCAGGCCCCCGAGGCCTGCCTGCTGCTGGCCACGGCCCTGGTGTTCCTCTTCAACAACCTGGCCCCGCCCTACCAGGGCTGGCAGTTTAGGGGCGAGGACTACCTGCGCTTCTATCAGCCCCTCTTGGCGGCGCTGCTATACTTCACGGCGCGCAAGCTCGAGATGGCCGGGGTCCGCTCCTGGGTGGGGGGGCTGTGCGCCCTGGCTCTGGCGGCCCAGGCCTATGTGGTCTTCGGCCCGCTCATGGAGCTGCCCGGCGCGGGGTATCTGCATTGGCGCTTTGGCCGCGACGGGGCCATCATTAGATATGAGCAGAACCTGGCCGCCCATGGCCGCCGCCCCCTGGGCTGCTGCCCGTCCCTGCCCGCCAACCCGCCGCGCTGAAGGCGCCTGGGAGAGATGATGCTGCGTATTCTTTTCGTCGGCGACGTTTTCGGCTCTCCGGGGCGCAAGTGCCTGGCCGCCCTGCTGCCCCAGCTCAAGCGCCGCCTGGAGCCGGACCTGGTGGTGGTCAATGGCGAGAACGCCTCCGGCGGCCTAGGGCTCAATCAGTCCGCCGCCGAGGAAATCTTCTCCTACGGGGTGGAGGTCATCACCACCGGCAACCACGTCTGGAAGCACAAGGACCTGACGCCCCTGCTCAAGCAGGAGCCCCACCTGCTGCGCCCGGCCAACTATCCGGCGGGCGCGCCGGGCCAGGGCTGGGTCATCGCCCGGGCCAGGAACGGGGTGGATGTGGGGGTGGTCAACCTGGAGGGGCGGGCCTTCATGAGCAACCTGGAGTGCCCCTTCGCCGCCCTGGACGGGATATTGGCCGGGCCGCTCAAGAACACGGCCGTGGTCTGCCTGGATTTCCACGCCGAGGCCACCAGCGAGAAGCTGGCCCTGGCCTGGGACTTCGACGGACGCCTGAGCGCCATGGTGGGCACCCACACCCACGTGCAGACCGCCGACGAGCGGGTGCTGCCCCGGGGCACGGCCTACATCAGCGACCTGGGCATGACCGGCCCCCAGGACTCGGTCATCGGCATGGAGGCCTCGGTGGCCATCCACCGCTTCCGCACCATGCGGCCGGAGCGCTTCCTGGTGGCCAAGGGCAACCCCATGCTGCACGGCGCGCTGGCGGTCATCGACGAGAGCACGGGCAAGGCCACGAGCATCGAGCGGGTCAAGGCGCGCTACTAGAGGGCCTTTTCCTCCTGGGGCGGGCGCACCCCGCGCACCAGAAAGGCCGCCGCCAAGCATAACAGGCCCAGGTACGAGAAGACCGGCAGGAAACTGCCCCCGCTGTAGTCCAGCAGATACCCCGCCAGGGAAGGCCCCATCCCCCCCGCCACGAAGCCGTAAGCCGTGAAGAGAAGCCCGAATATCTCGCCGAAGTGCTTGGGTCCGAAACAGTCCCCGGCCAAGGGCCCGCTCACGGCGAACAGGGTGCCGAAGGCCCCGCCCACCAGGGCCGCCAGGCAGACGGCCAGCCAGGGCTGAGCCACCCAGGGCAGGGTCAAATAGGCCCCGGCGGCCAGGGCAAAGGCCAGGCTCATGGCCAGGCCGCGCTCGATGACGTCGGAGAGCCAGCCCATCATGAGCCGGCTCAAGCCGCTGCCCAGGTTGAAGCCGGCCAATATCCACACCGCCTGGGAAAGCCCCAGGCCCAGGCTCTGGCCATAGGCCGCCGCCAGCGTGACCATGGAAACGCCCGCCGCCCCCACCAGGGCCACCACCCCCCACAACCGCCAGAACACCCCCAGGCGCAGGGTCTGGCTCACGGTGAGCGACTTGGGCCCGCCCGCCGGGCCGGCGGCCGGGCCGGGGGGGAACTCGCAGAACCAGGCCGCGGCCAGCCCCACCACCACCGTGACCCCGCCCACGGCCAGGTTGAGCCCGGCATAGCCCAGACTGGGTAGCCACGCGGCGAAAAGCGGCGACATGGGCGCGGCCGCCCCGCCGAAGACCAGATTCACCAGGCCCGAGACCAGGCCCCGCCGCTCTGGGAACCAGCGCTGCACCGTGGAGAGAGCGGGGATGTAGACCAGGCACTGGCCCACCCCGCTGACAAAGGCCCAGACATAGAGGGAGGCCAGGGAGTCGATGTAGACCGCCATGACCTGGCTAAGGCCCAGGGCCAGGGCGCCCAGGGCCATGATCTTACGCGCGCCCAGCTTGAGCTGCCAGCGGCCGGTCAGGTACATGAAGCAGCCCAGGGCCATCAGCAGCACGTACATGAAGCTGCCCAGCGCGCCCCGGCCCACGCCCAGGCTCTGTTGCCAATGGGGGATGAGCACTCCGGGCAGGCCGAAGGCCAGGGCCCCAGGCCAGAAGATGGCCACCGCGCTGCCGATGAGGGCCGCCAGTCCCTGTCTGTTGGCCCCCAGCCCTGGTGGCATGCATCTCCCCCATCGTTCCGGTTTACGCGCCCGGCCGTGGTACACTAGCCGGCGAGCGCCCGGGCCGGCAATCCGCCCGTGACCAGCACTCTACCACCTACTCCCCCAGGACGCAGGCTAGACATGGGCGACACCACATCCTCCTGCCAGCTGTCGGGCAACGAGCCTTTCCAGGCCCACCTGGGACAGTTGTTTTTCCTGACCAGCATCTTTTTTTTGAGCTTTCTGGGGCGCATCGCCCTGGCGCCCCTGCTGCCGGCCATGGAGGCCGACCTGGGCCTGGACCATGCCCAGGCGGGGGGCCTTTTCTTCATGCTGGCCCTGGGCTACTTCCCTTCCCTGCTGGGCTCTGGCTTTCTCTCCTCCCGCCTGGACCACCGCGGGGCCATAATCATCTCGGCTTTAAGCACCGGGGCAGCCCTGTTGCTGGTGGCCTGGGCCGACACCCTGTGGGGCCTGCGCCTGGGCCTGTTCCTGACCGGTTTCGGCGCGGGTTTCTACCTGCCCAGCGGCCTGGCCGCCCTGACCGCCCTGGTCAAGCCGGACCACTGGGGCAAGGCCCTGTCCGTGCATGAGATAGCCCCCAATTTAAGTTTCGTGCTGGCCCCTCTGCTGGGCGATTTCATGCTGCGCTGGTGGTCCTGGCGCTCGGTGCCCCTGGCCCTGGGCCTGGCCTCTCTGGGCCTGGGCCTGGCCTTCATGGCCTGGGGCAAAAGCGGGCGTCACCCCGGGCAGGCCCCCGACCTTGGCAGCCTGAGCGCCCTGGGGCGTCTGCCCGGCTTCTGGGCTCTGATGGCGCTCTTTGGCCTGGGCATCTCCAGCACCATGGGCATCTACACCATGCTGCCCCTGTTTTTGGTCAACGAAAAGGGCATGGAACTGGGCGCGGCCAACCTGCTGGTGGCCAGCTCGCGCCTGGCCGGGGTGGGGGCGGCCTTCGTGGCCGGCTGGGCCACCGACCGCCTGGGGCCGCTCACGGCCATCAGGGCCGTGATGCTGAGCACCGGAGTGCTGACCATACTGCTGGGTTGGGCCTCGGGCTGGTGGCTGGCGGCGCTGCTATTCCTGCAACCCCTGGTGGCGGTCTGCTTCTTCCCGGCGGGGTTCGCCGCCTTGTCGCGGGTGGGAACCTCCCGCCTGCGCGGGGTGGCGGTCTCCCTGACCGTGCCGGCGGCCTATGTGTTGGGAGGCGGGGCCTTGCCCGCGGGCATAGGCTATCTGGGCCAGACCATGTCCTTCGCCTGGGCCTTCAGCCTGGCCGGAGCCTGCATGGTGGGGGCTTGGTTGCTGACGCCCCTGCTCAAGCTGCGCAGCCTGGAGCAAGCCGACGACTGCTAGCGCAGCTGCCGCCCCGGATCCGCCGCGTCGGTCAGGTAGGTCTTTAGCCGCAGCTTGCGCTCGATCTGGGGGATGGCCGCCAGGGCCTGCGCCTTGTCCGCGAAGGGCCCCACCAAAACCACGTAGCGCACCTTGTCGGGCTGCTCGCGCTTGAGCACATAGGCCGGGAAACCGGCCTGCTCCAGGCTTTTGGTCAAACGCCCCGACTGCACCGGCCCCACGAAAAGCCCCGCCTGCAACACGTGCCCCAGCGCCTGGGGACCGGCGTCATCCGGCAAGGCTGAAGTAACTGGCGGAGCGGGCTTGACCGGGGCCGCGGGCGGGGAGGGAGCCGCCTTGGCCACGGGCGCCGGCGCGGGCTCCGGTTTGGCCGGAGAGGGAGCGGCTGCCCGCGGCTGGGCTGGCGCGGATTCCGGAGTCGGTTGGGGCCGGTCCGCCACCGGAGGCTGGCTCATGGCCGCGTCCGAGGTGGGATAGATCTGCGCCTCCACCGACCGATCGGGGGCGGGCGCGGTCGAGGCCGGCCTGGCTGGCGGCTCCTGTTGGGCCGGCTCCGCCGGAGGCCGGCTGGACTCGGCTTGACTCTCCGCCGGCTTCTGCTCAAGCGGGGGCGCGGGCCTGGCCGGCGCGCTGGCCTTGTCTGGCCTGGCCGCGCTCTGGGGCTGGGGCGTGTGCCCACCCTGCAACAGCTCCTCCCAAGGCAGCCAATTCAGCATCAGCACGGCCAGGCCCAGACTTACGGCCAGGCCCAGCAGCGTTTTCCCCAGCAGGTTTCCGCTCCGGCGCTTCTGCATGCGGGGCCGGGACAGCATGGGCGAGGGCCCAGCGGTCTTCCAAGCCCGGGGTTGGGTTGGCAGGGGCGGAGCTGGAACTGGCCGCGCGGCTGGCTCAGGCTCGGGCTCGGGCGCGGGTTCAGGCTCGGGTTCCGGCTCGGGCTCGGGTTCGGGCTCAGGCTCGGGTTCGGGCTCGGTTTCAGGCGCGGGTTCAGGCGCGAAGGAGGGCCGGGCGGGCAGGCGGGCCAGGAGCTGGGCCTTGACCTGG
>CAZLSD010000243.1:0-5305 GCA_964561775.1 uncultured Desulfarculus sp. | reverse complement strand
AAACCTGACCCCGCCGACCGGCGGTAGCGCCCGGGTTGTGCGCGGCGGCTCCTGGAGCAGCGGCAGCGATGACGACGTCCGCTGCGCCTGCCGCTACGGCTACGGCCCCGCGGGCCGCAGCTACGGCGACGGCTTTCGTGGCGCCAGGACTCTCTTGTAATGCTTTGCCCTTTTGCCCTTTTACCCTTTGCTCTTTGCGCGAGGCTTTAGCCGAGCGCCCGAAAAATTTTGGGAATTTTGCCCCCCCTGGTCGGAGTAAGCTGAGGCTTTCTTTTTAGGAGGTGAGCTGATGGACATAAGCCTGGCGGTGCAATCCATCTGGCCCCTGGCGGCCGAGGAGGCCAAGGCCGGAAGGCAGGAGTTCATTACCAGGGCTCACCTGTTCATGACCCTGCTCAAGTTCGCCGAGCTGCCCGACGAGGTCTTCGCCGGCCTGGGTCCGGCGGGCGCGGCCGAGCTGGTGGAGGAGCGCGACGCCCTGCGGGCCGGGCTGGCCCGGGCGGGCATCGCCGTGCCGGAGGTCAGCCATAAGCTTCGCCGGGGCCTGCGCCGCCACCTGGGCCGGGGCGGCCACCAGCACCAGCCCGAGGAGGTGATCCACCGCTCCCCGGGCTGCCGCGATTGCTTCCGCCAGGCGGCCGGTCTGGCCCGGGCCGGGGGGCAGCGGGCGCTGACCGCCACGCCCCTGCTGGAGGCCCTGCTGGCCCAGCCACCCGATGCCGTCAAGCAGGCGTTGGCCGAGTCGGTCCCCAAGCTGGCCGCCCCGGCCCCAGCGGCGGAGACCCCCTGGCTGAACAAATACGGCCAGTATCTACGCATCACGCTCATCAAGGGCGGCGACGGCGACCCCACGGACGCCGCGGTCAAGGTCATGGAACGCTTCCTTGCCCGCGACGACCGCAAGGGCCTATTGCTGGTTGACGCCGGGGGGGCCAGGCCCGATTTAGCGGCGGCCGCCCTTCACTCAGCCCTGGAGCGTGCTTCCTCGGACTGGCCCCCAATGGGCCGAATATGGGGCGTCTTCCTGGATCGCCTGCTATCCCCGTCACCCCCCGATAACGCCCCGGAGACCATCTTCGAACAGTTGGCCCTGGAAGCCCGGGCCAGAAACCTCTGCCTATATTTGCATGACTTTTCTGTGTTGTTGAGACCCGACTTGCGTGATGGCCCCCTGGCGTTGGCCGTCCGCCAAACACTGGAAGGCAAGTCGGTGCGCATCATGGCCGGGCTGGACACGGCGGCCTATGAGGCCCTGACCACGGGAGATGGGGGCTGGCGTGGGCTGTTCCACCCTATCTGGCTGCACTACCTGATTCCCGACTTTCACAAGCCGATCCGCATGACAACGGGAGCATGACGATGTTTACCCCCAACGCCCAGACGCTTATGGACAGGGCCAGGGACCGGGCCTTCGCCATGGCCCGCTCTCAGGTGGAGTGTTTGGACCTGCTGGCGGCGGCCTGCGATGAGACCGAGGCCCTGGTGCGCCTGGCCGAATGCCTTACCGGCGGCGACGTCACGGGCATTCTGGACAAGCGCCACCGGGAGGACCTTCATGTGGTCTGCCGGTTGACCTTGCCATATGCCCCCGACTGCGCGGCGCTACTGGAACAGGCCTGGGATCTGGCCTCGGCCCAGGGCGTGCCGGATGACACCCACCCCGGCCTGGTGGACCTCAAGCACCTGGTCTGCGCCCTGGCCTCATCCAACGAGGTCTGCCGCGCCCTGGGCGGTTGTTCGCCCATCACCCGGGAAACGGCGCTCCAGAAGTTGGCGGCCTGGTACGACCTGTCCGCCCGCCCGTCCTCCCTGGGGGACATGATCAACCGCCTGCGCGGCCTGCGCAACGACCTGCTCTCCAAGGTCTTCGGCCAGGACCACGCGGTGCATACCTTCATAGAGGGCCTGTACAACGCCGAACTCACCTCGGCCATAGACCCCGAGCGGGTCAAACCGGAGGCGGTCTTTGTCTTCGCCGGCCCCCCCGGGGTGGGCAAGACCTATCTGGCCGAGCTTTGCGCATCCTTCCTGGGGCGGCCCTTCAAGCGCTTCGACCTCACCGGCTACAGCGACCACCAGGCCCACAACCAATTGGTGGGATTCCCGGCGGTGTACAAGGGCGCCCAGCCCGGCCTGCTCACCGGCTTCGTGGACCAGCACCCCAATGCCATCCTGCTCTTCGACGAGATAGAAAAGGCCCACCTCAACGTCATCCAGCTCTTTTATCAAATCCTGGACGCGGGCCACCTGGAGGACAAGCATCTGGAGAAGGACGTCCCCTTCCGGGACGCCATCATGATCCTGACCACCAACGCCGGCCGCACCCTCTACGACAACCCCAACCGGGCCGGCATCCAGGCCGCCAACGCCAACTATCACCGCCGCACCATCCTGAACGCCCTGGAGAACGAGAAGCACCCGGTCAGCGGCCAGCCCGCCTTTCCCCAGGCCATCTGCTCCCGCCTGGCCCAGGGCTTTCCGGTGGTCTTCAACCATTTGGGCGTCAACGAGCTGGTGCAGGTCTGCGACTCCGCCATGTTCCGCCTGGAGACCCTGCTGGAGCGTCAATACTACAAGTCCATCTCCCACGACCCCCTGGTGCCCATCACGTTGGTTCTGCGCGAGGGCTCCAAGATTGACCCGCGCCAGCTGCGGGCCGAGACGGAGAAGTTCCTCAAGAACGAGATATTCAAGTATGTCAGTCTGCACAGCCGGGAACGGTTGGATGAGCTGTTCGGGCGGATCAAGTCCATCAGACTGGAGATCGAGGCAGGGGCTCTGGATATGAGCGCCGAGACCGGGGCCTTGCTCCGGATGGGAGACAAGCCCCGGGTGCTGTTGGCGGCCGGCCAGAGAATCGCCTCCCTGTATCAGGAACACGTACCCGAGGTCCACTGGTTCAACGCCGCCACCCCCAGCGAGGTCATGGACATCCTGGCCGGGGAGGAAGTGGACATGATCCTGTTGGACATCTGGGTCCGGCGCGAGTTCAGGGATGATTCCGGCGCCACCCAGACCGGGGCCAATCCCTTGTCCCAGTCCTTCATGGGCGAGTCCGACTATGTGCCGCTCTCGGCCCGCGCCCTGGACGAAGGGCGGGAAATCCTGCGCCTGCTGCACGAACGCGCCCCCCAGCTTCCGGTCTATCTGCTTTCATTGGGGCGGCTGGACCCCAGCCAGACCATCTTCGGCGAAGGCCCCCGACGCCCGGTGGACGACGAGCTGTTCCTGGCCTGCGTACGTTCCGGCGGCGCACGGGGTATGGTGAGCACTTCTTTCACCAGCCTGCGCGCCGCCGATTGGGAGCTTCAGCGCGACGCCCTGGCCGAGCAACTCACTGAGACCAACCTGCGCCTGTATCGCGAAAAGAAAGCCGCTACACTGGCTGCCGAGCGCAAGGTGCTGGGCTTCGATACCGCCTCACGCCTGGACCATGAGGCGGGGCGTCTCTCCATCAGGCTGCGCAATTTCTCGCTCATCAGGGCGGTGGACGCCCAGGACGCGGGAGAGATGGTGGAGGAGATTTCGCGCCCCACCACCCGCTTCGCCGATGTCTTCGGGGCCAAAACGGCCAAGGAATCGCTGCAATTCATCATAGACTGGCTGAAGAACCCCAAGCCCTACGCCCTGCTGGGCATACGCCCGCCCAAGGGCATCCTGCTCACCGGCCCCCCGGGCACTGGCAAGACCATGCTGGCCCGGGCCGTGGCCGGCGAATCCGACTGCGCCTTCTTGGAGAAATCGGCCAGCGGCTTCGTGACGGTATGGCAGGGCAGCGGCCCGCAAAACGTGCGCGACCTCTTTGCCCGCGCCAGGCGCTATGCCCCGGCCATCGTCTTCATAGACGAGATAGATTCCATTGGTTTGGGGCGTACCGGCCAGGGAGGGGCGGCCCGCACCCAGGAAGAAACCCTGAACGCCCTGTTGACCGAGATGGACGGCTTCCGCGTCAGCCAGCAGCCCATCATCGTGCTGGCCGCCACCAACCTGGCCGACAAGCTGGACGAGGCCCTCAAGCGCCGCTTCGACCGGGTGGTGGAGGTGGACCGTCCCGACCGCGCCGCCCGCCTGGAATACCTGCGCCAGAAGGTGGCCGCGCGCAAGAACCACCAGGTGGCCCCCGAGGCCTTGGAGCGGGTGGCCAAGCAGACGGCCCATTGGACCATCGCCGACCTGGAGCGTATGCTGCAAGAAGCGGCGGTGATGGCCGCCCAGCAGGGCCAGCCCTTGACCGGCGCGGCCATCGAAGAGGCCTTCGAGAAGGTACGTTCCGGCGAGATTCGCGAGCAGCCCGACCGGGCCGCCCTGGAGCGCACCGCCCGCCACGAATCCGGCCACGCCCTCATCGCCTGGCTGGGGGGCAACCCGCCCATCATGGTGGATATCATCGGCCGGGGCGATCGCGGCGGGGTGATGGTGCGCGAGAGCGAGGAGCAGGGCAAGTCCTACCAGAAGGGCGAGCTGGAGCAGACGATCCGCGAGGCCCTGGCCGGGCGCGCCGCCGAGCTGCTCTATTACGGCCCCGAGTCCGGGCTCACCACCGGGGCCTCCAGCGACCTCAAGTTCGCCAGCGGCCTGGCCAAGAAGATGATCAGCCACTTCGGCATGAGCCAGGAGTTCGGGCATGTCTCCGTGGCCGGCACCTATCACGAGCACGCCAGCGACGGGCCCTTGGCCGTGCGTGAGCTGGAGATGGTCAAGCAGCTCATCGCCGGGCAGATGGAGCGAACCATGCGGGACCTCACCGCCCACCGCGCCCTTCTGGACCGCCTGTCCGGCGAGCTTTTGGAGAAGAACCGCCTGACCACCGAGGAGATGCGAGGCATTTTGGGCGATCTGAAGGACGGAGCGTCGGAGAAGGGGGAGAGCCATGTATGAGGATTTCGAGATCACCTACGACCCGCGCCTGCAAGAACACGGCTATTGGGAGCGGATGCTCAAGCCGCATGAGATGCTTACCGTCAACGAGAAGGACGGGAGCATCCTGCTTTTGATCCCGGAGGGTGAGTTCATCGCGGGGGATGACAAGTTCCCGGTGCGCCTTCCCGCCTATTACCTGGCCCTGCACCCGGTGACGAACGCGCAATACAAGCGCTTCGTGAATGCGACGGGGCACCGCCCTCCTGACAAGTCTGATTTTGGCCAGCCGGTGTGGCAAGGCAAGGGCTTCCCCCCGGAGAAAGCCGACCACCCGGTTGTGTGCGTGAGTTGGGAGGATGCCCAGGCCTATTGCCAGTGGGCGGGTCTGCGCTTGCCCAGCGAGTTGGAATGGGAGAAGGGTTCGCGTGGGGTGGATGGGCGTGAG
>CAZLSD010000242.1:0-5329 GCA_964561775.1 uncultured Desulfarculus sp. | reverse complement strand
CCCCAACTCCCAGGCCTATGTGGACAGCATTGGCTCCAGCGCCACCCTGCACCCGGACTTCGGCTCCGGGACCTGGGACGGCGAGCCCATCGGCATTCCTTGGAACGAGGTGGGCGGCGGCCAGGCCAAGGTCAAGGTGAGCTTTTACTACGACGACGAGAGCGACCCCGGCCCCTACCCCATCCCGCCCGACGCGGCCATCGAGGGCGGCGGCGACCATCACATTCTCATCGTGGACACCGACAACCAGGTGCTCTACGAGATATTCGACGCCACCAAGGTCAGCGACAAGGAATGGACCGCCGGCTCCGGGGCCATCTGGGATTTGACTTCCAACGGCTTACGCCCGGCGGGCTGGACCTCGGCCGACGCGGCGGGGCTGCCCATGCTGCCCGGGCTGGTGCGGTATGAGGAGGTGGCCGCCGGGGAGATAAAGCACGCTTTACGCTTCACCGCCCGCAACACCCAGAAGGACTATGTCTGGCCGGGACGGCACCAGGCGGGGCGCGGCTCCAGCCAGGACTATCCGCCCTTTGGCCAGCGCTTCCGCCTCAAGACCAGCTATGACATCTCCGGCTTCTCCCAGCCGGTGCAGGTCATTTTGCAGGCGCTCAAGACCTACGGCATGATGCTCTCCGACAACGGCGGCAACTGGTACATCACCGGCGCGCCGGACGAGCGCTGGGACAACGACGTGCTGCACGAGCTTAGCAAGGTGCCCGGCTCGGCCTTTGAGGCGGTGGACGTCTCCTCGCTGATGGTCAGCCAAGACTCGGGCCAGGCCAGGTAGCACGCCCGCCCGGCCCTGGCCGGGCTTTACTTTGCCTGGACCGCCTGTCTATAGTGGCCCCTGGCTTCCCGCGGGCAAGCGGCTGTTCCGCACCGGGCCGGGCAGCCGGCAAGGTGCGGTCTTGACCAACAAGCAACGTGGCATGTGCTCCTCTTCCCGGGGTCTGGCCTGCCTGGCCTTGGCTCTTTTCCTGGCGGCCGGATTTATCCTGGCGCTGCCCGCCTGGGCCGCCAAAGGCGGCGAGCCGCCCCGCCAGTTGCCCTCCGCCGAAGACGAGAGCGCCGCCGACTGCCTGCAGGCCGGCCAGCAGGCCATGTCCCGCCGCGAGTTCCGCCAGGCGGCCCAAGCCTTCGCCCAATGCGCCCGGCGCTTCCCCTCGGACAGCCACGCCCATTTCTGGCAGGGCATGGCCCATTTCCTGGACCAGCAGGCCCAGCCCGCCGGGGAGGCCTTCCGCCAGGTGCTGGCCTTGGAGCCGGGGCACGTGGGCGCCCTGGCCATGCTGGGCAAGCTCTACAGCTTTGAAAAGCCCCGCCTGGCCGAGGCCGAGCAGCTCTTGCTGCGCGCCCTGCGCCTGCGCCCCGATTTGGAGGAGGCCCGCTTCGACCTGGCCCGGGTCTATGCCCTGACCGGCCGCCATAACCGTAGCCTGGAGGAATTCCAGCTCCTGTTCCGCGGCGAGCCCCGCTTCGCCCTCTACCACGTCGAACTGGGCCGCATATTGGCCTCCCAGGGGCAGATGGAGGCGGCCCGCCGCGAGATGGAGCGCGCCCTGGCCCTGTTCCCCGGCTATGCCCCGGCCCTGGAGCAGCTCAAGGCCCTGGAGCAGGCCGAAAAACCCACCCCATCCCCGCCGGCCCGCTAGGAATTATCCCCCCAAGGGCCGCCAAATCCGCCAGCCGGTCTTGCCAGGGCCAAGGCCGCCTGGTTAAACTAGGCATTAGGGTGAAACACTTACCATGCCCTGCGCCCCCTACCGGATTTCCCGAGGTAACAAGTGGAGAGCAAGCGAATTTCCAAAGCCCCGCCCCCGGCCGGCTCCCCGGCGGGGCAAGTGAGTTTCTATCCCGCTTGGTGCAAACGCTGCGGCAACTGCGTGGCTTTTTGCCCCCGGGGGGCCCTGGCCCGCGACCAGTGGGGCTACCCCGTGCTGGCCAAGCCCGAGCGCTGCACGGCCTGCGGTCTGTGCGAGATGCTCTGTCCGGACTTCGCCATCAGCGTGGGCGAGGCCCCCAGCCAGGCCCATCCCCCGGCCGCCGAGAAACGCGAGCGCTTGAGTTCTCCCGACAGCCCCGAGCGCCTGGCGCCTGTGCCGGGCGAAGAGGAGAAGAACGGTGCCTAGACCCCAGGCCCGCCTGCTGCAAGGCAACGAGGCCATGGCCCTGGGGGCCTTGGCCGCCGGCTGCAATTTCTTCGCCGGCTATCCCATCACGCCGGCCAGCGAGATAACCGAGCTCATGAGCCGCGAACTGCCCGCGCGCGGACTGCCCTTCATCCAGATGGAGGACGAGATCGCCTCCCTGGGGGCCTGCATCGGGGCCTCCCTGGCCGGGGCCAAGGCCATGACCGCCACCAGCGGCCCCGGCTTCTCCCTGATGCAGGAGAACCTGGGCTACGCCACCATAGCCGAGGTTCCCCTGGTGCTGGTCAACGTCATGCGCGCCGGACCCAGCACGGGCATGCCCACCAACGTGGCCCAGGGCGACGTGCAGCAGGCCCGCTGGGGCACCCACGGCGACCACCCGGCCATCGTGCTTTGTCCGGCATCCGTCGGCGAGTGCTTCGAACTGGCCGTCACCGCCTTCAACCACGCCGAGCGCTTCCGCACCCCGGTCATCCTGCTCTCCGACGAGATCGTGGCCCACATGCGGGAAAAGGTGGTGCTGCCCGAGCCCGGCGAGGTGGAGGTCATCGACCGCCGCCAGCCCACCGTGCCGCCCGACTGGTACATCCCCTACAAGACCGACGGCAGCCTGATCCCCCGCCTGGCCGACCTGGGCCGGGGCTACCGCTATCACACCAGCGGCCTGGTGCACGACGAGCGCGGCTTCCCCACCCGCCGGGTGGACGAGGTGGCCCCCTTCTACGCCCGCCTCTTCGGCAAGGTCAGCCGCCACTTCGCCGACCTGGAGCTGGTCAAGACCATGGCCCTGGAGGACGCCGAGGCGGTCATCATCGCCTACGGCTGCACCGCCCGCGCCGCCCAGGCCGCCGTGCGCCTGGGGCGCGAACGCGGGCTCAAGGTGGGCCTCTTACAGCTCACCTCCCTGTGGCCCTTCCCCCGCCGCCCGGTGGAACAGGCCCTGGAGGGACGCCGCCTGGCCCTGGTGCCCGAGCTGAACATGGGGCAGATAAGCCGCGAGGTAAAAAGGGTGAACAACGGACGCACCCAGGTGCTGCGCCACGGCAAGATGGACGGCACCATGATCACGCCCGAGGAGATACTGGCGCGCCTGCGCGAAGTGAGGTGATCCATGGCCAGCAACCCCCTGTTCTCGGTCCAGAACCTGCGCGAAAAGGCCTTCCGCCGCGGGCTGGCCGTCTTCCTGGTCGTGCTGCTGCTGCCCCTGTCCCTCTCGGCCTGGGCCAAGGACGACCGCCGTTGCACCTTGTACAACTCCAGCGACTGGGCCATCGTCAAGTTCATGACCCAAGACGACGGCGAAGCCTGGAGCGGCAACTGGATACCAGGGGACAGGCTGTATCCCGGAGAGAGCTTCGAGCTGGACCGCCCCGCCGGCGGACAATGCGAGGTGCGCGTGCGGGTCATCTCCGACGACCGCTACATGCACGACTACCTCATGGACTTCTGCCGGGGCAGCGAGATATTCATCGAAAACAACCGCATCTCCTACCGCTGAACCGGTAGGCGAAACAGGACGAAAAGATGCCTCCAGTAAACCGCAGCGTGGTCTATGAGTGGCTGCGCCACGACAAGAAGTTCCCCCACGTCTGGTGCCCCGGCTGCGGCCTGGGCATACTCTTGGGCTCCCTGCTCCGCGCCCTGGCCGCCAGCGGCCTGGACAAGAACGACGTGGTCCTGGTCAGCGGCATCGGCTGTTCCGGACGCCTGCCCGTCTACGTGGACGTGGGCAGCGTGCACACCACCCACGGCCGCGCGCTCACCTTCGCCACCGGCATCAAGCTGGCCAAACCCCAGCTCACCGTCATCACCGTCATGGGAGACGGCGACGCCACCGCCATCGGCGGCAACCACCTCATCCACGCCGCCCGCCGCAACCTGGACATCAAGACCATCATCGTCAACAACCAGACCTACGGCATGACCGGCGGACAATACAGCCCCACCACCCCCGTCGGCGCGCGCGCCACCACCGCTCCCTATGGCCACATAGAACCCTCCTTCGACATCAGCGCGCTCACCGCCACCGCCGGAGCCGCCTTCGTGGCCCGCTCCACCGTCTACCATGTGGTCCAGCTCACCAAGCTGCTGGGCCAGGCCATCGAAAAACCAGGCTTCAGCGTGGTGGAGGTCTTGAGCCCCTGCCACACCAACTTCGGCCGCCAGAACCGCCTGGGCTCCCAGGTGGACATGATGAAGGAATTCAAAAAACGGGGCGTGCGCAGCGAGCGCTGGGGCCAACTGACCCCGGAAAAGCAGGCCGAGTCCGTGCCCCTGGGCGTCTTGGTGGACCGCCAGCTGCCCGTCTTCGGCCAGTCCTATGAGCGCGTCTGCGCCAAGGCGGCCAGCCTGCGCCCGGAGGCCAAGTCATGAGCGCCAAGCAAACCACCACCCTGCCCTTGCCCCGCGTGGAAGCCCGCCTGGCCGGCTCCGGCGGCCAGGGCCTCCTGCTGGCCGGCCTGGTGCTGGCCGAGGCCGCCGGCCTGCACGACGGCCGCCAGGTGGCCATGGCCCAGTCCTATGGCCCCGAGGCCCGCGGCGGAGCCAGCAAGGCCGAGGTCATCATCAGCGACCAGGCCATAGACTACCCCCTCTGCTCCCGGGTGGACCTCTTCCTGGCCCTCACCCAGGAGGCCGCCGACGCCTACTCCTGGGACCTGAAGCCCGGAGCCTGGATATTGGTGGACTCGGACCTGGTCACCCATCCACCCTCCAGCCGGGCCGTGCGCCTGCCCTTCACCGCCACCGCCCGCGACAAGCTCAAGAAACCCATGGTGGCCAACGTGGTCGCCTTAGGCGCCATCGCCGAACTGACCGGGCTAATCAGCCGCAAAGGCCTGGAAAAGGCCCTGCTGGCCCGGGTGCCCAAGGGCAGCGAGGAACTCAACAAGAAGGCCCTGGCCCTGGGCGCGCGCCTGGCCCGCGAAAGCTCCGTCAACACCACGGAAGCCGCCCCCCAGGAAGCCAGCCAGGAAGACATGTAGGCCGCGGGCCGCGGCTCCCATAACGGGTCGGGGCGGCGTGCCGCCGCGGGCGTAGCGGGTCGGGGGGCGCAACCGCCCAACGGACGGGATCGGCTCCCGGTGAGGGCGGATAGCCCTTGGCGTACCGGCGGCGTACCGGCGGCGTGCCGCCGCGGGCGTAGCGGGTCGGGGGGCGCAACCGCCCAACGGACG
>CAZLSD010000241.1:0-5332 GCA_964561775.1 uncultured Desulfarculus sp. | reverse complement strand
CCTTGGCCCAGGCGAAGGCCTGGTCCAGCTCCGCCGTTATGGCCTGCTCCAGGGCCTCCAGGCCGGCCTGGTCCAGACTACCATCCTCAAGCAGCCGGGCGGCCAGGGCGGCTACCGGATCGCGCTTCTCCCAGCGGGCCAGCTCGCCCGCGGGGCGATAGCCCAGATGGGCGTCCGAGCCGGCCCCGGCGTGGCCACGCATGCGATAAGTCAGGCACTCGATGAAGGAAGGCCCCTTACCGGCGCGGGCGCGGGCCACGGCCAGACCGGCCGCGAGCAAAACCTCCTCCACCTGGTTGCCGTCCACCTGGACGGTGAAGAGCCGTTCAGGCTCCACGCCATGAAATACCGATCTCCCGGACTGGCGGGAACCCGCCGGCGAGCAGACCGAGTACTGGTTGTTCTCCAGGATATAAATGGCGGGCAGCTTCTTTAGCATGGCCAGATTCAGGCTCTCGTAGAGCACGCCCTGGTCCGCGGCCCCATCGCCGAAAAATATCACGCTCACCCGGTCCAGCCCCCGCAGCTGGCAGGCCAGGGCCAACCCCGTGCCCAAGGGGATGCCGCCGCCCACGATGGAGGAGCTGCCCAGGTGGCCCACCGAGACGTCCACCAGGTGCATGGACCCGCCCCGGCCCTGTGAGCATCCCGTGGAGCGGCAGAACAACTCGGCCACCAGGGCCTGGAGGTTGCCGCCCTTGGCCAGGTAATGGCCGTGTCCGCGATGGTTGCTCATGATGTAGTCGTCCGGGCGCAGGCAGGCGCAGACCCCCACCGCCACGGCTTCCTGGCCGATGCAGAGATGGACCGGGGTCTTCATCTCGTCCAGGTGGTATTCGGCCTCGATGCGCTCCTGCAAGCGCCGGATGCGCAACATCCGGGCATACAGATCGGCCAGCAAGGCCGGCGAGGCGCTCATGCCGCCGCCACCTTGGGTTGAAACTCCACCAGCTCCCGGAAGATGATGGGCGGCTGGTCTTGGCGCTGCCGCTCCGCCACGCTGTAGTCCCGCTCCATGTCGTGGTGGATGATCTGGCTGCCCTTGTTCTCGAATTCAAACGGCACGTGGATCATGCCCTTCATGGCCGCCATCACGCGAGGCTGATCCCGGGGCGGCGCGAACAGCAGCATGAAGCCGCCCCCGCCAGCCCCGGTGAGCTTGCCGCCCAGGGCTCCGGCCGCCCTAGCCGCCGCGTAGGCCTCGTCCACCCTGGCGTTGGAGACCAGATTGCTCAGCCCGCGCTTGGCCTGCCAGGCCTGGTGCAAGAGATTGCCAAATATCCGTATCTCGCCCTCCTGGAGCAAGAGCGAGCGGGCCTCCTCCACCAACTGGCGCAGGATGAGCAGTTCGCGCTTGCGCTCCTCCAGCTTGCGCACATAGCTGTAGGCCACGTTGGAGGCGGTGCGCTTGATGCCGGTGTAGAAGAGCATCAGATGGCCGCGCAGTTCCTCCAGGCGCTCCGGGGCCAGGCTCATGGGCCTCAGGTTGATATCGCCATTGGCAAGGAAGCGGATGTACTGGAAGCCGCCGTGGGCGGCCAGCACCTGGTCCTGGGAGCCCACGGTCTCCTTGAGGTGATCCTGCTCGATGAGGATGCTTTGGCGGGCCAGTTCCTGTTTGCAGGGCATGCCCCCCTGCAGGGTGTGCAGGGCGTGCAGCAGCCCCACGGTGAAGGACGAGCTGCTGCCCATGCCGCTGCGGGCGGGCAAGTCGCCGTCGTGGTGGATCTCCAGGCCCCGCTGGCAGCCCAGGTACTTAAGCACGGCGCGCACCGGCGCGTGCTGGATATCGTCCACGGCGTTGCAGTTTTCCACCTTGGAATAGACGATGCGGTATTTATGCTCGAAAAATGGCGGCAGATAGCGGCAGGTCAGGTAGCAGTACTTGTCGATGGTGGTGGCCAGCACCGCGCCGCCGTGTTGGCGGTACCAGCCGGGATAGTCAGTGCCACCGCCAAAGAAGCTGATGCGGAAAGGCGTACGGCTGATGATCATCTTTTCCCCCCTGCTCCTTGTCCCATCACTTTTGCGTCACCCATCCCGCGCTAAGGCCATCCAGCCTTGGCGGCGCGGGCCACGGGGCCCTATCGCTGGCGGCGAAGAAATCCTGGGCCTGGGCCAAGGATTCCGGCGTGCCGATATCCAGGAACCCCTGTCCCGCGGCGTAGCCGTGCAGTCCCCGGCCCACCCAGGCGGGGAAAATCTCGCGCTCCAGCGAGACTTCGCGGTTTTGGGGGATGGCCTCCAACCAGCGGCGCTCCACCAGGTAGACTCCGGCGTTTATCCAGCCCGCCCCGCCCTGGGGTTCCTTTTCCCGGAAGGCGGTGATCGCCCCGTCCTGGTCCAACTCCACCCGGCCGTAGCGGGCCGCGTCATTCACCCAGGCCAGCAGCATGGCCGCCGGCGCGGCCTTGGCTCTTCGCCAGCGGGCCAGGTCGGCCAGGTCGGCCTGGCAGAAGGAATCGCCATTCATGGCCAGCGCCAGTTCCGAGTCCAGCAGAGGGCAGGCCAGGCGCAAGGCCCCGCCGGTGCCCAGAGGACGTTCCTCCTGGGAGTAGATGAGGCGCAGACGGCCAAAGCGCTGGCCCAGGCTTTGGCGCAACAGATCGCCTTGGTGTCCGGCGCAGATCACCGCCCTAGCCAGCCCCGCCCGCTCCAGTTGCTCCAGCAGGATGGTCAGGAAAGGCCGGCCCGCCACCGGGGCCAGGGCCTTGGGGTGTTGGCCCAACACCGGCCTCAGCCTGGTTCCCAATCCCCCGGCCAGGATGACCGCGTCTATGCGGCTCAGATCGTCCAATTCATCACCCACGGCATAATTAGACGTTATTGAAGGGCTGCCTGACGATCATGCGATAGCCCTTGATCAGCTCCTCGATGCCTTGGTCCAGGCCGCGCCGGGCCTGGAAACCAGCCTGGCGCAGGCGCAGGTTGGAGACTATGTAGTTGCGCTTGTCCGGGTCGCTGCCCACCTCGGCGAAGTGCACGTAGAAGTCGGGCAGGTGTTGCTTTATCTTGAGCGCCAGCTCCTCCTTGGAGAGGTTGGCCTCGTCCAGCCCGGCGTTGTAGGGATGCCCCGCCATGGCGGAGGCGTTGTTGATGCAATGCACGAAGCAGTCGGCCACGTCGCGGATGTGGATGTAGTTGCGTTTGAAGTCCTTTTCGAAGATGACCAGGTAGCGGTCGGAAAAGGCGCGCCAGGTGAAGTGGTTGACCAGAAGATCAAGGCGCATGCGCGGTGAAAGGCCAAAGACCGTGGCCAGGCGCAGGGTGATGGCGTTGGGGCTGTCCAGTATCTCGCGCTCGGCCTGCACCTTGTCCAGGCCGTATTTGGAGATGGGCTCCAGAGGCGTTTCCTCGGTGCAGTAGACCTCGCCGCTTTTGGTTCCGTAACCGCTGTTGGTGGTGGGGTAGATCATCAGCTGGCCCGCGCCGCGCAAGCCGTTGAGCATGCTTAAGGCGTGGTGGTTGACCGACTCCGCGGTCCAGGGATCGCGGGCGCAGGCCGGAGCCCCCACCACGGCGGCCAAGGGGATGATCACGTCGGCCCCCTTGACCAGGGATGCCATCAGGTCGCGGTCCCGGGCGTCGCCAAAGACGAAGTCGAAGCGCGGGTTGGCGCAGAGATGGAACAGGCTCTGCTGGCCGTATACGAGGCTGTCCAGGGCGGTCACGGCGAAACCCTGCTCCAGCAGGCGCTGGCAGAGGATGGACCCCAGATATCCCGCCGCTCCGGTGACCAGAACCTTGGTGGGCATGCGCTTCTCCGCTTGGTGAGGCCTCAGCTTGAGCCTGGGCTTGGCGCGGCCCAGGCCTGGAGGGGCTCGCTTGCTTGGCCCAGTTCAGGCATTGAGCAAGCGGCGTGCCATGCTCCCCAACCCGCGTCGAAATGGCGCGCCAACCAGCGCATTCCAGAAAATGAGCGGACAAGGGCCAGGCCGCCAAAGCCAGGGCCGGGAGCGGCTCATGATCTCAAGGCGTATCAAACCGTTATCAATGGTTAAACTTGTTTGGGCCAGATTAGGGCGGCCGCTGAAAAAACCACCATGCCCAAAGCGGCCGCAGGCCGAGCCAGGACAGCAACTAGGGCGCAATAGTCAAAAGGGTCAAAGCGCCCGGCAAATCTTTGGCGCGTCGCCAACCCGCTGGCATTATTTGCCTAGCCTTTGGCAAGAGCCGGAAAAGACCTGTTCTCGGTTGGCGGCCGTATGGCAGGCGGCGCGAGAGTTTTTTCGCGGCATGCTCAGCGCCTGCCGCAAGGAGCTGGCTTGGTTCGGAGCCCCCAGGCATACGATACGAGCGCTGGGTGCTTGGCTCATGTCTTGCAAACCGTTTTTCCCTGATCGAGGGTCTGCCGCCCAACCCGGAAGGCCAGCCCAGGCCTGGGGAATCCCTGGGCGGCGCGCAAGCAGTTTGCCAGCTGGCCACCAGCTGTTCCCTGGCGAGGTCTTTGATGCCCCCTAGCCTCCATCCGCCCCTGTCCGTCACCGACGCAGCCGCGCCGGGGCAACGCTTCCTGGCCACCACCCCGGGGCTCTCGGCCACGCGCTGGCTCAGCTTCGCCCTGGCCAGCCGGGGCGACGTCTTCGTCAGCCACGGCCGCCATCCCCTGGACAGCATTATCAAGGGCGACGCCCTGGCCGGCGAGGAGAGCGACGACCGCTCCTCCTTCGTCTCCGGCGTGGAGCTGGCCGATTTCTACGCCCAAGGCAGCCTGGAGCAAATATTCGCCGCCTATGAAAAGGCCATGCCCGGCGCGCGCGCCTGGGGCAACGTTCACGGCTTCACCATCACCAGCCTGCTGGCCAAGGCCCGGCCTTTAAGCAAGCTGCGCGGCATCAATCTCATCAACGTCACCCGCCACCCCATTGTCTATATCGACTCCCACTACCGCCTGGTGCAAAAATCCCAGGCCTATCCCCAGGTCCACCGGCACTACGCCGAAGCGATGTTCCCCCAGGCCCTGCGCCGCTTCCCCCAGATCAAGCAGGTGGCCTGGGAGCATGGCGACCAGCTCCTGGCCTTCGCGGTCAGTTGCTACAGCGTCTACCTGGGGGCCAACGAGTATTACTGCCCCCTGTGCAGGCACCTGCGCATGGAGGACCTGACCAGCGACCTGACCGCGCTGCGCGGCTTCTGCCAGGACTTGACCGGCCTGGAATACCGCCCTGAGCACCTGGAGCCATTGATGGCCAGAGGGGCCATCAACCGCCACCGCGACGGCAAGGGCAGCCGCGACCCACGCCAGGTCTGGGACTCCTGGGAACCCTGGCAGCGGGACCTGGCCCGCCTGATCATACCCGCCCATCTCATGGACGAGGCCCAGGCCCTGGGT
>CAZLSD010000240.1:0-5341 GCA_964561775.1 uncultured Desulfarculus sp. | reverse complement strand
GGCCTGGACCCCGCCCAGGTGGAAGGCATGATCAACCGCGCCCTGGACCAGAAACTGGAGCCCATCAAGGCCCAACTGGCCCGCCTACAGGCCGAGCGCGGCTTCGACCTGCGCGACATCGTGGGGGCCATGGGCTATATCCTGGGCCTCATGGGCCTGGCCGCCTATCTCAAATCCCGCCGCCGGGGCCAGTGAGCCCGCTACCGCCGGCCTGGATGAGCAGGTGGTCGCGCAGGATGGCCAGCTCCGGCGCGCCGCCCAGAGAGAAGCCGCGCAGGCGCTGGCGGTACAGCTCGTCGGCCCGGGCCTGGCTAAGACCCGAGACGGCCTCATAGTCGTAGGCCAGGCCCAGCAGGGGGTCGCCGGAGCGGGGCAGCACCCGGCTTATGCCGTGACGCCCCGGGTTCTCCAGCATGGGCGCGCCCTCCAGCAACAGAAAACGGCTCTTGGAGAGCGCGGCGATGCTGTGGCGATGCCGCTCCAGGAAAGCCAGGGTCTCTTCCAACTCGGCCTCGCTCTCGCCGGGGAAGCCGAACATGACAAAGGCCAGGTTCTGGATGCCCGCCGCCGCCGCGTCATCCAGCACCCGCCCCACCGCTTCCACCCGGGTGCCCTTGTTCATCAAATCCAGCACCCGCTGGCTGCCCGACTCCACCCCCCACAACAGCACCCGGCAGCCGGCGGCCCGCATGGCCTTCAGCAGTTCCGGCGTGAAGCCGGCCTGGGGCCGGGCATAGGCCGCCCAGGCCAGGTCCGCGCCCAGGCGCGTCAGTTCGGCGCACAGGGCCGCCGCCCGCCGGGGGTGGATCATCTCGTCCACCAGGCTGACATGCCGGCAGCCGTGCAGGCGGGCCAGTTCCACCATGCGTTGGGCGCACAGCTCGGCCGGCTCCTCGCGGTAGCGCAGATAGGTCTGGCGGTGGGTGCAGTAGGCGCACTTGCGCCACCAGCAGCCCCGTGCGCCCAGATAGGGCAGCGTCAGGGCCGGGCTGTGATACTGGCCCAGGGGCAGACCGCTGAAGTCGGGCAGGGGCAGGCTGGCCAAATCCTCCACCGCCTGGGGCGGGTTGGCGCGCAGGGCTTCGCCCTCGCGCCAGAGCAGGCCGGGAACCTGGGCCAGGTCCGGGGCGGGGCGCGAAAGCTGGCGGGCCAGCTCGGCCAGGCCCAGCTCGCCCTCGCCGGGCAAGAGCCAGTCCAGGCCCTGGCCCAGCTCCGCGGCCAGGGGGCCCATCAGCAGGCGCTCCGGCTGGGGCATGACCGAGAGGGTGGCCCCGCCCAGCGCCACCCGCGCCCCGGCGTCCTTCATGGCCCGGGCCAGGCCCAAGGCCCAGGGCAGTTGCTGGGAGAACAGGGCGCTTAGCCCCACCAGGTGGGGGGACCAGTCCAGCAGCGGGCGCAGCAGTTCGGTGAAGAAAGGCCCGCTGCCCCCGCCGGGGGCCAGGCCTTGGGCCAGACGCCGGACCTGGGCCGCGAAAATGGGATTGAGCAGGTTTTCCAGGCGCAGATAGGCGGCCGCGGCTTGTTGATAACCAGCCTGCGCGTAAAAGGCCGGGGCGTCGCGCGTCAGCAGGGCCAGGGCCGCCTCCACCTGGGCCAGGGTCTCTTGCGGCGTGTGGTTCTTGAAGCTCAGCCGCAGGCGGCCCTGCCTCATCCAGGCCAGGGCTTGCTGAAAATAGGCCAGGTTGAGGTCGAACAGGCGCAGTTGAAGCCCGGGGACCTCCCGCCCCAGCCAGGCGGCCAGGCAGGCCAGGCCCAGGGGCGGGCTGGTGGGGTGCAACGCGGGCGGGAAAACCAGGGCCAGTTTCACGGCTTGTTCCTCGACGCGGGGTAAAGGCCGCCTTGACGGCAGTAACCGCCGCTAGTATATAGGCAAAATTCGCTTACTTACTCCACTGGGAGGCCAGCTTGGCGATACAGGCGGTGCGGGGCATGAAGGACGTGTTGCCCCCCGAGGTCCACAAGTGGCAGGCCATCGAGTCCGCCGCCCGCCAGGTCTTTTCGGCCTTTGGCTTCCAGGAGGTGCGCGTGCCCATCCTGGAGCGCACCGAGCTCTTCGCCCGCTCCATCGGCGAGGCCACCGATATCGTCGAGAAGGAAATGTACACCTTCGCCGACCGCAGCGGCGAATCCCTGACCATGCGGCCGGAGGCCACCGCCGGAGTGCTGCGGGCCTATGTGGAGCACAAGCTCTACTCCCAGCCCGGCCCCCACAAGCTCTACACCATCGGCCCCATGTTCCGCCACGAGCGCCCGCAAAAGGGCCGCCTGCGCCAGTTCCACCAACTGGACGTGGAGGTGCTAGACGATCAGGGCCCCCAGACCGACGCCGAGCTTATGGTCATGCTGACCCAGTTGCTCACCCGCTTGGGCTTAAGCAACGTGGTGCTCAAGATAAACAGCCTGGGCTGCCCGGACTGCCGCCCGGCCTTCCGCCAGGCCCTGGTGGGTTTCCTGGACGCCAAGCGCGGTCAACTCTGCGAGGACTGCCAGCGCCGCATCGACAACAACCCCCTGCGCGTGCTGGACTGCAAGAGCGAGGGCTGCAAGCAGGCCGCCCAGGGCGCGCCCAGCGTGCAGGACCACCTCTGCCCCGCCTGCCGGGATCACCTGCAAGCCGTGCAGGGCCTGCTGGGCCTGGCCGGTGTAGAATACCAACTGGACCCGCGCCTGGTGCGTGGCCTGGACTATTACGTGCGCACCACCTTCGAGGCCGTCACCGGCGACCTGGGCGCGCAAAACGCCGTGGCCGGGGGCGGGCGCTATGACGGCCTGGTGGCCCAGTTGGGCGGCCCGCCCCAGGGCGGCATCGGCTTCGGGGCGGGGCTGGAGCGCCTGGCCCTGCTGCTGCCCGAGGAGATGGCCCAAGCTCCCGCGCCCGAGCTGTTCATCGCCGCCCTGGGCGAGGAGCCTCGGGCCTGGGCCTTTGCCGAGGCCATGCGCCTGCGCGCCGCCGGCCTGGCGGTGGAGATGACCAGCGAGGAGAAAAGCCTCAAGTCCCAGATGCGCCGCGCCGACAAGCTGAAAGCCAGGCGGGTGCTCATCGTGGGGCTGGACGAGCTGGCCTCCGGGCGGGGTACCATAAAATACATGCAAGGCGGGGCCCAGCACCAGGTGGCCCTGTCCGATCTGCTCTCCGGCATCACGCCGGGGGAATAGCGCCCGGCAAGCGAGGGAAAAGTGTCCGATCGATTCATCACCGATTTGAAGCGCACCCACTCCTGCGGCGAGCTGACCCTGGCCCAGGCAGGCCAGCAGGTGGTGCTCATGGGCTGGGCCATGCGCCGCCGCGACCACGGCGGGCTCATCTTCGTGGACCTGCGCGACCGCGAGGGCATCACCCAGGTGGTCTTCAATCCCCAGGACGCGGCCGGGGCCCACCAGGAGGCCCACCAGATCCGCTCCGAGTACTGCGTCGCCCTGCGCGGCACCGTGCGCCAGCGCCCTCTGGGCCAGGACAACCCCAAGATCACCACCGGCCAGATCGAGATCCTGGTGGATCACTTCGAGATACTAAACACCAGCAAGACCCCGCCCTTCATGCTGGAGGAGTGGATCGAGGTCAGCGAGACGGTGCGCCTAAAGCACCGCTACCTGGACCTGCGCCGTCCCGAGGTCTTCGCCAACCTGCTTACCCGCCACCGCTGCGCCCAGGCCGCCCGCTCCTATCTTAACCAGCAGGCCTTCCTGGAGGTGGAGACGCCTTTCCTCACCCGCTCCACCCCCGAGGGCGCGCGCGACTTCCTGGTGCCCAGCCGGCTGACCAGGGGAACCTTCTACGCCCTGCCCCAGTCGCCCCAGCTCTTCAAGCAGTTGCTCATGGTGGGGGGTATCGAGCGCTACTACCAGATCGTGCGCTGCTTCCGCGACGAGGACCTGCGCGCCGACCGCCAGCCCGAGTTCACCCAGGTGGACCTGGAGATGAGCTTCGTAGACGAGACCGACGTCATGAACCTGACCGAGGGCCTGGTGCAGACCATCGTCTCCGCCGCCGGCCGCCAGATGACCCTGCCCGTGCCCCGGCTCACCTATGCCCAGGCCATGGCCCGCTTCGGCCTGGACGCCCCGGACATGCGCTTCGGCCTGGAATTGACCGAGGTGGCCGACCTGGTGGGCGACGCCGAGTTCAAGCTCTTCAAGGACGCGGTGGCCAAGGGCCACATGGTGAAAGCCATCAACGGCCGGGGCATGGCCGGGCTCTCGCGCAAGGACCTGGAGGATTTGACAGCCTTCGTGGGGGCTTATGGGGCCAAGGGCCTGGCCTGGGTCAAGATCAAGGAGGGTCTGGCCTGGCAGTCGCCCATCGCCAAATTCTTCAGCGAAGGCCATCAGTTACGTATAAATGAGCGCCTGGATGCCCAGGAAGGCGACATCCTGTTCTTCGGGGCCGACGCGCCATCCGTGGTGCAGGAATCCCTGGGGCGTCTGCGTCTGGAGCTGGCCCGGCGCTTCGATCTGACCAAGGACAAGCCCCTGACCTTCTGCTGGGTCACGGATTTCCCGCTCTTGGAGTATGACCAGGAGGCCAAGCGCTGGGCGGCCATGCACCACCCCTTCACCTCGCCCCAGCCCCGGGACTTGGAGCTTTTGGCCAGCGATCCCGGCAAGGTGCGCGCCAGGGCCTATGACATCGTGCTCAACGGCAGCGAGATAGGCGGGGGCAGCATCCGCATCCACACCCCCCAGATGCAGGCCAAGATGTTCGAAACGCTGAACATATCCGACGCGGAGGCCGAGGAGAAGTTCGGCTTCCTGCTCCAGGCCCTGACCTATGGCGCGCCGCCCCACGGCGGCCTGGCCCTGGGATTCGACCGCCTGGTGGCCATCTTGGCCGGGCAGACCTCCATTCGCGAGGTCATAGCCTTCCCCAAGACCCAAAAGGGCGTCTGCCCCCTGACCGAGGCCCCCTCCCAGGTGGATTCGGGGCAGCTTCTGGAGTTGGGATTGAAGGTGGAGCGGGTTAGCTAAGATATCAAAAATGCAACTTGCAAACTTGTTGACAGCCGCTAAATTAAGTGCCTAGAATGGACCGGACGCGGTGGGAAGATAGCCTGTCGCGCGGGATGAATTTAGGGCGGCCGGCCTGCGGGCTGGTAGGGCTGCCTACGGACGGTGGGAAGCTGGCCCTGGTGTTTTTTCAAGGGTTTGAGAGTTGGGATAACTAGGGAAGGAGGGTTTTTGGAATGAAGAAGCTGGTTAAAGTGGCACCCTGGATCATGGCCCTGGTCGCGCTGGCCTTTTTGAGCGGCTGCGCGGCCATGTGCGGTGTGGATGAGCAGCCCCAGGCCGCTCCGCCGCCCCCGCCCAAGAAATGGGAGGGCGCCCCTGCCCCGGTGACCGAGGC
>CAZLSD010000239.1:0-5344 GCA_964561775.1 uncultured Desulfarculus sp. | reverse complement strand
GGGTTTTGGGCGGGACGGCCACGCCGCGGTCCACCGCCTCCAGCAGGTCGAGTCCCTGTTCCTTCAAGGTGGGAGCCTCGGGGAAGCCGGGGAAGCGCTCTTCGGTGGCGAAGCCCAGAATGCGCACCTGGTCGCGGAAGCGGGTGAGGTCGTCGGAGGCCCCGAAGACGGCGTTTACGTGCCCGCCCAGGAAAGCGGTCATCTGGGGGGCGGAACCGGTGAAGGGCACGTAGGTGATCTTGGTCCCGGTGAGTTTCTCCAGCCTGAGCACCGCCATGTGATAGCCGGTGTAGGCCCCCGAGCCGCCGATGGTCACGGTGCCGGGGTTCTGCTTAACGTGCTCCATGAACTCCTGATAGGTCTGGATGGGGCTGGTCTTTAGCACGGCCAAGGCCAGGGGCGTGCGCTGGAAGACCATGATGGGCACGATCTGCTCGGTGCGGTAGCCCACATCCTGCTGCATGGGCTGCAATATGATGTGGGGGATGTTGAAGCCGGCGAAGGTGTAGCCGTCGGGCTTGGTGCGGGTCAGTTCCCGCCAGCCCAGGGCTCCGCCGCCGCCCACCTTGTAGTCTATGATGACCCGCTGGCCAAGGGCGGCGCTGAGAGCGGCCTGGTACACCCGCGCCCCCCGATCGGACTGGCCGCCGGGGTCGAAGCAGACCACATAGGTCAGCTGTTTGCTGGGGAAAGTCTTGTCCTGGGCCAGGGCCGCGCCCGGAGCCAAGCACAGGCCTAACAGCCAGGCGGCCGCCAAAATCAACCACGCCGTCCTTTTCATGATTCCGCTCCCTAGCATGTGGTGTCCAACTATCGCTTGCCGGCGGCGGGTGTCGCCCCCTTAAAAGGCCGTGACCGCCGCTGGCCGCGTCTTTGTCGTTCATCTCTAGCCAGGGCCGGGCTCAACCCCGGTCCCCTGTCCAACAGGGCGAAATGCTTGTCCCCTGGCCCGCGTTTTTAGCGGGCTGTTTTTCAACCGCTTCTGCTAATCGTCACCGTCGGCCAGAGCCTCGCCCCGCCTGTCCCGTATCTGCACCCAAAAGCCGCGCACGATGGAGGCCAGGGACAGGAGCACGAAGGCGGCGGCGATGGGGCGGGTGAAGAAAATGGCCAAGGAGCCCTGGCTGATGAGCAGGGCCTGCTGGAGCGAGGTCTCCAGCATGGGGGCCAGGACCGAGGCCAGGATCATGGGGGCCATGGGCCACTTGAACTTGCGCATCAGATAGCCCACCACTCCGAAGACCAGGGCCATCCATACGTCGAACATCAAAAAGCGGATGCTGTAGGCCCCTATGACCGAGAAGACCACGATCAAGGGTCCCAGAATCGGGAAGGGGATGACCGCGATACGCGCCCACATGCCCACCAGGGGCAGATTGAGCAGCAGGCAGATGACGTTGCCCACATACATGCTGGCGATGACCGCCCAGACGAAGTCTGGATTGGTCTTGAAGAGCAAGGGTCCGGGTTGCAGGCCGTACATCATCAGCCCGCCCAGAAGCACGGCCAGGGCGGGCCCGGTGGGCAGGCCGAAGGCGAACAAGGGCACGAACCCGGCGCTGCTGGTGGCGTTGTTGGCCCCTTCCGAGGCGGCCACCCCTTCTATGGCCCCATGGCCGAAGCGCTCGGGAGTCTTGGAGACGCGCTTTTCCAGGTCATAGGCCACGAAGGTGGTCACCGCCGGGGCGCAGCCGGGAAGAAGCCCCATGAAGAAGCCCACCGCGGTGGAGCGCAAGGTGGCGCCCCTGCTTTGCTTGAGATCGGCCCAGGTGGGCATCCACTGTATCTTCTTCTTGTCCACCAGCAGCTCGACACGCTGCTCCAGGTTGACGAAAACCTCGCCCAGGGCGAAAAGCCCGATGATGATGCTGATGAAGTTGATGCCCGACATCAACTCCATGGAGCCGAAGGTGAGCCGGTTGGCCCCGGTCAAGGGATTCTGCCCAACCAGGGAGACCAGCAGACCCAGGCAGGCCCCTATGAGCCCCTTGAGCAGCGCCCTTCCCGAGAGGCTTATCACCAGGCTAAGCCCCATGAACATGAGAGCGAAGTATTCGGGCGGACCGAAGGCCAGGGCGAAGTTGGCCAGGGCCGGGGCGAAGAGGGTGAGCCCCACCAGACCCAGGGTGCCGGCCACGAAGGAGGATATGGCCGAGATGGCCAGCGCCGCTCCGGCCCGGCCTTGTTTGGCCATTTCATAGCCGTCGATGGCCGTGGGCACCGAGGAGGCCTCGCCGGGGATGTTGACCACGATGGCGGTGGTGGAGCCGCCGTACATGGCCCCATAGTAGATGGCCGCCAGCATGATGATGGCCGGGGTGGGGGGGAGCACGGTGGTCAAGGGCAGCAGGATGGCGATGCCCGACGATGGCCCGATGCCGGGGAGCACCCCCACCAGGGTGCCGATCAGACAGCCCACCAAGGCCCAGAGCAGGTTCTCAGGCGTGACCGAGGCCGCGAATCCGGCCAAGAGATAATCCCAGGAGAAGAGCATGGCTCGCTTTACTCCGCGGTCCAGAAGCCTTGGGGCAGGGTGAGCTCCAGGAGCTCTATGAACACGTAGTGGACCACCAGGCCGGTGACGACGGCGATGATGATATCGCGCGTCACGCGGCGGTCCAGATACCAGATCAGGCCGAAGGCGAAGAGCCCGCTGGCCACGGCCAGGCCCAGGGGCTCGGCCAGCGCCAGATAGGCGATGAGCGCCAGGAAGGACCAGGCCACGCGCCAGGCCCCCGCGCGATCGGGCCATGGGATGGCGGCGCCTTCTTCCCGCGCGCGCCAGGAACGGAAAGCGAGCAGGAGCCCGCCCAAGGTCAAGAGCCCGCCCAGGGTAAGCGGCAGGGTGGCCGGGGGCAGGCGTTCGCCGACAGCGGTCTTGATCTGCATGGCCGCGATCAAGACCACCACTCCCACCCCGGCCAGGAACAGGCCGCTCCACATATCGGCGGCGCGTTGGGTGCGCAAGGCTACCTCCCTGAACGATCAAGCCGGATGCGGCGATGAGGCGGACGGCCTGCCCTGCCGCGCAGAGCGGGGATGTCGCTGCCCGCGCAAACCCCACGCGCCCAGTTCCCCGCTGTCCCTGGCCGGCCCGCTCCGCAGCCGGCCGTTGGGGCAGGGCTGCCTGGAGCAACGGCATTGGCTCTATGATTTGCCTTCGTGGCGGTGGCCTGTCAAGCATTCCTTGGCGGCGCGCCATGGGTCTGGTCTCTGGTCCATTGCGGGGATATCGGCGGAGGCAGGATGGTTAAGGATGGTTATGGCTCAAAGCTGAGCAAGGCGATTAATACCAATAAGCGTTCAAAGATTAACTTTGAACGCTTATTGGTATGCGGGCCACGGATGGCCCGCCGGATGCGCAAGCATCCGGGAGGTCGGGCAAAACCACGCTTTTGCCCGACCGACAAGCATTCAAGGCCATGGATGGCTTTGAATGCAACTTGGTATCATGACCTGCTTGGCCCCTTCAAACGAAAGTGGGTTGGGACTTTTGGCCCAACCCACTGGATTTACTTGGCGTCCCCAACGGGATTCGAACCCGTGTCGCCGGCGTGAAAGGCCGGTGTCCTGGACCTGGCTAGACGATGGGGACTATTGTTACGCATCGAGTGGGCCGTGCGTGATTCGAACACGCGACTCTCTGCTTAAAAGGCAGATACTCTACCAACTGAGTTAACGGCCCGTACTACTCGCGAATTCGGACTTGTACCATGCCTCACCAGGGGTGTCAAGAAGGGCGCGGGCCTGTCTTTTGCCCCGCCGCGCGCTTGGCGCCGGCTCACAACGGGTGCTCCTCGACCTGGGCTGTTTCGAAATACCCCACGAAGAAACGGCCTCCGTCCCAGTCAAAGGCATAGCTAAGAGGCAGGCGCGCCACGGGGGAGAAGGTCCATTGGCGGCCGGGCTGGCCGTCAAGATATTCGGTAAGCTCCTCCTGCACCTGCACGGGAGAAAGCCTTGTCGCCCGTGCGACGTAGAGCCTGCCGCCCCGCGGGTCCACCTGCGCCACCCGCTGCCCCGGCTCCAGGCGGCCCCGCTGGGCCAGGCTGCCGCTGTCCAGGATATGATCGCCCAGGTAGAGCAGGCCGCCGCGGTCATCCAGGCGCATGGTCAGGCGTTCGCGCTCGCAGGGAGGCAGGCTGGCCTGCTGGAGCAGGGCCAGGTTGGCCCCCTCGCGGACCTGGAGCTGGCCTTGGCTGGGGACGAAGACATAGAGCCTGCCCGTGGCCTGGCTCACCTCCAGCAGCAGGTGGAAAGGCCCCGAGACCTGGCCGGAGAGGGGAATGCTGAAGGAGCCCAGGCTGGCTTCGCTGTTCAGGTCCAGGCCGGTGACCAGGCCCAGTTCGGGAAAGGCCGCGTAGAGCCGGCCCCGGCGCTCGTCCAGGACCATCTGGGAGATGGCGTCGGTGCGCGGCTTTTGCGGCAGGCCCAGGTCGAGGGACTTGATCCAGGAGCCACCCGCCGCGTCATAAACATCCAGCCGGCCCGCGTAATGGCTAAGCACGTAGAAGCGGTCCTGATACAGGCCCATGCCCGTGGGCCACATGCCCAGCCCGCCGCGTTGCAGCTCGTTTTCGTTGCCCAGCACCCGCGTCTGGTCCAGGTCCGGCTGCCAGCGGCAGACCTGGCTGCCGCCCAGGCGGTTGCGGATGTAAAGGGCCTGCCCGGCGGGGTCCCAGGCCAGTTCCTCCACCGAGGCCCCCACCTTGATGTCGCCCTGCCAGCGGTTGCCATCCGTGAGGTCGAAGACGCTCAAGGAGGCGTCGCCGGTGTTGGAGCCATAGAGCAGGCCGCGGGTCTGGTCTATGTCGAAGTACAGGGCGTCGGGGCCGTGCAGGATCTGGCCCTGCTCCCTCCCTTGGGCATCAGCCACCTTGATGACGTTGTAGGCCGCGTTGCTGTCTTGCAAAAAGCCGGGCCGGAAGGGGAAGCCCGACTCCAGGAACATGCGCTGGCCATAGGATTTGCCGGCCTTGCGCGCGGGCAGGCGCAGGTGGCCGGGCAGGTCGGCCAGGGGCTGGCTGCCGCCGCGCAGGGGGTCCAGCCGGAAATAACGCTTCATCCCGATGTCGAAGAGATACAGCCCGCCGTCCGTGGGGTCGGGCAGCAGAAAACCGCCGGTGACGCCCATGTCCACGCTGCGCTCCAGGCGGCGGGAGGCCAGGTCCACCACGGCCAGGTGGGTGCTTAAAAAACCGGTGACATAGAGCTTGCCCCGCGCCTGGTCCAGCACCGGGTTGGCCAGCTTGATCACCGGGCTGAAGCCGGGACCCTGGCGCAGATCGCCCAGGTTGAAGCGCCGGGTGGGAGGCGTGACCGGCTGGGGGGCTTGGGCCGGGGC
>CAZLSD010000238.1:0-5399 GCA_964561775.1 uncultured Desulfarculus sp. | reverse complement strand
CGGCCTCGCAGGCCTCGCAGGCCTCTGAGACCTCGCAGCCAGCCGCGCCGGAGGCGGCGGATCGCGGGCCGCAGGATGCCCACACCTGCCGGGAGCTGCTCCAGATGATGCCCCTGGGTTTCGACCCGGCGGCGGCCCCGGGGCTATCCGCCCACATCCAGTTCGTGGTCACGGGCGAGGAGAACTTCGTCGCGCACCTGGAGATAGGCCAGGGGCGCTGCCGCTTGATGGAAGGCCCCTCGCCCGCGCCCAGCCTGACCATCAGCACCCCGGCCCAGGTCTGGCTGGCCATCGCCCAGGGGCGGCTAAACGGGGCGGCGGCCTTCATGGGCGGCAAGTACCAGGCCCAGGGCGACATGGGGCTGCTCTTGAAGCTACAGACGCTTTTCAGCAAACGGGGATAGAAGGACTCAAGGCGGCCAGGTTTGGTGACGCGAAGACGCCCCGCCCCTACATCAAGAATCTAATTCTTAAATTAGGGGCGTGGTTTATCCCCGCCCGTTTTTTCACTGTCAACCTACGATGTTTGAACTGAAATTGGTATTACGCCGCAAAAGGCCCCCCCAACTCTTGCCTGCCCCCTCCTAGCCGGTGCGCGATATTTGCAGGGGCGGGATCATGCGCTGGTTGGCGGAGCGGTAGGCGCGCAGGAGCTGGCGTCCGTCGCTGAGACGCTTGATCTGGCCGGAGAGTTCCTCCACATGCTTGGCCAGCATGACCTTGCTGCGGGCGTCCAGTTCCAGCACTTTGCGGGCCTTCTGCTCCAGGCTGGCCACGGCCTGGCGGGCGCGGGGCTGGTCCGCGCCGCTAAGCTGGCTTAGGAACAGGGGCCAGTCCTGGAAGCTGGGGCCCAGCTCGCGGTGGAGCTGGCATATCTCGCGGAACAGACGCCCTCTTTTGACCCAGGCGTCGTCCATGGCCTCCACCTGGTTGGTTTCCAACAGCCCCACCATGACCTGGGCCAGGCCCAGCAGTTCGTGGTGCTTCCGTTCCAAGCGCAGGAGGGCGTCCAGCTTTTTCATGAGCTTGCTCGCTGGGCCAGGGCTGGCATGACCTCCTGCCAGACGGCCAGTTCGGCGATGAGGTCGTACTGCATCAGGTCGGCCAAGAGCACCCAGTCCTCGCGCTGCTGGGCCGAGAGCATCTCCTGCACCAGGGCCGAGAGGGTCTCCATGCGCTTTTCCAGGCTCTGGCCCTGGTGGACGATGGTGTCGAAGTCCAGGCCCAGGACCTCGCGGCTCATGGCCAGCACCTGGAGGAAGAGCTGTAGGCTGTCCAGGCTGCGCAGGTACTGCTCGCTGGCCTCGCGTTCGTCGTTGACGCGGAACATCTCGGCCACCTTGCCCAGGGCCTGGGAGATGGTCTGGATGAAGTGGCCGGCGTTGGCCAGGAAGTGGGCCGCCACCTGGCGGTTGGGCATGGTCTCCACTTCCAGGCTCTGGATGCGATCGCGCAGGAGTTCTCCGGCGGGGCCCATCTGGCTCTCGCTGTAGGGGGTTCCGTTGACGCGCACCTCCTTCATGGTGCTCTGGCCGCCGATCTCGGCCACCACCGAGCCCAGGATTTCCATCAGGTTGGCGCCCGGAGGCACGGGGTTCATCTGCTTGCCGTCGAGCCATAGGTCCATGTGAACAGCCTCCTTGCTGGGGGTCGCGCTCGTCCTTGGCGCGCCCGTGCTTTCAGGCCGCGGCGGCGGCCAGGCGGTTTAGCATCATCTCCACGGCCGCGCCGGCGGCCGGCTGGTCCTGTGGCGCCCGCGGCTGGGCGGCCTGGGGGGCCTGGCCCAAGCATATGGTGAGCAGGCGCTCCAGGCGGTGGTAATAGGTGTGCTGGGAGAGCACCTTGCGCCGTCCGGCCTGGGCCAGGGCCTGGCGCTGGCCGGGGTGGTCCAGATAGTGGCGCACCTTCTCCAGCAGTTCGTCCTGGTCGCGGAAGGTGGCCACCTCCTGCTCGGGGATCAGGAACTCGGCCAGGCGGGGCACCTGGTCCACCAGCTGGAAGCCGCCGCAGGCCGGCACCTCCAGGGTGCGGGGGTTGACGAAGTCGGCCCCGCCGATGCCCTGGGCGGCCTGGAAGGAGGAGTGCAGGTTTATGACCACCTGGCAGGCGTTGTAGATTTTGACCACCTCGTCGCTGTCCAGGTAGCGGTTTTTCTCGGCCAGGCAGGCGGCCAGGGGACCCTGGCGGGGCCAATCCACCCCCCACAGGCGCAGGTCCAGGCCCTTTTCCACCAGCTCGGTGAAGATGCGCAGGCGGTTGGGATAGCCCGCGCCCATGAAGCCCACGGCCGCGCCATAGCGCTTGCGCTCCAGTTCCGTCAGTTCCAGGGGGCGGTGCTGGGGGGGATGGGCGGCCACGGGCAGATAGCTGTGGTTGGCCCCCAGGCGGTCCAGTTCGCGCTCCATCTGTGGCCCCTGGATGTGGAAAAAGTGGTCGTAGGAGGCGGCCACCTCGCGGAAATAGACCATCAGGCGGTGGTCCTCGGCGAACCAGAAGGCGGTGCGCAGGCCCAGGCGGCGCAGTTCGGCCAAGGCCCGGCGGTCCAGGGGGGCCTGGGCCAGGGCCAGCACCAGGTCGGGCTGGAACTCCTCGGCCTTGAGCACGGTAAGCTCGCCCAGAAAGCGCACCATGGGGGCGCGCAGGCGGTCCAGGCGCTCGGGGGGCTGGGGCTCTTGGAACATGAGGCGGTAGAGGGGGGCCATCTCCTGCAGGGGCAGGGTGCGCACCTGGCAGCCCAGGTGATCAAGGGCCTGGGCGCACCAATAGGCCGAGGCCAGGGTTCCACCCAGCAGGGGCGGAACCACCAGCACCCGGGGTCGCTCCGGCCGCTGGCGCAGGGGAGGGCTCTGGTCCAGGCGGCGGATCAGGCCCTCGGCCAGGGCCGGGTGCAGGCGGGCCGAGGGGCGGTGGACATAGGGCGAGCGGCCGCCCAGGTCGCCCAGTTGGGCCGGGTCCACCACCAGGCGGATATGCTCCAGCAGGGCGGTGAGGTCGCGGGCGGAGAGGGCCAGGCGCAGCAGGCCGGGGTCGGGCTCCCAGACCACCACATCGCGGCCGGCCAGGGGCTCCAGGTGATAGCCCAGGCCGAAGCCGAAGGCCGCCAAGGGGCCTGGCGGGGCCAGGGCGGCCTGGCTCATGCCCTCCTGGGCCGGGTCCACGCTGGAGGTGAGCCGGGTCTGCCCCAGGCGCAGGGCGGGCGGTCCGCTCTTGCTGGGCTCCAGGACCGCCTCCGGCGCGGGCGGGGTGGCGGCCAAGAGCTGGGCCAGGCGATGATCCTGCCTGGCCAGGGCGCTTAAGTTGCGCTCCAGAAAATCCATGCCTGCTCCTGGGCAGATTATTCCCTTTGTCTTGACTCGCGCTTGAGCGAAGCAACTTCCGTACCACGCCTGGGGCGGGAGGCCAGGAACAAATGAAGGGTGCAGGGTCGGGATGGGGTATCACCTGTATATGACAGGCGATTACGGCTGGGCCGGCGGCAAGCCCGCAAAAGCGGACCGCCGGCCCTAATGGCCGGCGGCGGGGGAGCAGGCTGGGTTGGCCGGGGCGGGTCTGTCTAGACCACGTCGCGCAGGAAGTCCACGATCATCTTGTCAGCCAGCTTTTCCGAGTCCACCTGGTACTCGTTGTTCTCCAGGCGGCGGCGGATCTCGTTGACCATGTCGGAGCGCACCGAGGGCGTGGCGGCCAAGACCTCGGAGGCCTTGGCCATCTCGCGGCTGCGTCCGGAGAGTTCCACCCGATCGCTGGCGGCGGCGGCGGCCTCGGCCCCAGAGGCGGTGGCGGACTTTTCCGTCGCCTTGCCCGAGCCGTTGGGGCGCTCACGCCCTTCGGGAATCTTGCTGGGGTAGCCCAGGGTCTCCTTGATCTGCATGGTTGACCCTCCCTAAATCCGGCGCTTCCGTGGTTTTACCGCGTCTTGGCGTCTGGTCGCCCACTCCCCGGGCCTTGAGCCCGGACGAGAGGCGTTGCTTTTCCCGGGCAAGGAGCAGGGGGCAGCGATAGCTGGGTTTGCCACGGGGTCAATATCTTGACGCGGACGTTTTTACGGGAGCGGCCTCCTTCTAGACCATGTTCTGGTCGATAATCTCCTGGGTGATGGCGTAGAGCCGGTCCTGCAAGCGGGCCGACTCCTCCGGCCCCAAGTCCCTGAGCAGGGTTCCCTCCTGGGCGTCCACCAGCTTGAAGCTGAGCTGCCCGGTGGTCTCGTCCTGGCTCAGGTCCAGGGTTCCTCCATATTCCTGGGAGAGCTGGCTCAGGGCCATCTCCTCCAGGCTGGCCAGGCCCGCGGTGTCGCGTCCAGGCACGCGCAGGCCTATGTTGTTGACGATCTCCGAGGTTATCTTCTCGATGACCTGCTTGCGGCGAGCTTCGATGCTTATGTTCACCTGGTCCGCCGGCAGCGACTCGCTGGCGGCGCGCACCCTGGCCAAGCGTTGCCCACGGCTTAGCTGCTTGGCGTAGGTGCGCAGGATATTCTGGACCTGGAACGATGTTATGGTCATCTCTTCTTGCTCGCCTTTTACATGGCCTCGCTACATTGATCGGCCTCCAGCCCAGGAAACTTTATCTTTTTTTTGCATGGGGGTCAATTTTTCCCCGGCAGCGCCAAAAACCGCACAGCGCGGAAAGGCTTGCCCTATCCGCAGTAAAAAAGGTAAAATAAACAAATTTCTCTAGCAGGGACGCAAGCATGCGCGCCCAGCCCAGCACCAGCGGCCTCGGGCCCTTGGCTCCGGCGGAGTCTTCTCCGCGGACCAGCGGAGACCCTTTGCCCGAGCCGGCCTGGCGAGCCCAGACCAGCCACAGCTGGCGGCTGTCCGGCTCCTCCTTCGCTCTGGACCTGAGCTGGAGTCGCCAGGAAGGCCCGGACCTTCCCTCCACAGCCCTCTACACGGCCGAAACCGCCAATTTGTCGCGGGAACCCGCGCCCACCCGGGTTTACCAGGGGCGCGAACCCGCCAGCTTCGCCGAGGTGCTGCGCCGCCAGCAACTGGCCGGGCTGCTCATGACGCCCTACCAGCCACCGCCCCAACGGGTTCTAATGCAAAACCCGTACCCCAGCTTCCCGGCGTCCCCCGGCCAAGTCAACCGGGCCTATACGCAAGGTTTGGGGCCTTTGGCGGCCCCCTCGTCTCTCTGCTTTATCGTCTAATCGACAGCCCCCCGCCCTTTCTTCACTGACCCGCGCGGGAATATTTTGCCCGGCCGGCAGGGAAGGGGAGAAGACTGGGGGAGAACCTTTTTTGCAGCGCAAAAAAGGTTCTCCCCCAGACCCCCTCTCCAAAAAAAGCGATGGAGTTAGCGCCAGCGTAACCCGTCATGCGCTTTTTTAGGAAGGAGGGGGTGGGGGGCGCGGGCCCCAAGCCTGCCACAGGCAGGCTTGGGTGCGGATAACCCTT
>CAZLSD010000237.1:0-5400 GCA_964561775.1 uncultured Desulfarculus sp. | reverse complement strand
GCAAAAAAGGTTCTCCCCCAGATTCTCTCTTAAAAAAGGAGTCTCGACATGGAACAACTGCCGCCGATGGGGGATGCGCCGCTCAAGCAAGCGCCGGAGATTGAGGCCCGGGTGGCCGGGTTCATGGGAGGGGGCGTGCCCTGCGGTTTGCGCAAGGACGGGCGGGCGGATTTGGCGCTCATCGCGGCGGAGCGTCCGGTGAGCGCGGCGGGGGTGTTCACCAGAAATTTGTTGGCCGCCGCGCCGGTGCAGGTGAGCCGGCGGCACATCACGGGCGGACGGGTGCGGGCTATCCTGGCCAACAGCGGCGGGGCCAACGCCGCCACGGGCCAGCCTGGGATCGAGGCCAGCCTGCGCTGCTGCCGGGCCGCCGCCGCGGCCCTGGGCTGCGCGCCGGAGGAGATACTGCCCTGCTCCACCGGGGTCATCGGCCAGCTCCTGGACGCGGCCAAGGTGGAGGCGGCCCTGCCCGCCCTGGCCGCCGACCTCGCCCCCGACGGCCTGCCCCGGGCGGCCGGGGCCATCATGACCACCGACGTGTTCCGCAAGATGGCCCGGGCCGAGGCCGTGCTGGACGGACGCAGGATCGCCGTGGTGGGCCTGGCCAAGGGCGCGGGCATGATCCGGCCCAGCATGGCCCCGCCCTCGGCCACCATGCTGGCCTTTGTCCTGACCGACGCGGCGGCCAGCCCCGCCGCCCTGGCCCAGGCTTTGGGCCAGGCCGTGGAGCTAAGCTTCAACCGGGCCAGCGTGGACGGCGACACCTCCACCAACGACACCCTGCTGCTCTTGGCCAGCGGCCAGGCCGGCAACCCCGAACTGACCCCGGGGCATGCGGACCTGCCCGCCTTCACCGCCGCCGTGACCCAGGTCTGCCAGAAATTGGCCGCCATGATGGTGGCCGACGGCGAAGGGGCCGAGCACTTGATCAGGGTGCGGGTCACTGGCGCGCCCGATGACGGACAGGCCAAAGCCCACTGCTATGCCGTGGCCCACTCGCCCCTGTGCAAGACGGCCTTCGCCGGCCAAGACGCCAACTGGGGCCGGCTATTCTCCACCGCCGGGGCCTTGGCCGGGCGGGAGAATTGGCCCTTCATCCCGGAGCGCTTCAACCTCTGGATCGGCCAAGGCCACATCGCCAAGGATGGCCAATACAACGGCCCGGAGCAGGAAGCCCTGGCCGCCAAAGCCATGCGCTCGCCGCGCTACGAGATACGCCTGGACCTGGGCCTGGGCAGCGGCGAGTTCTGGGTGCTCACCTGCGACCTGGGCCACGCCTACGTGCAGGAGAACGCCGACTACCGCAGCTAAGGAGCGGGGACGGGAGAAGACGGGAAACGGCTGGCGACAGGCTGGCCGCGCAGGGGGGGCGGGCGATGAAGCCCGCCCCCAGCGCGTTTTGCCAGACTGGTGACAGCCGGAAGCCGGGGTCTGCGCTCAGACGGTGAACTTGGTCAGCATTGGGCTGACCTCCAGGGCCGAGATGACCCGCCCCACGCCCTCGGTCTCGCCGGCCAGGCGCAGGGCCAGGTCCTGGTCCTCGCGCGAGCCCACGTAGCCGGACAGATGCGCCTGGTCGCCCAGGGCCTCCACCTCCAGGGCGTGGATGTCCACCTCCTCCACCAGCCGCCGCCGCACCCGCGAGGCCAGCACCAGATCGGCCATGAGGCGGCTGGTTTCGGAAGAAGGCTGGAACGTGGCGTGGGCGGTCAGGTCCAGGATGGTGGAAGCGGCCTGCTCCAGGGTGAGCCGGCCCATGTTGAGCACCAGGTCATAGTGCAGGGCCGAGGCCCAGTCTGCGTTGAAGATGTGGGCGATGTAGGCCCGGCGTTGCTGATCGATGACCGTGGCCAGTTGGCGCGCCCGGTCCAGCTCCATGTTCTCCCGCTTGGCCAGGCGCTGGGCGCGTATCTCCAGGGGCGCCACCACCCGCACCCGGAGCACCCCCGGCACCAGGCGCATGAGGAAATTGGCCCCTCGCCCCAAAAGCACCACGTTGCCCATTTGGGCATATTGCAACAGCACCGACTCCAGCAGGGCGGCAAAGACTCTGCGCCTGCGGTTGCCCATGTCCAACAGGGCCGGCCCCTCCTCGGCCAGCAGCTGGTGCTCCTCGCGGGTGATGTCCACCAGCCCCTGCACCGCCTCCATCAGGGTGCGCCGGTCCACCAGGAGAAGACCTCCCCGCTCGCAGACCTCCTGGGCCAGCTCATAACGCAGGGCTCCGGTTTCGCCAGACAAGGTGACTATGCTCATGTCTTACCCCCTGGAATGAGATGGACAGCCCCCGCCCGGCGGCTTGATTCGCCGCCTGCCTCAATTCCAGGTTAACACAAGAGCGGGAAGCGCAAACAGGAGTGAAAGGCAGGACGCGGCGGGAAACAAGGCCGCCCGCCCCGGCGGGACGGGCGGCCAGGACGCAGGCTTTTTCTAGAGGCCTAGTACCTGGTTGCTGACTCGCTGCTGCAACTGGCGCAGGCCGGGGGTGATCTCCAGGGGAACCCGGCCGGGCGCGCGCAGGGGCAGGCAGGCCGGCGGCAGCCGGGCCACGTCCTCCTGGAAGCGCTGGCGGGCCTCGCGCCAGTTGGGGTTGGGGGCCAGACGGCGGCCATCCTTCATCGCCGGAACCAGCAGGGGCGCTCCAGGCTGCTCCTCGTCGCGCAGGCCCAGCAGGTCGTGGCTGATGCGGCCGTCCTTGTCCAACTGCCGCCAGAGCTGCTTGGGGTTGACCCAGCTCATCTTGCCCGCGCTCAGCTTCAAAGTGGGTCGGCCGTCGTAGTTGACCAATTTGTAGGCCAGGTCCAGATAGGGCGCGTCGGCCGAGCTGCCCATCTTGGTGCCCACGGCGAACAGGTCCACCTTGGCGCCCTGGGCCAGCAGGCGTTCGATGGCGTATTCATCCAGGCTGCCCGAGACCACCACCAGGGCCTGCTCCAGCCCGGCCTGGTCCAGCAACTGGCGGGCTTGCAGGCTTAAAGCCACCATGTCTCCCGAGTCCACCCGGATGCCCACCATCTTGTGACCCTGGGCTTTGAGCTCCTGGGCCACCTCCACCGCCCGGCGCAGGCCCGAGTCGCAGTCATAGGTGTCCACCAGGATCACGGTGTGGTCGGGAAAAACCTGGGCAAAGGCCCGGAAGGCGGCTATCTCGTCGCCAAAGGCCTCGACAAAGGAGTGGGCCATGGTCCCCACCGGCGGGGTCCCCAATTTGAGCGAGGCGGCCACGTTGCTGGTGCCCGAGAAACCCACCAAGGCCGAGGAGCGGGCCGCGGCCAAACCGCCGTCGCGGCCGTGGGTGCGGCGCAGGCTGAAGTCCACCAGGTTGCGCCCCTGGGCGCTAAGCACGCAGCGCGCCGCCTTGGAGGCCAGGGTGGAATGCAGGTTGATCAGGTTGATGACGAAGGTCTCCACCAACTGGGCCTCTATGATGGGAGCGGTGATCTCCAGGATGGGTTCCTCGGCGAAACATACCGTGCCCTCGGGCAGGGCCCAGACCTCGCCCTGGAAACGCACCTGGGAGAGGAATTGCAGGAACTCTGGCTTGAAGCGATTAAGCGAGGCCAGGTAGTCGATCTCCCGGGGGGTGAAATGGAAATCCTCCAGATAGTCCAGCACCAGCTCCAAGCCGGCAGCCACCATGTAGCCCCGGTCCACCGGCAGATCATGGGCGAACAAGCTGAAGGTGGCCTGACCGTGCATGCCCCGGTCGAAGTACACCGCGCCCATGGTTATCTCGTAAAAATCCGTGTGCAGGGCCGACAGTTGCTCGTCCATTTTTTCCCGCCCGCGTGAGGTGTGCCCGCATGTGAATGGGTAAACCTAAACGCAACAGGGAGCCACGTCAACAATTTCGCGCCCGGGCAATTGGTTGACAAGCGTCCGCTTTGGCAATTAAATGGTTGGGATTACCTACCTTCAGCAGGGGGCCTCATGCAGAACAGGCCGAAAATACTGGTCATAGACGATGAAGGCGTGATGCGCGACGCCTGCCGCGAGACCCTGACCCGTGGCGGACACGACGTGGACCTGGCCGAAAACGCCGCCCGCGGCCTGGCCATGGTGGGCCGCTGGGCCTATGACTTGGTGCTGTTGGACCTGCGCCTGCCCGACCTGGACGGCATGACCGTGCTGCGCCAGATGCGCGAACAGGATCCCCAGGCCCTGGTCATCGTCATCACCGGCCACGGCACCATCGAGACCGCCGTGGAGGCCATGAAGCTGGGAGCCACCGACTTTCTCTGCAAGCCTTTCACCCCGGCCGAGCTGCGCCAGTCGGTGGAGATGGCCCTGCAGAAGCGCCAACTGGTCATGGAGAACGCCTATCTGCGCGCCGAACTGGAGCGCCGCTCCCTGCCCACCGAGATCGTGGCGGCCAGCCAGGCCATGCGCCGGGTGCTGGAGGTGGTGGACCGGGTGGCCCCCACTGACACCACCGTGCTCCTGACCGGCCAGAGCGGCACCGGCAAGGGCCTCATGGCCCGCCGCCTGCACCAGCTCTCGCCCCGGCGCGACCACCCCTTCGTCTCCCTGGACTGCTCCACCCTGGTGCCCACCCTCTTCGAGTCCGAGCTGTTCGGCCACGTCAAGGGCGCCTACACCGGAGCCGACTCACACAAGGTGGGCAAGTTCGAGCTGAGCCACGGCGGCACCCTCTTCCTGGACGAGGTGGGCAACATCTCGCCGGAGATACAGGCCAAGCTCTTGAAGGCCGTGGAGGATCGCGCCATCACCAAGGTGGGCAGCAACCGGGTGGTGCGGGTGGACACCCGCCTCTTGGCCGCCACCAACCAAGACCTGGCCGAGGCGGTCAAGAAGGGCTCCTTCCGCGAGGACCTCTTCTACCGTCTCAACGTGCTGCGCATCCACCTGCCCACCTTGAGCGAGCGCCCCGAGGACGTGGCGCTCTTGGCCGATCACTTCCTCAAACGCTACCGTTCCTTGAACCCCCGCCGCCTGCAAGGCTTCACTCCGGCGGTGCTGCACTGGCTATCCCGCCAACGCTGGCCCGGCAATGTGCGCGAGCTGCAGAACATGGTCCAGCGCCTGGCCGTGCTGGCCACCGGCCCCTGGATCGACCTGCCCGACCTGGAGATGGCCCAAGTCATGCAAAGCAGCCAGGAAGCCGAAAGCGGACCCATCCTGCTGGCCGAGGTGGAACGCCACCACATCCTCCAGATGCTCAAACACTTCGGAGGCCGCCGCGGCGAGGCCGCCGCCGCCCTGGGCATAGACCGCAAGACCCTGCGGCAGAAACTCAAGCGCTACGGGCTGGAGGAGGAGGAGTAGCCGAGGCTTTGGGGCGCGATCGCCTTTGTCGCGCCGGCGCGGGAGGAAGACAGATTCAGGAAGTCGTGCCCCGCGTCTGATCCCCTTGGCCATCGCTGCGGCAAGGCGCAGGTT
>CAZLSD010000236.1:0-5412 GCA_964561775.1 uncultured Desulfarculus sp. | reverse complement strand
TGCACAGCTACGCCTTCCGCGATCTGGCCGGCCAAGGCACCCTGGTGGAAAGCCGCGAGGTGCTCACCGGCTGGGTTCTGCTTCCCCTGCGCTTGTTCTACTCCCCCCGCCGCCTGGGCCAGCTCAACCAGGATTGGCTGGAGGCCCTGGAAAGGGAAGCCCTGCGCCGCCGGCGAGGCCGTCGGGTCTGAGCCGGGCGCCGCAAGACCCCAGGCAGGGACGCGAGACGCTCTCAAAAAGGCAGGACGGGCGGAGAAAGCCCGCCCGTCCGGAATATCGTTTTTTTATTTTGGCGGGGGGCATCCCCCCAGCGTCCCGCCCAGTTCCAAGCGGCCGGGCGGGGCCGCGGCCCTAGTCCTCCTCCTCCGGAACGATGCGCTGGTTGACCGCCTGGATGACGGGCAGGCCGTCCGCGTATACGTCTATGATGTTCAAGGAGGCGTAATCCTGGGCCAGGCGGAAGATGCCGCCCAGCGACGCGCCCAGCAGATGGGTCAGGATCACCCGGTTGACCCCGGCGTGGGCCACCACGCAGATAGTGCCTCCCTTGTGCTTGGCCACCAGTTCCTCGAAGGCCGGCACCACCCGGGCGGCCATCTCTTGCAGCGATTCGCCGCCCTCGATGCGGAAGTTGGGCAAGTCGCGCTGTCTGGCCTCCAGTTCCTTGGGATAGCGGCGGCTGATCTCCTGGTAGCTCATGCCCTCCCAGACCCCCAGCTTGAGCTCGCGCAGGGCCGGGGTGGGGGTGGTTTTCAGGCGGGGCACATGGGCGCGGCCAATGGCCTCGGCCAGTATCTGGGCGCGTTGCAGGTCGCTGGTGTAGATGGCGGTCAGCTTCTCGCCTTCCAGGTAGCGCACCACGGCCTTGATCTGGTCGCGCCCCTCGCGGGAAAGGTGCACATCCTGGTGGCCGTAGACCCTGCCATCCCTTCCCCCCACCACCTCGGGGTGGCGCCAGAGATAGACCCTAGTGGGTTTTTGCAGAGTTTCCATCGCTTATGGCCCTTCGTGATTTTGGGTCGCCCCCGCCTGGTGGACGGCGAAGGGGGCCTATGATATCCTCGCCAATTGGGGTCTTTTAAGTGCGGATGGGCCGAGCCCCCGGCCCTGTCTTTAGACTGACAGGATGCCTCAAGGGAGTTGTTATGTCCAGGCTAGTTTTTCGTTCGTTGTGGCCGGCCTTGCTGCTTACCTTGGCGTGGGTTATGCCGGCCCTGGCCGCCGGCCCCGGGCCCAAGATAGCCTTCGAGCAGACCGAACTGGTCTATCCCAACGCCCGCGAAGGGCAGCACCTGAACGCCCAGTTCACCTTCACCAACCAGGGCAAGATGAACCTGATCATCGACAGCGTCACCCCCTCCTGCGGCTGCGCGGTGGCCATGTTCGATAGGGTCGTCAAACCCGGCGAGAAGGGCGTCATCAACATGACCTTGGACACCAGCGGCATCACCGGAGCTTTCCGCAAGACCGCCGTGGTGGCCAGCAACGACACCAGCAACCCCTTCGTGACCCTGATCATGCTGGGCGAGACCCACAGCCGGGTCAAGGTTGACCTGGGCCGCCGGTTGGACCTGGCGGGCTGCGTGGGCGCGCCCATCAGCGTCACCGCCACCCTGACCGAGCCCGACGGCAAGCCCCTGCTCATCGCCGGGGTGGAAAACCCCATGAGCGAGTATCTGGACGCGCGCCTGACCCCCACCCCGGGCGGACGCGAGTACAAGCTCACCGTCAGCGCCAAGGCCAAGGAGCCCATGGACTTCGCCGGCCCCATCTTCCTGGTGGTGCCCGGCTCCTCCAAGGTCAGCCTCTATATCGTGGCCGACATCAAGGGGCCCTTCAACGTGGCTCCGGGCGAGGTCTATTTCGGCGGGGTCAAGAAGGGCATGGCCGGCCTGGCCCGCCCGGTGGTGGTCAACAAGACCTGCGCCGACACCCTGGTCATCGACAAGCTCATCTACAACGCCGACCGCCTGGTGGTGGATGAGCAGTGGCTGGCGCCGGGGGCCAAGGCCCAGATCATGGTTAGCCCCAACGTGGACAAGCTGCCTCCCGGACCCTTCGACGAGAAGCTGGGCATCCAGTCCGGCGACAAGGTCTTCCACGTGCGTTTCAAGGGCGTGATGAACTAGGCGGCCAGCTCCGGCACGGCGCGCCAGGGGCGGGGGAGACCCCGCCCTTTGTTTTTTCCCGGCGGGCTTGGGCCGGGCGGACGCCGGCCCCGCCAGCGCGGCGTTGGCGTCCAGGGCCGCGCTGGGATATATTCTGGCCCATGACCGACCCTGGCATGAAATGCAGCCGCTGCCGCGGCCCGGCCCGCCACCGTTTTCCCCAGCACAACGCCCGCTTCTGCGACGGGTGCCTGGAGATATTCTTCCGCCGGCAGGTGGAAAAAGCCATCAAGGATTACGGCATGTTGTCCCCGGGGCAGCCGGTGCTCACCGCGGTGAGCGGGGGCAAGGACTCCCTGGCCCTGTGGCAGGTGCTGCATGATTTGGGCTATGATACCGAGGGGCTGCACCTGGGCCTGGACCTGGGGCCTTTCAGCGAGGCCTCCCTGGCCAGCAGCCAGGAGATGGCCGCCCGCCTGGGGCGTCCCCTGCACGTGTTCAACCTGCGCGAGATGATGGGCTGCGACATGGCCCAGGTGGTGCGCGCCAACCGCCGCGCCTTCTGCTCGGTCTGCGGCTCCATGAAGCGCCACTACCTGAACCTGCTCTGCACCCGCCTGGGGGCCGGGACCATCGCCACCGGCCACCACCTGGACGACGAGACCGGCCGGCTCTTGGGCAACCTGATCCATCGGCACGAGCACCACCTGGAGCGCCAGTGGCCCATGCTGCCGGCCAGCCAGCGGGGCCTGGCGGCCAAGATCAAGCCCCTGTGCCGCCTGGGCGGGGACGAGGTCAAGGCCTATGCCAAGGCCAAGGAGCTGCCGGTGGCCGCCGGCTCCTGCCCCAAGTCCAAGGGCGCCACCCTGCCCTTTTATCAGCAAGCCATGCACCTGCTGGAGCAGAAGATGCCCGGCACCAAGCTGGACTTTTACCTAAGCTTCCTGCGGGCCAAGCAATCCCCGCCCCCGCCGGTCGAGGCTCCCCTCACCTGCGCGGTCTGCGGCACGCCCAGCTTCGTGGAGGTTTGCGGCGCCTGCCGGCTGCTGGCCAAGGCCCTGCGCCCCAAGCCCGGCGGGGAGGACGATGCGCTTCAAGCGTCCGCCCAGCTTTGACCCCCAGGCCGACCTGGCGGCCATCGCCCGCCTGGCCTCGGCCTGGCGCAGCCAGTTCCGCCCGGCGGCCGTCAGCTACACCCCGTCCTTTCTGCTGGCCCAATTGGAAGAGCTGGAACAGGCTTCGTCCTATAGACTCTATCTGGTCACCCGCCCCCAGGAGCCCGCGCCCCTGGCCATCCTGGAGGAACTGGACCGCCAGGCCGTGCTGGAGCTGATGGCCCTGGCCCCCAACTCGGGAGAGGATCTGGCGCGCCCCTTGTCCGCCAGCCCGCAAGAGCGCAAGCAAATGATGCGGAAGGCCCCGGAGGAGCCCTCGGGCCGGGGGGTCTTCGCCTTCCTGCTGGGGCGGGAAGGAGGCGCGGCCTGGCTGGACCTGGAGCCCGAGGCCCTGGTGGTGGTCATGGCCCGCTGGGGAGAACTCAATCTTTTGGACCCCGCGCCCTTGGTGGCGGCCCGGCTCAAACTGCTGGGCCAAAGGCTGGCTCAACTGGCCGCTCCGGCAGGGGATGGGGAAGCTCCTGAAGGATAACCAGTTGATATGCTAAATCAACCATGCCAAGGGCCAGGCATTTCCGCCATGAGGTCCATACCCTATGGCATCCATGAGTCCCATCACCCAACCAACTTTGGGCTTGACAGCGCGACGGCCTCTATTTAATTTAGCCGCTAACGCTCAGGCAATTGGGAGAAGTGCGCGCGCGGCCTGAACAGCCCTGCGCGGGGGCTCTGACTGTCTGGGGCGGGACGGAGATTGTGCCTGTCGGCACAACTTGGAAGTCCAGTTAGGCGGCCCGACGGCCGCTTGCAGATAAAGGCTCAAGCACCGCCCCCTGGGCGGGCGCCCACAAGGCGCAAGACATCTAAAACCGAAGGAGGACTTACATGGCACTGGTTTCCCCCCATGGTGGAGGCGCTCTCAATCCGTTGCTGCTCAGCGGCGCCGCCCTCGAGGCCGAGAAAAAGGCCGCCGCCGGCTACAAGAAATTGGATATCTCCTCTCGTGAAGCCTGCGACTGCTTCATGATGGGTATCGGCGCCTTCACGCCGCTGACCGGCTTCATGGGCGAGGCCGACTGGAAGGGCGTCTGCGCCGAGATGAAGATGAAGAACGGCTTGTTCTGGCCCATCCCGATCACCTGCTCCGCCGGTGACGAGGACGGCGTGAACGTGGGCGACAAGCTGGCCTTGGTCTGCGACGAGTTCGGCGGCCTGGTGGCCACCATGGAAGTGACCGAGAAGTACCAGATCGACAAGGTCTTCGAGGCCAAGAACGTCTACCGCACCGACGACAAAGAACACCCTGGCGTAGAGAAGGTCTACGAGCAGAAGAAGTGGAACATCGCCGGTCCCATCAAGGTCGTGAGCGAGGGTGGCTTCCCCGAGCAGTACCCCGGCATCTACGCCACCCCGGCCGAGACCCGCGCCATCTTCGAGGCCAACGGCTGGAGCCGCATCGCCGCCTTCCAGACCCGCAACCCTCTGCACCGCTCCCATGAGTTCCTGTGCAAGATCGCCGTCGAGGTCATGGACGGCGTCATCATCCACCAGATCCTGGGCAACTTGAAGGCTGGCGACATCCCCGCCGACGTGCGCGTCAACGCCATCAACGCCCTGGTGGACAACTACTTCGTCAAGAACACCATCATCACCAAGGGCTACCCCATGGAGATGCGCTACGCCGGTCCCCGTGAGGCCCTGCTGCACGCGGTGTTCCGTCAGAACTACGGCTGCTCCTACCTGATCGTGGGCCGCGACCACGCCGGCGTGGGCGACTACTACGGTCCCTTCGACGCCCAGAAGATCTTCCTGGAGATCCCCAAGGGCAGCCTCGAGATCACCAACCTCAACATCGACTGGACCTTCCACTGCTACAAGTGCGGCGGCATGGCCTCTCTGCGCACCTGCCCCCACGGCAAGGAAGACCGTCTCCTGCTCTCCGGCACCATGGTGCGCAAGACGCTGTCCGAGGGCGGCGACCTGCCGGCCGAGTTCTCCCGTCCCGAGGTGGTCAAGATTCTCCAGGAGTACTACCAGTCTCTGGAGGAGAAGGTTGAGATCAAACTGCACGGCGCGGCCACCGGCGACGTGAAGAAGTAAGCTCAGCCTCCCGGCGTCAAGCCAGACGGCGGCGGCCTCCGGGCCGCCGCCGTTGTTGTTTGCGCCCCGCGCCAGGCGGCGGCGAGGCC
>CAZLSD010000235.1:0-5426 GCA_964561775.1 uncultured Desulfarculus sp. | reverse complement strand
GTCGTTCCCGAAGTCGTTCCCGAAGTCGTTCCCGATGTCGCGCCCGAGGTGGTCCCGCTGGCGCTGGATTTGCTGCTGGAGCTGGTGCTGGGGCTGGCCGGCATGGCCGGGGCGCTGGAGGTGCGGCTGCCGCCGCTGATGCGGCTGCCCGCGCTGCCGCTGCTCTTGCTGCCGCCGGCCCGCGCCCAGGCCTGGCCGGTGAAGGTGAGGCAGGCCAGCAGGGCCATGGCGCTGACCAGCCAGGAGAATTTAAGTAGTCGCGTCATGTTGGCTACTCCCATTCAAGATGCCGATTCAAGGGGAATTATACCGATAGCTCGGCGCGGCCGCCCAAGGCTCTCATTCCAGCCGGACCTGCAACTCGGCCCGCCCGCTGGCGCTGACCAGAAGCAGCCGCGCCTGGCCGGCGGGGCGCGCGTCGAAACTGAGACGCCACAGGCGGTCCCACTGGCCCCAGAAGGGATAGAGGGCCTGGTTGAGCAGGGAGCGGTTCTTGATGCGGCGGATGTCCCGGGGAGCCTGGGGCTCCTGGCCGGGGATGAGCAGCCAGACCTTCCAGTTGGGGCGGACGCCGTCCAGGTCGGCCTGCTCCTGGTCGGGGATGTAGAGGGAGAGCGCCACTTCCAGTCCCTGGGCCGCGTCTTCCTGGGCCGCCTTGACCAGCGCCTGCTCCTGGTCCGGGGGCAGGGCCTGGGCCGCGGCCTGCCGCCGGGCCTGGGCCACGCGCACCGGGGCGGTCAGGGGCAGCCCCTGGGCCAGCAGTTCGGTGGCCGGGCCAGACCGCACCGCCCCCTTGACCAGGTAGGGCGCGATCGCCTCCTCGTAGACCTGCTGCTCGGGCTTGGCGCGGGGATCATATTCCTGGGCCAGGTCCTTGAAGCCCTGGCAGCCGGCAAAAGCATAACCGGCCAGGACCAACCCTCCCAGGCACGACCATAACCGCCGCGGGACACGCATGGGCCGCCTCCTTGCCTGTTACTCCCCGAAAATCTGGGCGAAGATGTAGTCCACGTTCTTGAGATGGCTCTGGGGGTCGAACATGGCCTCCAGCATAACCTCGGCCTTGGGACCCAGGCCGGCCATGACCTCGGGGTCGGCCTTGAGCCGCTCCTTGAAGCTGCCGCCCTGCTCCCAGGTGGCCATGGCGTTTTTTTGCACCAGGCGGTAGGCGTCCTCGCGGGTGGCCCCGCCCTGGGCCAGGGCCAAGAGCACCTGCTGGCTGTGGATGAGCCCGCCGGTCTGGTTTAAGTTTTTGAGCATGCGCTGGGGGTAGACCACCAGCTTTTCCACGATGCCGGCCAGGCGGTGCAGGCTGTAGTGGGTGATGATGTTGGCGTCGGGGCCGATGGTGCGCTCCACCGAGGAGTGGCTGATGTCGCGCTCGTGCCACAGGGGCATGTTCTCCAGGGCGGCCAGGGCATAGGAGCGCAGCAGGCGGGCCTGTCCGGTCAGGTTCTCGCTGGCGATGGGATTGCGCTTGTGGGGCATGGCCGAGGAGCCCTTTTGTCCCTTGGCGAAGGCCTCCTCGGCCTCCAGCACCTCGGTGCGCTGCAAGTGCCGTATCTCCACGGCCAGGCGCTCGATGGAGCCGCCCAGGATGGCCAGGCAGGTGAAGTACTCGGCCAAGCCGTCGCGGGCCACCACCTGGGTGGAGCCCACCGCCGGGGTCAGCCCCAGCTCGGCCATGACCAACTCCTCCAGCTCGGGAGGCAGATGGGCGTAGGTGCCCACCGCGCCGCTGATCTTGCCCCGGGCCGCGGCGGCGGTCGCGCTTTGCAGGCGCCGGCGGTCGCGGTCGAACTCGGCGTAGAACCCGGCCAGCTTGACCCCGAAGGTCACTGGCTCGGCGTGGATGCCGTGGCTGCGCCCCATCTGCAAGGTGTGCTTGTGCTCATAGGCCCGCTTCTTGAGGGCGGCCAGCAGCCGGTCCAGGGCCTTCAGGATTAGGTCCGCCGAGTCGCGGATCTGCAAGGCATAGGCCGTGTCCAGCACGTCGGAGCTGGTCATGCCCAGGTGGATGTAGCGGCTGGAAGGCCCCACGTGCTCGGCCACGTTGGTCAAAAACGCTATCACGTCGTGGCGGGTCTCCTGCTCGATGGCCTCCACCCTCTTGACCTCGAAGGCGGCCCGGGTCTCGATCTCCTTCAAGGCCTTCTTGGGTATCTTGCCCAGCTTGTGCCAGGCCCGGCAGGCGGCCAGTTCCACCTTTAGCCAGGCGGCGTAGCGGCTGGCGTCGCTCCAGATGTCCCCCATTTCCTTGAGGGTGTAGCGTGCGATCATGTTTTCGTGGCTCCCGGCCCGATGCGGCCTGGCTTGAAGTTTGGCATGCGTCGACGTTGATCCTACGGTGCCAGGGCTGATGTGTCAATCTTCAGCGATCAAGATGCCCTGCCAGCCCTTGCCGCGCTCCCGCCGGGGGTGTAAATTGCTGGCCATGCCCGACTACAGCCAACAGCCCCCGCTATTAAGCGAAGAACAGGCCGTCGCCCGCCTGCGCGCCTTGCCGCGCCCCTGGGCCGGCGAGTATCTGGCCATGTACTCCTCCTGGCTGGAGGGCATCGTAAAAGACCCCTGGCTGATGAGCGTGCCCATCGACGACCACATGGTCCACCGGGGCGACGGCGTCTTCGAGGCCGTCAAGTGCGTCTCCGGTCGGGTCTATCAGATGGACCGCCACCTGGAGCGCCTGGCTGGCTCGGCCCAGTCCATCCGCCTGAAGCCCCCCCTGACCATGGGCGAACTCAAGCGCCTGGCCCTGGCCGTCATCCGGGCCGGAGGCCAAGAGGACTGCATCCTGCGCATCTACCTTAGCCGGGGGCCGGGCGGCTTCACCACCAACCCCAACGAATGCCCCGACCCCGGGGTCTACGTCATGGTGGGCGGGCTGCACCACCCCAGCCCGGGGGCCTATGAAAACGGCGTGCGCATAGGGGTCAGCCGGGTGCCCAGCAAGAGCGGCTTCTACGCCTCGGTGAAAAGCTGCAACTATCTGCCCAACGTGCTTTTGAAGGCCGAGGCCGTGGACCGGGGCTGGGACTTCGGCATCGGCCTGGACGAGGACGGCGGAGTGACCGAGGGCTCCACCGAGAACATCGGCCTGGTGGACGGGCAAAACCGCCTGCTTTTGCCCCCGCCCCTGCACATCCTGGAGGGCACCACCGCCCGCCGGGTCAAGGAGCTGGCCCAGGGAATGGTGGCCGACGGCCTGCTGGCCGCCGTGGAGAACCAGCCCCTTTCCGTCGAGGACCTGCGCCAGGCCCGCGAGGTCATGCTCTTCGGCACCACCCTGGACGTGCTGCCCGTCACCAGCCTGGAGGGCGACCCCCTGGGCGGCGGCAAGGTGGGGGCCATAGCCCGCGAACTGCTCAGCCGGGTGCGCCAGGATATCCTGCACAACCACCAGGTCTCCACCCCCGCCTGGGATTGATTCTTCGCCCAGCCGGGCCTTCCACATTTCCTTGCGTATATTCCCTTAAAGAAAACTACCCCGCCTGCCGATGTGATCTCTGAATCGGGTCCCTGGGAATCATCCCGCGTCAACCCGTAAGCCAGGGGTGCCTCTTGAGTCAGTCCGGGGAATGGATCGCCAACTGCCGGCCGGACCGCGTAACACGCATCTCCGCCGCCAGCGTATATCTCCTCCAGGTGGGCCCGCCCCGGCCCAACCAGATGCAGACCATGGACGGCCTGCTGGCCGAGGGCATCGTGGGGCTCTACCGGGTGGGCAAGAAGGAATCCCAAAATATCCAGGCGGATCAGCAGGAATACCTGGCCCAGTCCGAGTTCCTGCCCTCGCCCGACAGCCTGCGCGGCCTCTTGGGCAGCCTGGGACCCGACCACACCCGCTAACTCAAGCCAAGTTTCCTGACCAAATCTCCGCCCAGGCCAGCCATGGCCTGGGCCTTCCCTTTTGTCTCATGCCGTCTCCCTCCGGGGCCAGCGGGGCGTGCAAGACCCAGCCGGGGCCGGCTGGCGCGGCGCTTGCGCGGAAATGGGTTAAAAGCTACCCTAGCCGCCCGTGCAAGCGCCGTGACAGGCCCGGGGCGGCAGGCAAAGCAAAGCGCCGGCTCCCCTCATGGGGGCGACCGGCGCTTGGTTTTGGCCCCAGTGGCGGGGAAAAAGGCTATTTCTTGCTGGTGGGCAGCTCGGGGGCGCTGAGCATCTCTTCCGGGTCCAGCCCCATGGCGGCCAGGCGCAGGCGCGCGCCTGGCCCCTGGCCCCGGTTGGCGCCGGCCTTGAGCATGGCGCGATAGAGCCTCTCGGCGCCGGCCTTGTCTCCCGCGGCCTCCAGGGCGCGGGCCTGCTCCATGCCGGCCTGGGCGGCCAGGCTGGGGCCGGCGGCCTTGGCCGCGCTGGCAAAGGCCTCGGCGGCCTCGCCGTACTTTTGCAGGCCCTCCCAGGCCAGACCCATGCCCAGATAGGCCAGGGCCTGCAAGTCGCCGGGCAGCCCCGCTTCCTCCAGCAGCCCCTGGAACACCTTCTGGGCCTTCTGATACTCACCCAGGTGGGCGAACAGGTTGCCCAGGGCCAGGCGGGCCTGCTGCCCGCTCAAGGTGGCGCCATATTCCTGGGCCACCTTCTCCAGGCCTTCCACCGCGCCTTGGCTCAGCTTCTGGTCGGCGGCGCCGGCCAGCACGGCCTGATAGGCGTTGAAGACGCGCCCCAGGGCCTCGGACGCGGCGGTGGCGCGGTGGTTCAGGTAGGTCTGGATGCCCAGCACCAGGGCCAAGAGCAGGATGACGCCCGACCCGCCAAAGAGCAGCAGACGCAGGTTGGCCTTGGACCAGGCCAGGGCGCGTCCGGAAAAGGTCAGGAACTCGTCCGGCTCCTTGAGCAGTTTCTTGCGGTTGACTTTGACCATGCTTGCGCCTTGTGCGGTGGTTAAGAAGTTTGTTGGCTATGGGCGGCCCAGGCCGCCGCGCCCAGCAGGGGGGCCTGCTGTCCCAGCTTGGCAATCTCGATGCTCACGGCGGCGGGGTCCACCATGCGCAAGGTTTCGCTCAGGGCCTGGCGCGCCGCCTTTTCCATCAGGGGCCAGGCCGGGGTCATGCCGCCCCCCAGCACGATCAGGTCCAGGCCGGCGAAGGCCACGATGGCGGCCATGCCCCGGCCCAGGGCCTCTCCCGCCGTGGCGAAAAGCTCCCGCGCCAGGGCGTCGCCCTGTCCGGCGGCTTGGGCCATCTTCTCCGCCGAGGCCTGCGTCGTCAAGGAACTGGCGCGGCCCGCGGCCAGGGCTTCGGCCAGCATGCCCGCCAGGGCGGTGGCCGAGGCATAGGCCTCCAGGCAGCCCAAAGCCCCGCAACCGCAGAGACGGCCTCCGGGATAGAGGGGCAGGTGCCCCAGCTCGCCGCCGCAGCCCAGGGCCCCCACCACCAGGCGGCCGTTGACTATGAGCCCGCCACCCACCCCGGTGCCCAGGGTCAGAC
>CAZLSD010000234.1:0-5430 GCA_964561775.1 uncultured Desulfarculus sp. | reverse complement strand
GCCCAGGCCGGCCCCAGCAGGACCGGTCCGGCCTGGGCCAGATATTCCAGCCCGGCGGGGGGCTGGCCCAACAGGGCGCGGTGCAGGGCGATGATCCGCTCCGGCGTGCCCAGGTCGTCCCAGAAGCCGGCCAGCTTGAGCCCGCGCACGCCCTGGCCGGCGGCGATGGCCGCGCTCAGACCCTGTACCAGGCTGCTCTCGCCCCTGGCGGGCAGATAGTCCAGCAGGCGGGGGCTTAACATGGCCAGGCCGGAGTAGGTCAGCCAAGTGGCCGCGTTCTCCAGTCCGGCCTGACCCCGGAAGCCCAGCACCCGCCCCTGGCCGTCCAAGGCCACCGTGTTGAAGCGCGCCTCGTCCACCAGCCCCAACACGGCCAGGCAACTGGTCCGCGCCATTTCGTCGCGCAAGGGCCTCAGGTCGGCCCCAGGGACCACGTCGGCGTTGACCAGCAGAAAGGGCCGCTCCCCCAGCCAGGGTCTGGCCCGTACCAGGCCGCCGCCGGTGCCCAGGATGACCGGCTCGTGGCTGGGCGTCACCTCCAGGCCGCGCCAAGCGCCCTGGGCCAGATAGTCTTGCACCCGGGCGGCCAGGTGGTGGGTGTTGACCACCGCCCGGGAAACGCCCAGGCCGGCCAGCCGCGTGAGCCACAAGCCGAGCAGGGGCTGATTCATGATGGGCATCAGGCACTTGGGACGTATATGGGTCAGCGGCCTGAGCCGGGTGCCCAGACCGGCGGCCAGGACCATGGCGCGCATGGACGGCTCCTCGACCGGATATGGCTGGGGTCAAGGTTAGCACAGGGCAACCCGCTAGACAACGAGCGCACTTGACCAGGCCTCTCGGGACAGGGACAATACCTGCCATTGCCGGGCCAGGAAGGCCCCGAGAGCGAGGGACCGCATGAGACCAATCAGACGCCTGCCAGCCCTGGCCTGCCTGCTGCTATTGGGCCTGGGCCTGGCCGGCTGTTTCGACTACGAGGTGGAACTGGGCCTGACCCAGCCGGGCAAAGGCTATCTGGACGTGCGCCTGGAGCTGCCCGCCTACGCCGCCCAGGACTATCCGGTGGAGCACCTGCACAGCATCGTCTTTCCCAAGCCCGAACGCAAGATGGAGACCGTGGGCGAGCGCCTGGCGCTCAGCGAGCGCAGCAGCTTCCCCCATTTGGACGAGTTGGCCGTGCACCGGGTCTGGTTCGAGGTCAAGGAGATCGGCACCGGGGTGCTGGGCATGGGCAACTACGCCTTCCAGGTCACGGCCAAGATGCACATGGCCGAGGGCGACCTGCCCAACCGCGACGTGCGCCCCGGCACCGAGGCCGAGGCCCGCAGCCCCCAGGCCGGCCCCAGCGACCCCACCGAGATCAAGGCCCGCCAACTCATGGCCCGCAGCCTGCAAGGGCATTATGTCACCATGTCCATGCGCCTGCCCGGCCAAGTGGTCAAGGGACGCAGCCTGATCCTGGGCTCCAGCCAGGTGGACCCGGTCATCGCCGAGGATGGCGCGGTCATCAAGTGGAAGGTGCCGCTGGCGGTGCTGGTGGCCGAGGACGTGCGCAACACCTTGGAGTTCGTCTGCGAGTTCCGGGGCCGTCTGGAGTTTAGGGCCTATATGCAAAAGGACGTGCACAGCCACTATCCGGACTGGTTCGACGAGGGCCTGGCCTCCGGCCAGGAACTGGGGGATCGGGTCAAGGCCCAGCCCAGAAAGTCGTCGTCCAAATGACGGCCGCACAGCTTCGGCTAAACCTGGCCCAGTCCCTGGTGGTGGGATTGCCCGGACCGCGGCCCACCCCCCAGGACCTGGAACTGGTGGGGAGCCAGGGCCTGGGCGGGGTGATACTCTTTGGCCGCAACTATCAGAGTCCCCAGCAGATTTGGCGGCTTTGCCGCGACTTGCAGCAGGCCGCGGCTCTGGCCGGCCGGCCGCCCCTGTTCATCATGGTGGACCAGGAGGGCGGACCGGTGGCCCGGCTCAAGGCCCCCTATACCGACGGCCCCGACCTGGCCAGCCTGGGCGGAGAACCCGCCCCGGCCCTATACCAGCACGGCCGGCGCATGGGCCTGGAGCTGGTGGCCAGCGGGATCAACTTCAACCTGGCCCCGGTGCTGGACGTACACGCCCTGGCCGACGGGGTGATGGCCCGGCGCAGCCTGGGCGGCGACGCGGTGCGGGTGGGCGAGCTGGGCGCGGCCTATATCCAGGGCTTGCAGTCCACCGGCTGCCTGGCCTGCGGCAAGCACTTTCCCGGCCTGGGGCGCACCAACCTGGACACCCACTTGGCCCGCCCCCTGGTGGAGTTGAGCCGCGCCGACCTGGAGGTGGTGGAGCTGTCTCCCTTCCGGCGGGCGGTGGAGGCCGGGGTGGCCGGCCTGATGGTGGGGCACGCCACCTATCAGGCCCTGGACCCCCGGCGGCCGGCCTCCTTGTCGCCCCTCATCATCAAGGGGCTGCTGCGCGGCGGCCTGGGCTATGACGGCCTGGCGCTGAGCGACGACCTGGAGATGGGGGCCCTGGCCGCCGACCTGAGCCCGGCCCAGGCCGCCATCAGGGCCTATGACGCCGGCTGCGGCCTGCTGCTCATCTGCCACCAGACCCCGGCCGCCCTGGAGGCCCTGGACGCCCTGACCGAGCTGGCCCTGCGGGGAGATATTCCCCCCGCCCGCATCCAGACCGAGTCGCGGCGGCTAGCCCGGGCCAAGGCCGCGCTTTCCCATGATGTTCCCCCGCTGGACGCCCTGGAGGCCCTGCTGGAAAAGGCCTAAAGTTTTTAGCCACGCCTGCCGATAACGTTAACGAACAAGTCTGCGTGCGGCGAGGTGGCTGCTGGGCATCACCATCAAATACCGCGGCCTGGAGAACGCCCCCATCCTGAACGCCGGCGAGGGGCGCTTCCCCACGGCCAGCCAGGAGGGCTCGGCCTCCCAGCTCTCGGCCGGAGGGCTCTACCTGGGCCAGGGCGGACCCCAACTGCGGCTGCTGGCCCGCCAGCAGGAGCAGGAGCGGGTTCTCGATCAGGTGCGCCTGCGCGTGGATCGCCTGGCCGCCAACCTGGACAGCCTGAGCCGGGCCGCCGACGATTTGGTGCTGGTGGGCAAGACCGTCACCAACCCCGCCTCCCAGGCCCTTAGCCTTAGCCCCGACGCCCAGGCCAGCACCAAGGCGGCCCACACCGTGGAGGTGCTCTGGCCGGCCCAGCCGGGGATAATCAAGTCATCCCTGCAAAACCCCGTGGCCGCGGTCGGCCTGGCCGATGGAACCCACACCTTCACCCTCACCGTGGACGGCCAGGAGCGCTTGCTTAGCCTGGACGTGGTCAACGGCTCGGTGCCTCAGAGCCAGCTGCTGCTGGGCGACCTGGCCCAGCCGGTCAGCGAGACCAACGAGGAGGTTTTGCAACGCCTGGCCCGGGTCATCAACGGCGCGGACTCCCGGGTTCACGCCGAGGTGGAGTACTCCTATCAGGACGCCTACATGTCCACCCAAAGCACCCGCCCCTTGAACCGCATGGCCCGCCTAAAGGTGTGGGGCACGGGCGAGGGGCAGGGGGTGGATTTCAGTCTGGCCGACCAGGACGGCAGCCTGATCAGCACCTATGGCCTGGACAGCAAAACCCCCTCCCGGCCGGCCCGGGTGCGAGTGGAAGGAGTGCTCTCCGATCAGCCAAGCAACGCGCTCAGCCTGGACGACGGCCATCTGACCGGCCAGATGCTAGACAGCACCTCCGGGCCGGTGGATATCCGGGTCAGCCAGGGCTCCACCAGCTTCACCCAGGAACTGGGCACGGCGGTGGCCCAGTACAACGACCTGGTCAGCTACCTGGATTCCCACGCCGATCTGCTGCGCCCTTCCTTGAAGGACCGCATCACCCGCCCCTTGGAGGAGCGCGCCCGCCGTCTGAGCGGTCTGGGGCTTAGTCCCACGGCCCAGGGCCGGGTCACTCCCACGGGGCTTTTCAGTCAGAAGGTGGGCAGCGGATTCTCCCAGGTGCGCCAGGCCCTGTGGGGCAGCCAGGGCTGGCTTTCGGCCTTGCGCGTCAAGCTGGGACAGATTCAGGGCATGGACGCCAGCGACTTCGCCGCCGAACTGGAGACCGACACCTATCTGAACCAGAGCCGCCGGGCCTGGGAGGCCCTGGGCATGCTGACCCAGAACATCATCAGCGGCTATTACTGATACCAATCTCACATCAAACATACAGTTTTTCTCCGCTGAAAAAGACGGGCGGGGGTCGAGAGCCTCGACACCCAATACGGGTCGGGTGGAGCTTTCGTTTTCCGAACCGTTTTTGCTCCCGTAGAGACGTTGTCTAACATACAAGGGGCGGGGTTTATCCCCGCCCGTCTTACCTTCGAAACAATACGCTTGGTGTCAAACAAGTATGAGTTCTCGAATGACCAAGCCGCGCGGCCGCCCCGGAGTTGCTCCGGGGCGGCCGCGTGTCAGAATGCCGAACTTAGTCCCTGGGGCCTAGATGAACTGGCTCATGTACTTCTGGTAAGCGAAGTAGAAGAGCACCAGGAAGATGGCCACGCCGACGAGCAGGGCTATGAGCAGGTTGCGGGTCTTGCGCCGCTGGCCGGCCTGCACTGTCAGCAGAACCTCGTCCTTGGGCTTGGCGGCGTGCTCGGCCTGTTCACCGAGCTTTTGCAGCAGGCCTTGGATTTCATTGGGGCGCAGGTGATCGTGGTCCTCTGGCATCTTCCCTCGGCCTCCGTGCGGGTGACGCCCCCTCCCCGCGCCGGGGCGGGGGCCTGGCGTTTATGCTAGCACCAGCGCCGTCCCGGCGCTAGATGCGCTCCCTGACCCACTCCACGATCTTGGCCGCGGGCAATGCCCCGGAGACGCGGGCCACGTCGCGGCCGTGGTTGAACAGCACCAGGGTGGGGATGGACTGGATGCCGTAGCGCAGGGCCAGGCTTTTTTCCTCCTCCGTGTTGACCTTGGCCGCCACCACCTGGGCGGCCAGCTGGGCGGCGGCCTCCTGGAAGGCCGGGGCCATCATCTTGCAGGGGCCGCACCAGTCGGCCCAGAAATCCACCAGGATGGGCACTTCGCTCTTTTCCACCCAGCGCTCCAGCCCGGCCTTGTCCAGGTGCATGACCGCGCCCGGCAGCAAGGAGGAGCCGCATTTGCCGCAGGATGGCTTGTCAGCCAGCCTTTCGGCCGGCACCCGGTTCACGGACAGACATTGGGGGCATACCACATGCTTTATTCTTTCCATGCCTTCCCCTTCCAAGATTTGCGCGCTTAAATGGCGAGGCCGCCCGCCTGTATTTTCTCACAAGCCTATCATAAGCACGCGGCCTCTGGTGTCCAGTCCGCCGCGCCCCACGCCTTTGGCGCGGCCTGGCTAACGCCCGCTTGGCCCCTGGCGGCGTCGGTGCGCCTTGCCGCCCTCCCGGCGGGGTGCTATCCTACAAATCTGTT
>CAZLSD010000233.1:0-5442 GCA_964561775.1 uncultured Desulfarculus sp. | reverse complement strand
GGCGCTGATGCTGGCCCAGATGGTGCGTGAGGCTTGTCCCGGAGCCGAGGTGCTTTCCCAGCTTTCCAATCATCTGGAAGACCCGCGCCATGTGGGGCTGATTCGCTCCTTCGCCCAAATTGAACCCGTGCCTCTGGATAACGCGCGCGCCAAAAAGAAAGACAAAAACAGGGTCTACCGCATAACCAGGCTGTTGGGTTTTGATGGCCCGCTGCCGGAAACAGCGCCCTATTGCCCTCCGGTGGAAAATGACAGGGCCGATGCCGCCTTGGTCATTCTGGACGACGCCGGCAACGGCTTTCGTAACAACAAGGACGCCTGGCCCTTGGCCATCCGGCTGGATAGCGGCGCACGTCCCCAGATCATCTACAAGGCCTACCGGCCCCTGGCCCAGGGCCTCTTGTGGGAGCACTTGATCGACCACCACGCCGACAACCTCACCACCATCGTCAGCGCCGACGACCTGCGCCGCCAGGGGCTCAAGATAAGCTGCGGCCTCTCTTGGGACCGCACCGCCCTGGATTTGTCCACCCAGTTGCGAGCCCACCCCTTGACCCGCGAGTTGTGCCGGAGCCGCTATCTGATCATCCGCGTGGGCTTGGAGGGGGCCTTTTTGTTTTCCCGGGAGGGCCAAGAAGAGACCCTGACCCTCTTCTTCCACCCCAACCAGCTGGAGGGCGACCTGGAAGCCTCCTTGCAGGGGTCTGTTTTCGGCTTGGCCAACGCCTTCACGGCTGGGCTGGCTGGTCTGGAGTGTGAAGCCGGTTTCTATGAAATGGCCCATGGCCTGCGTTGCGGGTTGAATATCGCCCAAGCCATACTGGTCAAGGGCATGATTCGCAAAGATGACCAGGGAAGGACCTACTTCCGCCATGCGACGGCGGAGGCCTTCGGCGCGGAGCGGGGCTATTTCGCCAGGGTAGGCATCCCCCTGCCCGCTACCGGCACCTCGCCAGACCCCTCCTGGACCATATTGGGGGCTGCGGAGCCCCTGGGGGTGGAGTCCGACGCCTTCGCCTGGGTGCTACAGGGAAGGTCCGCCGCCCTGGATGTGGTGCCTTTGATCTCCTTTGGCAAGCTGAAAACCGTGGACCGCAGCGAGATCGAGGGCTTCAGAAGCATCCGAAACCTCATGGACGAATATCTGAAAAAGGACAAGCCCAAGCGTCCGCTCTCGGTGGCGGTATTTGGCCCTCCTGGCGCGGGCAAGTCGTTTGCGGTCAAACAGATGGCCGAGACCCTGGGGCTGGACCCCGATAAGGACAGCCTGACCTTCAACGTGTCCCAGTTTACCTGCCACGATGACCTGACCACGGCCTTTTTGAAGATCGCGGATATGGTGGTGGCGGGCAAGACTCCCCTGGTGTTCTTTGACGAGTTTGATGCCAGCCCACAAGCAGAGGCCTTGGGCTGGCTGAAATATTTCCTCATGCCCATGCAGGATGGCCAGTTCGTGAGAGGCGAGACGGCCCATCCTTTGGGCAAGTGTATTCTGGTCTTTGCCGGGGGCACGTCCTACACTTACAAGGAGTTCGAGGGCCAATCCAGTTCCGGGCAGGCGGGCCATGCCACACAACCCCTTGGCTTTTCCGAGGAATTCCGCAAAGCCAAGGGCCCTGATTTTGTGAGCAGACTGCAAGGCTACGTGGATATCTTGGGCCCTGACGCCCATGATCCCCGCGATCGCTACTGGGTCATACGGCGGGCTTTTTTACTTCGGGCCTTGCTCAAGGATGGCGCGGCCGGACTATTCGACTCCGGCGATTGCTGTCGCGTGCAAAAACAAGTGCTGGCGGCATTTTTGCGCATACCACGCTATAAACATGGCGCGCGCTCCATGACCGCCATCATCGACATGAGCCTGTTAAAGGACAGACTGATCTTCGAGGCTGCGGCCTTGCCTTCCACCAGGCAGCTTGAGCTTCACGTCGATGCCAGTGAATTTCTGGCCTTGCTGGACCAGGATGTGGAGTGGGAATCGGAGGTGGAAAAGCTAGCTCGCCAGGCCCATGATCACTATCGTGCCAGTCAGGATGGCATCAAGCCGGCCACAGACCCGGCCATGCGCGAGTGGCATCTGCTGGACCCCAAGTTCCAGGCCTCCAATATGGCTCAGATGGCCTTCATTCCCGAACAGCTACGCGCTCTTGGCTATGGCTTACGTCGAACACCAGCAGGAGGTGTCCCGCGACGCTTGGTCTTGAGTCTGGTTGAACTACAAAGCTTGGCGCGCCGTGAGCACGATCGTTGGATCAACGAGCGCCGGGGTGACGGCTGGCGCTACGATGTCAAACGCGACAGCCGGAAAAAAACCAGCCCCTATCTGGTGCCCTGGGATGAACTGCCCACAGGGGTGCAAAAGTGGGATCTGGATGCGGTGGAAAATATCCCCGCCTATCTGGAGCGGGCTGGTTTCGACGTTTATAAGCTGACCGCGCCCGGCAGCACAGCACCGCCGACCCGGCGGCGGCCCAAACCGAGTAGCCCGCTCCAGCGCGGTTCGTCCTGGACCCTGCCCCGCAAGGGCAGCCAGCTCTAGGGGGCGGCCGGAGCCGCCCCGGCCGCGCCGGGCGGCTCCGGCCTCCCCGCAAAGCGCCCGCGATCTCGGGGGCATATCCACCACGCCTTCCGGCGCTTGCCCGGGAAAAATATTTTCATGGGCGGGCTGGCGGGCATTGCGCGGGCCAGGTGGGCAGCATAACATTACCGCTCATGGAAGCACATACCGCAAGCATGGACAAGGGCTCCCTGGCCGTGGTCATCCTGGCCGCGGGCAAGGGCACGCGCATGAAGAGCGACCTGCCCAAGGTGCTGCACTGCCTCCGCGGCCGGCCGCTCTTGAGCTACGCCCTGGACCTGGCCGCCGGTCTGGGGGCGGGGCGGGTGGTGGTGGTGGTGGGGCACCAGGCCCAGCGGGTGCGCGAGGTTTTCGCCGACCGCCCCGGCCTGCGCTATGCACTGCAAGAGCCCCAACTGGGCACCGGCCACGCGGTGATGGCCGCCGCGCCGGAGCTGGCCGACTGGGCCGGCCCGGTGCTCATCCTGTGCGGCGACGTGCCGGGGCTTAAAGCCGCCACCCTCCAGGCCCTGCTCTATGGCCACGCGGCGGGCGGGCACGCGCTCACCGTGCTGGGCATGGATTTGGCCCAGCCGGGGCACTATGGCCGGCTGGTGCGGGACGGACAGGGCGACCTGCGCCGCATCGTGGAATACCGCGACGCCAGCCCGGCCCAGCGCGAGATCAGCCTGGTCAACGCCGGCATCTACGTGGCCCAGGCCCAGGCGCTCTTGGATTACCTGCCCCGGCTGACCACGGAGAACGACCAGAAGGAATACTACCTCACCGATCTGGTGGAACTGATGGCCGGAGACGGGCTCAAGGTGGGGCACGCGGTCTGCCCCGACCCCCTGGAGGTGGCCGGGGTCAACTCGGTGGAGGAGTTGAAGGCCCTGGAGGCCCAGCTCGAAGCCTGTCCGCCCGGCATTCCCGAAGCCTGCGAGGTCTAGGGCTTCAGAAAAGCCTTATAAGCGATTTTCACGCTGACGGGCGGCGGGTCGGCTGTCCGGTCTGGGCGAGCACCAACAACGGGGCGCGCGCATAGCGGCCCAAGGAGCGGCAAAAAGCCATGTGCGGGATCATAGGCTACATTGGTCCCAAGGACGCGGTGGAGGTCATCATGGAGGGCCTTGGCCGCCTGGAGTACCGGGGTTACGACTCCGCCGGGCTGGCCTTGGTCAAGGAGGGTGGCTTCCAGGTGCGCCGGGCCCAGGGCAAGCTGAGCGGACTGCGCGGCAAGCTCTCGGCTGATCCCTTGAGCGGGGGCCTGGGCATGGGACACACCCGCTGGGCCACCCATGGCCGCCCCAGCGAGGTGAACGCCCACCCCCACCTGGCCGGGGACGTGGCGGTGGTGCATAACGGCATCATCGAGAACTACCAGGAGCTTAAGGAAGAACTCAAGGCCGCCGGGCACAACTTCAGTTCCGAGACCGACACCGAGATCGTGGCCCATCTGGTGGAGGGCCTGGTCAACCAGGGCCTGGACCTGGTGGCCGCGGTGCGCGCCGCCCTGGCCCGCATCCGGGGCTCCTTTGCCCTGGTCATCCTGGACCGCCGCCGGCCCGACCTCTTGGTGGGGGCGCGCAAGGACTCGCCGCTGATCCTGGGCCTGGGCGGCCCGGGGGAATACTTCCTGGCCTCGGACGTGCCGGCTTTCTTGAGCCACAGCAACCGGGTGGTCTTCCTGAACGACGGCGACATGGTGGTGGTCGAGGGCGGCTCCCACGTGATCAGCGACCTGGTGGGCTCTCCCCAGGAGCGCAGCGAGACGGTCATCTCCTGGTCGCCGGCCATGGCCGAAAAGGCTGGCTACACCCACTTCATGCAGAAGGAGATATTCGAGCAGCCCCGCGCCCTGGTGGACACCATGACCGGGCGGGTCAAGTCCGGCTCGCCGGAGATCTACCTGCCCGACCTGAACCCGGCGGCCCAGGAGCTAAAAGACGCCAAACGCATGATCCTGTTGGCCTGCGGCACCAGTTATCACGCCTGCCTGGTGGGCAAGTTCCTGCTGGAGGGCCTGGCCAAGCTGCCCACCGAGGTGGACCTGGGCAGCGAGTTCCGCTACCGCGACCCCCTGGTGGGTCCGGGGGACGTGGTGGTGGCGGTCAGCCAGAGCGGCGAGACGGCCGACACCCTGGCGGCGGTGCGCGAGGCCAAGGACAAGGGGGCCAAGGCGCTGACCATCTGCAACGTGGTGGGCTCCTCGCTCACCCGCGAGAGTTCGGGCGTGATCTATACCCACGCCGGGCCGGAGATAGGCGTGGCCTCCACCAAGGCCTTCACCACCCAACTCATCGCCCTCTACATGCTGGCGGTGTACATGGGCCGCCTGCGCGGGGTCATCGGTGATGAACAGGGCCTGCGCCTGGTCGACGACCTTATCCAGCTGCCCGGGCTGATCCAGCAGACCCTGGAGAACGAGCCCCAGGTGCGCGCGGTGGCCGAGCAGTATTGCCAGGCCCGCGACTTCTTGTACCTGGGCCGGGGCAATTGCTATCCCATCGCCCTGGAAGGCGCGCTCAAGCTGAAGGAAATCAGCTACATCCACGCCGAGGGCTATCCGGCCGGCGAGATGAAGCACGGCCCCATCGCGCTCATCGATGACAAGATGCCGGTGGTGGTGCTGGCCAACCGCAACGAGGTGCTGGAGAAGGTGCTCTCCAACATGCAGGAGGTGCGCGCCCGCTCCGGCCGGCTCATCGCCGTGACCGAGGCCGACAACGCCGGCGCCCAGGACCTGGCCGACCACGTGCTCAGCGTGCCCCCGTCCCCGCCCCTGCTGGCCCCGGTGCTCTTGACCGTGCCCTTGCAGCTGTTGGCCTATCACGTGGCCGTGCTGCGCGGCACCGACGTGGACCAGCCCCGCAACCTGGCCAAGA
>CAZLSD010000232.1:0-5478 GCA_964561775.1 uncultured Desulfarculus sp. | reverse complement strand
CTCCCTCACCGTAAGCCAAACGAGCCCTCCCGCCAAGGCGGGAGGGCTCGTCTGCGCTCATCGCGCGGAGTTTTGTCAGTAGCCCTTGAACATCAGCTCGGAGCGCAGCTTGGCCCGTATGGGATTGCCGGGCGAGGAGTACCACCTGAGCACGCGGCCGTCCTTGAAATACACCGTGCTGCGCCCGTATCTCCAGGCGGTGTCGTTGAAGCTGGTGGGCGTGCCCTGGATGGCGATGACCTCGTCGGCGCTGGAACCCACCGTGAAATAGGGGCGCGGATAAGACGAGGCAGCCGAGGAAGGGAGCATGCGCGCCTTGAGCGGATGGCGCGCGTGCATGTCCCAGCTGCTCACCCGCCCCTCGCTGAAATACACCGAAGAGGCCCCGTACTTCCAGACCCGCTCGCTGACCCCGCTGGGCGTGCCCTGCGCCGCCAGCACCTCGTCGGCGCTGGACCCCACCGAGAAGAAACCACGATTCTTGGCCGAGGGGTCGGAGGGCAGCATCCTGGCCTTGAGCGGGTCCTCGCTGGCGATGTCCCAGCCCGTGACCCGCCCCTCGTGCAGGTACACCTTGCTGAGGCCGTAGCGCCACACCGTGGGGTCCAGGATGCTGGGCGCGCCCTGCGCCGCCAGCAGCTCCTCGCTGCTGGAGCCCAGGGTGAAATAGGCCAGATCATGACCAGCCGCCCCCTTGGGAGGCATCTGGGCCTTCAGGGGATTCTGGGGCGAGGTCTCCCAGCCCGCCACCCGGCCCTGGCTGAAATACACCGAGGAGGCCCCGTATCGCCAGACCCAGTCATCGGCGCTGCTGGGCGGGCCCTGCGCCGCCTCCACCTGGGCCTGGCTGGAGCCCAGGGTGAAGTGGGGGCTCCCGCCCGCGGGAGCCGCCTTGGCGGCGGACCTGGCCATGCTCGCCGCGCCGGCGTTCTTTTCCGGTGGGAAGGCCTTTTCCGCCGGGGCGGGCTTTTTGACTGGAAGGGCGGTCTTGGCTGGGACGGGGGCCGGGCTGGCCTCCTGGGGCGCGGGCAGGACGCGCTGGACCGCCATCTGGGGTATGGCCGCCAACTCGGCCAGGTTGACGGCGCGGACCAGGCCCAGCACCAGGCCGGCGCAGACCAGGAGCGCCCACAGCGGGTGCCGCCGGGGCTTGCGCTGCTTGGCCTTGCGGCGGCCCGTCTCCGGCCAGCCCCCCGGCGGAGGCGGGGGCGGCCGCCAGCCCTGGTTTTCCGTGCCGCCGCCACCCGGGCGGGTGCGCCGGGCTCCGTAGCCCCGCAAGGTCTGCCGGGCGGCGATGATCTCGCGCAGACGGTCCTGGGCGCGCGCCCGCAGTTGGGGGTCGTCCATGAAGCGATCAGGATGCCAGACCTTGGCCAGACGGCGGAAGGCCTGGGCGATCTCCTCCTCCGAAGCGCCCGCTTCCAGTCGTAAAACGCGCAGTGCTTCGAAGTCGGTCATGGAGCGGTTTCTCTGCTTGGGGCCTGGCGCTCTGACATGGATAGCGCCACCCCGGCCGCACCGGGATGTCCACGCCATACTGGCTCAGTCTACTATAAGGCCGCCCCCCCGGCAAAACAGCCTGCGGGCGCGGGGCGCGCCATTCAAGGCTTGCCTCGCGGCCCCATTGTGTCTACAAGGTAGAAAACAGCGCGGCAACCCGCTTGCCCAGTGACCAGACACCCCCGCGGAAAGCAGGCATCAACCATGGACCACGAGGAAATCAAGCGCAAGACCGGCGCCACGGCCAAGACCTATTTCGAGGGCTACTCCTGGGACCGTCCCTATGACCTGTGGCGCTCCTTCGACCCCGGCCTGGCCAAGGACCTGTCCCTCTTCATCACCGGGCAGATGTACGCCCGCGAAAAACTGCCCCACCCCACCCGGCAGCTGGTGGCCGTGGCCAGCCTCACCGCCCTGGAGCGCCTGGAAGAGCTGAAGCTGCACATCTGGGCCGGGCTCAACGTGGGGCTCAAACCCCAGGAAGTGGCCGAGGCCATCTTCCAGGTGGGCATCTACGCCGGCATGCCCGTGGTCAACCAGGCCCTCAAGGTCCTGCGCGAGGTGCTTGAGGCCCGGGGCCAGTGGCCCCTGGGCCAGGAGTAGCAGCCCCGCCGCCCAGGCCTGTGCTAGAATCTTGGCAGCGCCCGTCCCCGCGGGCGCTGCCAAGAAAACCAACTGCAAGGGCCGCCTTTGTACAGCCAGACCAACGCGCACGCCGCCAGCGGTAAAATCCCCCCCTTGCTGGGCCAAAGCCTGCAACTGGGCTTGAGCTTCTTCGCCGCGGCCCTCACCGCGGCCCTGCTCAGCCTGTTCTGGGGACACCTGGGGCTGCCCGATCATCCCCTGGAGGGGGCCATGGCCTCGGCCGCCCGGCCCCAAGGCCTCAAGCTCTTCGTGGCCGCGGCTCCCGCCCTGGCCTTGCTGCTGCCCAGCCTGGCCCTGGCCCTGCTCAAGGCCATGCTGCCTTCCGCTCTCCAAGCGAACCTGCAAGACCAGTCGCGCCGGCTCTTCACCCTGGACGCCCTGTCCTATCTGGTCTGCCCCTTGCTGCTCATCTTTCCCCTGCTCTGGGGCGAGCTGGGCAACGGCTTCGCCGCCCTGGGGCTCCTGTACCTGGGCCTGGTGGCCTGCCGGGCCTATCTGCTCTTGAGCCTGCTCTGGCTGGGGTTCCTGGCCCCCGCCGCGCGCCAGGCCCACGCCGGCCCCCTGCGGCCAGGGCTGGCCGTTTTCCTCGTGGCCTGGCTGATCCTGGGCCTGCTGGCCGCCTGGCATCACCAGGCCATCTCCTCGGCCAGCGACGAGGTGGGCTATCTGCTGCTGACCCACAGCCTGGTCAGCCAGGGCGGCTTCAACGTCTTCCCGGCCCTGGAGGCCAAGGAGTACCTGCCCTTCTACTGGGCGCGTTTCAGCCCCGGCCTGGCCCAGAGCTATGAAACCGCCCAGGCCTGGCTCTATCCCTTCCTGCTGGCCCCGGCCTATTGGCTGGGCGGCCGCCTGGGCGTGCTGCTGATGAACGCCGGGCTGATGGCGCTTTTGGCCGGCCAGCTGCTGGCCTGGCTGGAGAAGCTGCGCATCCCCCCAGCTCCGGCGGCCTGGGCCACGGGCCTGCTCCTCATGAGCGCCCCGCTCTTCTTCCTTGGCCAGCAGGCCTATCCCGACGTGCCGGCCATGCTGCTCGTGGTGGTGGGGCTGCGTCTGCTGGGCGGCCTGGACCAGCGCCCCTGGCTGGCTGGCGGAGGCCTGGCCGCCACGGCGCTGCTGCTCCCTCTGATCAAGCTGCGCCTGGCTCCCCTGGGGGCTGGGCTGCTGCTGGCTGGCGGCCTGCAACTGATGGCCCGGCGCTGGGGTTGGTCCAGGGCCTGGCTGGGCCTGGCCGGACTTAGCCTGCTGCTGGGCCTGGCCGCCTGGCTCACCCCCGCCGCCCTCTGGCCCGGCTTCCTGCGCACCCAGGCCGAGCTGGCCTCCTACCACCTCAGCCAGGCCCAGCATTGGTGGCAGCCGCTGGCCATCTTTATCCTGGGCCTTTTGCTGGACCAGAATTTCGGCCTGCTGCCCGCCGCGCCCCTGTTGCTGCTGGCCTTGGCCGGCTTGCCAGCCGCCTTGCGCGACCACCCCCGCGCCTGCCTGGGGCTGTTGGCCCCCGCCCTGCTCTATCTGGGCGCCATGTGCCTCACCCGCTGGTTCCAGTGGTACGCCGGGTTTTCCGTGCCCGGGCGCTTCGCAGCGCTGCTGCTGCCGGCCGCCGCTCCGGCCCTGGCCATGGCCCTGTTCGCCCTGCGCCAGCCCTGGTGGCGGCTCATATCCCTGCTCCTGGCCCTGGCCAGCCTGGCCTACGCCAGTCTGGGCTGTCTGATCCCCAGCCTGCGCTATTCCCGGCCCGTGGGCTACAACCCCTTGCTGGCCGCCCTGGGCGGCAACCTTAACCTGGAGATGCACCAGCTCCTGCCCAGCACCTTCATCCTGTCGCCCACCTTGTACTGGTGGCTGGGCGTGGCCTTGGCCGCTGGACTGGGCCTGGCCTGGCTGGTCTGGCGGCGCAGCCGGCCGCCAGCCCCGCCCGCGGCAAGCGATCCGCTCCCGGCCTGGCCCCCGCCCGCCGACCTGCTGGCCCTGCCTTTGTTGGCCTGCCTGGGGCTGGCCGCCCTGCTGGCCGCCGCCGTCATCTGGCCGCCCCGCTTCCTGGAGGCCGAGCACATGCAGCCCAGGGACGGGGCCGTGCTCTGGACCGAATACGCCTATCCCCGCACCATGCGCGGCATGGTTCTCTTGGACGGCCAGGGCGCGCAAGGAAGCCTGAACCTGCCCGGCGGACCCGTGCGCCTCACCCTGGTAGGCTGGCACGACGTGGAGCAGGACCCCCGCCGCGTGACCGTGCGCCTGGCCGGCCTCACCCTGAGCGCCGACTGGCCTTTCAACCAGCGCACCCTGGAACTGCCCGCGCCGGGCCAGCCGCCCTTGGACCTGCCCGCCGGACCGCAGCAAGTCACCGTCTCCTGGCGCGCCTGTTCCGGGCGCGACTGCAACCTGATCCTGGACCGCCTGGAAGCGCGCCCGGCCCGCTGAGTCCGGGAGCCGCTGGCCCGGCTAGCTGGTTCGCCATACGGAGAGCCTGTCCGCGCCCATCCCATGGCCGCCTGTCCGCGCCAGCGACGCGCAGCTGTCCACCGCCGCCGCCGCGCCCGGGGCGCCAAACAATACTTGGCGCCCCGGCAGGCAATTCCAGTATCACAGCATGAGCCTGCCCCCCACGGGCAGGGTGCGCACCAGCTCCCGAAGCCGGGGCCGCTCCTCCAGGAGCCTGGCCAGTTCCAGCGGTGGCCACCAGGCCGGCTCGTCGCCCAGCTTGAAGGCCCCCCAGTGGGCGGGGATCATCAAGCGCGCGCCCAGATCCTCCCCGGCCAGCAAAAACTCCCGCGGGTCCAGATGGGCCTGGTGCATGAACCAGCGGGGCTGGGAGGCCCCCAGGGGCAGGATGGCCAGGTCCATGCCGGGCCAGAGGCGGCCGTATTCCTTGAAGCCCGCGAAATAGCCGGTGTCGCCGCCGAAGAAGACCGTGCGCCCGCCCCGCTGCATCAGCCAGACGCACCACAGGGTCTGGTTGCGTTCCTGGCCCCAGCGCCGCGACCAGTGCTGGGCGGGCAGGCAGGTGAAGACGCTGCCCTCCAGCTCCACGCTCTGCCACCAGTCCAGTTCCGCGACCCGGATCGCGCCCATCTGGCGGATGGGCTCGGCCAGGCCCAGGGGGCAGAGCACCGTGACCTTGTCCCCCAGGGCGGCCAGCGACTCCTCGTCCAGGTGGTCGTAGTGGTTGTGGCTGATGAGCGCCACGGCTCCGGGGGGTATTTTCTCGGGGCCGAAGGCCGCCGGGCTTTGCCTGCGGGGCAGCAGGGGGCTGCCCGCTCCGAAGACCGGGTCGGTGAGCACCACCTGAGCGCCCCAGTGCAGGGCAAAGGCGCAGTGCCCCAACCAGGTCAGGGA
>CAZLSD010000231.1:1296-5495 GCA_964561775.1 uncultured Desulfarculus sp. | reverse complement strand
TCCTTGGGGGCCAGGCGGTTTTCCAGGCCCCGGCGCAGCCAGTCCCAGGCCCCCTGGGCGGCCCCGGCGGGGTCCAGGGCCAGCATGGAGGCCTGGGCGCGCAGCATTTCCCAGCCTCTGGGCCGGCAGAACAGATAGCGCCGCACCTGCATCAAAAGCTCCCGCCGCACCGACTCGCACTCCGCGTCCCAACCGGGCCATATCCCCCGCGCCAACTCGAAGAGCTTGAGCAGCAGGCGGAGCTGCTCCAGGCGCTCGGCTGGGGCCAGTTCCTCCGGCCCCAGGCCGGTGCGCCGCAGCAGCCCGATCTGCTCGGCGCTGAAGCGCCGGTCCAGGCCGGCGCGGGCGAAGTTGGCCCGGGCGGTGCGGTCGCCGCATTCCTGCTGGGCCGGCCGCGCGGTGCTGGAGAGCTGGCCCCCGTGCACCCGGAAGCAGATCAGGGGCTCATGCAGGTTGGCGGCCTGGCCGTGGACCATCAGCCTTGACCACAGGTCATAGTCCTGGGCATAGGTCATGGACGGGTCATAGCTCAGGCTCTGCCCGCGCAGGACATCCAGGCGCACCAGGGCGGAGGCGTGGAAAAAGGCGTTGGAAAGCAGCATCTTGAGCCGGAGGGCCGCGTCGCCGCCGGGGTGGCGGCCCAAGACCGGGATGGGTCTGCCCTGGCCGTCGATGCGCTTGGCCGCCGTGCCCAGCAGCACCACCTCCGGGTGGGCCTCCATGAAGGCAACCTGCTCGGCCAGACGGGTGGGCAACGAGATGTCGTCCACGTCCTGGCGGGCCAGATAGACCCCGCTGGCCCGCTCCAGGCCCCGGTTGAGCGAGAGGGTCAGGCCCAGGTTGCGGGGGTTGCGCAGCAGGATCAGGCGCGGGTCGCGGCTGGCGGCCTCTTCAAGCATCTCCCAGGTGGCGTCGCGGGAGCCGTCCTCCACCACGATGAACTCCAGGTCGCGGTGGGTCTGCTCCAGGATGCAGGCCAGGGCCTGGCCCAGATAGGCCTGGCCGTCGCGCACGGCCATGAGCACGCTGACCAGGGGGGGCAAGGGCTCTAGTCCAGGTCCAGGTCGTCTAAAACCAGCACCCGCCCGGCCGGGATGTCCCGCCTGGCCCGGCGTCCCAGCACCTGGGGCAGGCGGGAGGCGGGCAGGCCGCAGCCGGGTTTCTTCATGCCCAGCATCTCCGGGGTCAGCAGCGCGCCCTGGGGGATGTCTTCCAGGGTCACGATGCTTTTCTCGAAGATGCTCTTCATCTGGCGGAAGGGCTCCACCTGGGCCTTGTCCACCGGGTGGGCCAGCATGGTCTGGATGGCCCTGATGCCCTGGACCATGGCCGCGAATTCGGGCGGCTCCATGGAATGGGGCGCGTCGGAGCCGTACATCAGGCGGCTGAAGGTGAAGTGCTTCTCTATGACCGAAGCCCCCAGGGTCACGGCGGCCAGGGAGGCGTAGGGGGTCAGCGTGTGGTCGGAGAGCCCCACGGGGAGATGATAGCGCTCCTGCATGGCCTGCATGACGTTGAGCCCCACCTGCTCGTAGGGGCAGGGATAGGCCGAGGTGCATTGCAGGATGACCAGGTTGGAGTTGTGCCGGCAGATGGCCTCCACCGCCTGGTCCAGCTCCTGCCAGGAACTCATGCCCGAGGAGAGGATCACCTGCTTGCCGGTCTGGGCCGCCGCCTTTAACAGGGGCAGGTTGGTCACCTCGCCGGAGGGGATCTTGTAGCTGGCCACCCCCACCTGCTCCAGCAGCTCCACGGCCTCCTGGGAAAAGGGCGAGGAGATGAAGCCCACGCCCTGTTCCTGGCAATGCCGGCGCAGCTGCCGCCACTGGTCCAGGGAAAAGCCGGTGCGCTCGAAATAGCTGAAGCGGGGCTCGCCGGTGAAGTAGGGCGGCATGGGGGCGTCGGGCAAGGTCTCGGCGTGGGCCAGGTGGGTCTGGAACTTGACCACGTCGGCCCCGGCCGCCGCCGCCGCCTCTATGAGCTTGATGGCGTTGCCAAAGCTGCCGTCGTGCACCGAGCCCACCTCGGCGATGATCTGGACTTTTTTTACGCTGAGCTGTTCCATGGCTCTAGCGCACCACCAGGCAGGAGCAGGGGGCGCGCCGGCTGACCCGCTCGGCCACCGACCCCAAGAGCACCAGCCCCATGCCCGAGAGCCCCTGGCTGCCCAGCACCACCAGGTCGGCGTCGCGGTCCTTCAGGTGCCCCAGGATCTCCTCGCTGGGATGCCCCCGGCGCAGGCTCAAGCGCCAATCCAGCCCCTCCAGGCGGGAGACGTAGCGCTCTTCCATGTAGGCGCGCAGGCGGTGACTTAGCTCCTGGTCGCTCAGCCTGGCCGAGTCCTTGGGCTTCTCGCCCGGCAGCAGGGGCGCGCGCGGGGCCACCACGTGCAGCAGGGTCAGCCGCGCGCCGTCGGCCCGGGCCTGGTCCAGGGAGGCGGTCAAGGCCCGGTCGGCGTGGTCGGAAAAATCCGTGCAACAGACTATGTTATGAAAAGGCTCCATATCGGGCAATCCTCGAAGCTGCTAGAAGAAATCCCCGCCGTCCCCGTCTCCGCCGCCGCCCGGCGGCAGGGCTGGCCGCCCGCCGCCTTGACCAGGGCCAAGCACCTTGAAGCGGCGCATGAGGGAACGCAACTCGTTGGCCGCGGAGGCCATGTTCTCGCTGGCGCTGGTGGCCTCCTCCACCAGTCCCGCGTTTTGCTGCACGGCCTGGTCCATCTGGGAGACGGCCTTGTTGACCTCCTCGATGCCGGTGGCCTGCTCCTGGCTGGCGCTGGTTATCTCGGCCACCGTGTCGGCCACGCCCTGGACGTTGTCGATGATTTGCCCCAGCAGCCGGCCGCTGTCGGCCACCAGCTGGTTGCCCTGCTCCACCTTGTTGACGCTGTCGCTGATGAGGGCCTGGATTTCCTTGGAGGCCGAGGCGCTGCGTCCGGCCAGGTTGCGCACCTCGCCGGCCACCACGGCAAACCCCCGGCCGGCCTCGCCGGCCCGGGCGGCCTCCACGGCGGCGTTTAAAGCCAGCAGGTTGGTCTGGAAGGCTATCTCGTTGACCACGGTGATGATGTCGTTGATCTTCTTGCTGGCGCTGGTCACGGCGGCCATGGACTCCACGGTGCGCCCCACGGCGGCTCCGCCTTCCTTGGCCATCTGGGCGGTCTTCTTGGACAACTCGTTGGCCTGCCGCGCGTTGCCGGCGTTGTTGCGCACCGAACTGGTCAGCTGCTCCACGGCGCTGGCCGTCTCCTCGATGGCGCTAGCCTGCTGCTGGGTGCGGTCGGAGAGGTCGCGGTTGCCCTGGCTGATCTCCTCGGCGGCGGTGGCCACCGTCTCGGCGGCGGCCATCACCTCGCTGACGGTGCTGGAGAGGCTGTCGGACATGAGGGCCAGGTCGCGGGCCACCTGACCTATCTCGTCGCCGCGCTCCCGGTAGGCGGGGTCCAGCTGGGCCGTGAAGTCCCCCTGGGCCGCCTGCTTGATGATCTCGGCCGTGCGCCGGATGGGGAGGCTAAGGCCGCGGGCGATGAAGAAGGCGATGAAGAAGCCCCCCGCCAGCAGGGCCAGGGAGACCCCCGCCGCGCTCATGAGCGAGCGGTTAAGCTTGGCGTCGGCCGGGGCCAGGGACTGGATCACCTCGAAGGCCCCCCGGATGTCGCCCTCCTTCCAGTCCTCCATGGGGCCGCCCGTGATGTCCCGGCCCTTGTCGTTGCCCCACAGAGCCTGGGAAGTGGCCGGGTCGCCGTGGCAATAGAGGCAGGTCTTGCTCAGGCGCACGGCGCGGAAGATACGCACCGTGTTGTTGTTCTTGTCCATGACCTGGTAGTCGTCCAGGTTGCGGGAGGTCATCTCCTTGAGGGCCTGGGCCTCCAGGGCGTCCGGCTCGTTCTTGGGGTTGCGGGGCTGAAACTTGGGCACCTTGAAGGTGTAATTGCCCTCGGCGGATTTGCGCATGGCCGTCTGCCAGGCCGTCACCACCGGCACCGTGGCCAGGAGCTTGTCCATCTCGCCCTTCTCGCCCAGGGCGCGCAGATCCGCCGCGGTGAACAGGCCCAGGGACCACTTGTTCTCCATGTCCTGGCGGGCGCTCTCGGCGGCCAAAGTCACCACGCGGGCCTTGTCGGCGAAGGCCTGCAAGGTGTCGGTCCTGGCTTCCCAGGCGTAGAGAATAAACAGGACGGTCAGCATGCCTATGCTGAA
>CAZLSD010000231.1:0-1196 GCA_964561775.1 uncultured Desulfarculus sp. | reverse complement strand
CAGGCGGTCCACCTTGGACTTGAGCGCGGCCCAGGCCAGGGATGGCCCGGACATCTTGCCCCGGGCCCGGCCCAGGCGCAGATAGTTCTCCACGATGTTCTTGGGCAGATAGGGCTGCTCGGGTTTGCGCTCCAGCTTCAAGGCCTTGCCCGGACAAGTGGGCACGCACAGGCCGCAGCCGATGCAGCGCTCGCTTTTCAGGCTGGCCTTGCCGTCCTCCAGGCTAAAGGCCTCCATCTGGCAGCGCTTGAGGCAGACCCCGCAGCCGGTGCAGGCTTCCCTGTCCAGCTTGGCCACGAAGGCCGAAGCCACCAGGCTGGCCGGCGCGGGGTGGCGCTTGATGCTCTTCAAGACCTGGCAGCAGCAGCCGCAGCACAGGCACATGTTGATGGCCTTCTGGGCGTTGCTGGGCTGGATGACCAGGGCGTCCTTCTCGGCCTTTTTAAGGATGGCCAGGGCCTCTTCCTGGTCTATGACCCGGCCCAGGCCGTTCTTGAGGTAGTAGTCCACCCCCCCGCCAAAGACCAGGCAGGCCTCGGCCAGCTTGCCGCAGCCCTGCCCCACCATGGCGTGCTCGCGCCGGCAGATGCAGGGCGCCACCAGTATCTTCTTCTGGCGCCTTATTATCTCGCCGGCCTGCTCGTAGGCCATGACCTCGTGCTCTGGCGTCAGGCTCTTGCCCACCGGGATGGTGCGCAGTTGGGGGGACTTGGCCCAGGCCTTGTGGTCGAAGAGGTGGGGGATGTACTCGTTCATGTCGGCGATGAGGCCGGGGTCCAGGTCGTTGACGTGGTACTCCCAGATGCCGATGACGAACTGGGCGGCCATGTAGAAGGCGCGCCCGTCATGGTCATAGCTGTAGATCAGCCCCTGGCGGGACATCTCGTCCAGGCGTTGGGCCGCCTCGGCGGGGGTAAGGCCGGCCCGGCGGGCTATGACCTTGGCCTCCTCGGGGATGAGCGAGAGCTTGGTGGCCAGCTCGGCCTGCTGGGGGGAGAACAGGCGGCGCAGGATGCGCAGCTCCACGCCGCTCTCGGTGGGGGGATAGCCTCCGGGCAGGGAGTCCAGATGGCGGGCCAGCTTTTGGAACACATCACCTTGCATGGGCAGCTCCAGGGTGGCTGGCGTGCGGGCGCCGGGGCCTACTGTATCACGTGGCAGGAGTCCAAACCATAACGGTTAGCAGCAGCCCGCCC
>CAZLSD010000230.1:0-5561 GCA_964561775.1 uncultured Desulfarculus sp. | reverse complement strand
GGCTGCACGCGCTCGAGAACCGGCTGGTCCGCCGGGGCGGGGGCTGGGGCTGGCTGCCCAGGCCGGGAATCTCCTCTGGCGTGCAGGTCACTTCGCGGCCGTCGCTAAGGTACAAAGTGACCTTGCGCTCCAGCACGTTTTGCCGCACCACCTTGGCCTCCAGCTCCGGCCCCAGGGTCAGGCGCTTGCCCAGCTTGGGCAGGTCGCGCTTAAGCTCCTGGTAGACCGGGTACTCATAGGTGAGGCAGCACATCAGCCGGCCGCACAGCCCGCTGATCTTGGTGGGGTTGAGCGAGAGGTTCTGCTCCTTGGCCATCTTGACGCTGACCGGCTCGAAGTCCTTTAGCCAGGAGGCGCAGCACAGCTCGCGGCCGCAGGAGCCCAGGCCGCCCAGCAGCTTGGCCTCGTGGCGCACGCCGATCTGGCGCAGCTCCACCCGGGTGCGCAGCTTGGCCACCAGATCGCGCACCAGGTCGCGGAAGTCCAGGCGTCCGTCGGCGGTGAAGTAGAACATCACCTTGGAGCGGTCAAAGAGGCACTCCACGCGCACCAGGTTCATGTCCAGGCTGCGGGCGCGGATACGCTCCTGACACAGGGCGTAGGCCTCCTTTTCCAGGCGGGCGTTGGCCCCGGCCTGGCTCATGTCCTCGGCGGTGGCCGGGCGGTATACGGCTTTCAAGGGCGGCGGCGGGGACTTGGCCGGCTTGGCCTCGGCCTCGGGCTGGTCCGGCGGCTGGGGGCTGTCCAGGGGCTCGGGAGCCTCCGGCTCCTCGGCGGCCTGCTCAGGCTGCTCCGGCGCGGGTTGAGCCTCCAAGTCAGGCGCGGACCCGCTTTCCGGCTCCAGGCCGTCCGGCGGGAGGGAAGGGTCTGGCTCGGTCGGTGGCGGGGCGTCCTGCGGGCCTTCGGCCTGGGCCAGAACCTGCAAACCCGGCGGGGGGGCCACTTCTTCGTGCCTATCCTCGGCGGCGGGGCGCGGACCCCTAACCACCTGGCCCATGGCCAGGCCCTGTTCGGTCTCCACGATGACCATGTCGCCGGGTTTGAGGACATAGTGGCCGGCCTCGAAGTCGTAGACCCGGCAACCCCTCTGAAAGCGTACGCCTACCACATTGGGCATGAAGTCTTCCTGGCTTGAGGAGGCCCGGGGATTTCCCAGGCTTGCCTAATTATAGCAGATATTTAGCTGGCCTCAACCCCGGCCTGGCGCAGACGGCCCAAGAGCACGGTCAGGGTCAGCTCCGGGGCGGCGTTGGCCAGGATAAGCCCCTGGGCCTGGCGCAGCAGGGAAAAAAAGGCCAAGGCCCGGCCCAGGGAGACCTGACCTCCCGCTCCCATGTCGGGCAGCAAGGCCGCCTGGGGCCGGCCCGCCGCGCGGGCCGCCTGGTCGCGGTAATAGTGGCCCAGCAGGTCCAGGAAGTCGGCCAGCCCTTGCCGGTCCAGACGTTCCGGTCCCTTGAAGGGGGCTATGACCTCTTCGGCGAAAGCCCAGTCTTCCAGGCTGCCCCGGCCCCGGTCCAGGTGTTCCAGTATTCGCTCCAAGTTACTGCGCAGGCGTTGGTGATTGAGCCCCAGGGCGCGGCCCAGAGAACCGGCGCTCAAGGCCGCGCGCAGGGCCGCTTCCTCCGCGGTCAGGCCGCGAGCCAGCAATTCGGCCTGGATGAGCGCCTCGGGCAGGGGCTGGAAGTTCAAGCGCCGGCAACGGCTCACCAGGGTGGGCAGCACCTCGGCCGCGTCCTGCACGCTGAGCACGATGATGTTGCGGGGCGGGGGCTCTTCCAGGGTCTTGAGCAGCACGTTGGCGCTAGTCAGGTTGAGCTGGGCGGCCTCACGGATGAGCACCATCCGCCACCCGCCGCCAAAGGGGGGGAAGGAAAGGGCGCGTAGCATCTCGCGCACCTCCTCCACCTTGATCTGGGCCGAGGCCTGGCCATGGGCCGGGGCCAGGGTCAGCAGGTCCTCGTGCTGGCCGGCCTGGGCGCGGCGGCAGGAGGGACAGACCCCGCAGGGAACCTCAGCGCTTTGATCACGGCAATTCAAGGCCTTGAACAAGGCCAGCGCCGTGGTCCCCCGGCCTGTGCCCTTGGGCCCCACAAAAAGATAGGCATGGGCCAGGCGGCCGGCTTTAGCCTCGGCCTCCAGTTGGGCGCGGGCGCGTTCTTGGCCCAGGATACCCTCAAGGCGCATGGGGAGCCCACTGTTGAAGTTTATGCTCCAATAACTCCCATATCCGGCCAGCCACCTCCAAGGGAGGCAGGTTGGCCGGTACCACCTTGATCCGGCCGGGCTCGCCGGCGGCCTGGGCCAGGAAGCCCTCGCGCACGGCGTGGTGGAAGGCCAGGCTTTCCGACTCCAGGCGATCCGGCCCCAAGCCCAGGCGGCCCTGCCTTTCAAGTATTCGCTTTAATCCGGTCTCCGGCTCCACGTCCAATAATATGGTCAGTTCGGGCCAGACCTCGCCGCAGAGCCAGCGGTTCATGCGGCGCACCTCATCCACCCCCAGGCCGCGCACCCGCCCCTGATAGACCTCGCTGGAGTCCACGAAGCGGTCGCAGACCACCACCAGGCCCTTTTGCAGGGCTGGGCGGATGATCTCGTTGACATGCTGAGCGCGATCAGCCAGATAGAGCAACAGCTCGGTCTGGGGCGAGGGAATGTCCTTGCCCAGGTCCATGAGCATGGCCCTGAGTTCCACGCCCAAGGCGGTGGCCCCCGGCTCGCGGGTGCTGATGGCCCTGACCCCTTGGCCGCGCAGGCGATTGAGCAAAAGCCCTTGCTGGGTGGTCTTGCCCGCGCCCTCGCCGCCCTCCAGGCTGAGCAGCAGGCCTGGCCCCTGGGCCTGGCTCATGGCCTAGGACTTGCCCCCGCCGCCCAGGTCGAAGAGGCTGGGAGTGGCGCAGGCCGCGGTTTCCGCCTGCGCCTTGGCCACCCCCCCCGAGAGAGGAGTCACCTCGGAGGAGTCCTGCCAGGGCGATGGTCCGGTGTAGATGTGGCGTTCGAGCAATCGGTTGAAGTTGCTCCAGCTCGCCTCGCCGTTGGTTTCGGCATCCAGGATGTGCTTGACCATCCAGGTCTTGGCGTCCAGGTCGTCCAGGGCGTGCAGGACCATGGCCTCCGGGGTCTTGGGCTTGATGGGGCTGCCGAACTCCTCGGTGCCGTGGTGGCTTAAGATCATGTGGCGCAGGTGGTCGGCCACCCGGGCGGGAAAGCCGCGCAGTTTGGCCAGGCGCTGGTCCAGCATGCGCGCGCCCAGCACCAAGTGCCCCTCCAGGCGGCCGGCGTCGGTGAAATCCAGGGGGGGGCCCAGGGTGAGTTCCTCGGTCTTGCCGATGTCGTGCAGCATGGCCCCAGTGAGCAGCAGGTCGGCGTCCAGGTGGGGATAATGGGCGGCTGCGGCAGCGGCCAGGCCGGCGACGCTCACGGTATGCTCAAGCAAACCATGCACATAGGCATGATGGGCCGTCTTGGCCGCCGGGGCCAGCTCAAAAGCCCGGCGCAGGTCCTGCTCACCGAAGAAAGCGCGCAGCAGGCGTTGCAGGTTGGCATCCTTGACCAATTGCTTTAATCTGGCCAATTCCTCCCACAGTTGCCCCGGGTCGCAGGGGCTCTTGGGCAAGAACTGGGCCGGCTCGGCCCCCGGCTCGCGGGCCACGCTGTTCAGCACCAACTGGCTCTGGCCGTTGTAGAGCTGCACCCGCCCGGAGACCCTCACCACCTGGCCAGCGGCCAAGCCGGCGGTAAGTTCCTCGGCCTGGTCCCACAGCTTGGCGTCGATCTCGCCGCTGGCGTCGCCCAGGCGCAAGGCGGCGAAGGGCTTGCCGGCCTTGGTGGCATAAAGCTGTTTGCGTACAAGCAGATATACTTCTTCTACCTGCTGGCCTTCCTGCAAGGAACCGACGTCCTGACGGGATATGCTGCTCATAGGGCCTCCCGCGCGGCAGCCACGGCGTTGACGAAGATGCTCAGGCCCAGGCCGGGTTCCAAGGCGTCCAACTCGCGGCCCTGGCGGCGGGCCTTTTCGCGGAAAAGCGTCCAGTCAGGGTGCTGGCTGGCCCGGTAGAAGCCCTCGGGGTGGGGCATCAGGCCGAAGACCCGGCCGCTTTGGTCGCATATTCCGGCGATATCATTGACGCTGCCGTTGGGGTTGGCCGGGAAGCGCCCCTGGGCGGGTTTGCCCGCGCCGTTGCCATAACGCAGCGCCACCAGGCCCAGGTTTTCCAACCGCTCCAGCACCGCCGCCTCGGCCACCAGCTTGCCTTCGCCGTGGCGCACCGGCAAATCCAGGCGCTTCAGGCCCCGGGTGAACAGGCAGGGGCTATTCTCCTGCGCCAGAAGCTCCACCCAGCGGTCCTGGAAGTTGCCGCAATCATTGTTGGTGAGCGCCACGGTCCTTTCCCAGCGACCGTCCAACATGGGCAGCAGGCCCAGGTTGACCAGGGCCTGGAAGCCGTTGCAGATGCCCAGCACCAAACCGCCCCGGGCCAGGAAATCTTTTATCTGGCCGCCCAGGTGCTGGCCCAGGCGGGTGGCCAAGAGCACCCCCGCCCCGTGGTCATCGCCCCAGGAAAAGCCGCCGTCAAAGACCAGGATATGGTAGCTGTCCAGGGTTTCCGTGGGCTTGGCCTGGGCGGTGCCGGTCAGGGCGCTGATGTGCACCCTTTGCGCCGCAGCGCCCGCCAACTCCAGGGCGTGGGCGGTCTCGAAGTCGCAGTTGATGCCGAAGCCGGCCAGGACCAGGGCGCGCACGCTCATACCATACCCCCGAAACGCCTGCTGAAAGCCTTGCGCAAGGCTGGCAGGCCCAGGTCCAGGACCGCCGCGGAGCCCGCGCGCGCCAGCAGGCGCTTATCCTTGCTCACCCGGCCTATCCGGCTCCAGGCGCAATCTTCAAGTAAAGACTCAAACTCTGAGGCCAACTCCAGCGACACCGTGACCACCAAGCGCCCGGTGCTCTCCGAGAAGAGCCGGCGCAGGGGCGAAAGGCCATCGGCGCCGGCCAGGTCGTCCAGGTCCAGTTCCAAACCCAGCTCGGCGGCCATGGCCATGCGGGCCAGGCACAGGGCCAGGCCGCCCCGGCTGACCACCGCCACCGAGGCCAGCAGCCCGGCTTCCAGTCCCTTGGCCACCGCGCCACAAACCTTTAGCGAATGCTCGAAGTTTGTGGCCGGTACGTTAAGCCCGGTGAAGCCCAGCATGTTGTAGAGCGCCCCCGCGCCCAACTCGTCCTTGGTCTCCCCCAAAACATAGACCAGGTCGCCGGGTAGCTTGGGCTCCAGGCTTTGCGCCCGGCCCAGGTCCTTGAGCGGCGCGGTGGTGGTGAACATCATGGTGGGGGGGCCGCTGACCCGCTGCGCCAGGCCATGCCGCCCCTTGAGCCTGCCGTCCACGTACATGGAATCCTTGCCGGAAAGCAAGGGGATGCCCAGGGCCAGGCAGGCGTCGCGCAGTCCCCAGCAGGCCCGCACCAACTGGGCGGCCTTGTAGCGCCCATCCGGGTTGTCCTGGGCGTCGTACTGGATGGAGGGCCAGCAGAAGTTGTCCACCCCGCCCACCTGGTCCGGGTC
>CAZLSD010000229.1:0-5565 GCA_964561775.1 uncultured Desulfarculus sp. | reverse complement strand
AGGTCTTAACGCGCGGAGTTGGCCAGCATGACCCAGGCCCCGGAAAATTGCCGTCTGGTGGATGGCGCGCCCTGCGAGGAAGACACCTCGCTGGACTCCTTGCGCCCCCAGCGCCTGGCCGACTACATAGGCCAGGAAGAGGCCAAGGCCAACCTGAGCGTCTTCATCGCCGCCGCCCGCCAGCGCGGCGAGGCCCTGGATCACGTGCTCCTGCACGGCCACCCCGGCCTGGGCAAGACCACCCTGGCCCAGATATTGGCCCACGAGCTGGAGGTGGGCATCACCGCCACCAGCGGCCCGGTGCTGGAGCGCCCCGGCGACCTGGCCGCCATCCTCACCAACTTAAAACCCCGCGACGTGCTCTTCGTGGACGAGATCCACCGCCTTAACCGGGTGGTGGAGGAGACCCTCTATCCGGCCATGGAGGACTTCAACCTGGACCTGGTCATCGGCCAGGGACCCAGCGCGCGCACGGTCAAGCTGGAGCTGGCCCCCTTCACCCTGGTGGGGGCCACCACCCGCGTGGGCCTGCTCACGCCGCCCCTGCGCGACCGCTTCGGGGTGCGGGTGCGGGTGGACTTCTACACCGCCGAGGAACTCTCCCGCGTGGTCACCCGCTCGGCTCGCATCCTGGGGCTCTCCATGGAGCCCGAGGGCGCTCTGGAGATCGCCAAACGCTCCCGCTTCACCCCCCGCGTGGCCAACCGGCTCCTAAAGCGGGTGCGCGACTTCGCCCAGATGGAGACCGGCAACCACGTGGACCAGCGCCTGGCAGACTACGCCCTCACCCGCCTGGGCGTGGACCCCGACGGCCTGGACCGCCTGGACCGCGAACTCCTGACCACCATCATCGCCAAGTTCGACGGAGGCCCCGTGGGGCTAAGCACCCTGGCCGCCGCCGTGGGCGAGGAAGCCCACACCATAGAAGAAGTCTACGAGCCCTACCTCATCCAGCAGGGCTTCTTGAAACGCACCCCCGCCGGCCGCGTGGCCACCAGCCGCGCCTACGGCCACCTGGGCCTGCAACCCTCCCGCGGCGCGCAGAAGCGTCTGTTTTAGGAAGAAAGCTTGGGGGGAAACCCTTTTTGCGGCGCAAAAAGGGTTATCCGCACCCAAGCCTGCCAAAGGCAGGCTTGGGGCCCGCGCCCCCCAGACCCCCTCTCCAAAAAACGCGAGGGGGCCGGGGGGAAATCTTGCCGTAGCGTGTTAGCGTAGCGTAACCCGCCGCCATCCCGCCAAAACAACGCCGCCGGCCCCTGGCGGGACCGGCGGCGCGCTGCTTGCTGTGCGTGGCGCGGCTGGCCTACTCCTCGCCGCCCTCCTCCTCCTCGTCCTGTTCCACCACCTTGAACTTGTCGGGCACGATCATGGACTCGATTATGAGCTCCTTGAAGGAGATGACCTTGACCCCCAGCTTATATTCCTTGTTCAGGTCGTTGAGTTGGTCAAAACAGTTGTGGCAGGGCGAGATGACCACCTTGGCCCCGGTGGCCTTGATCTGCTCGGCCTTGACCCGGCCCGAGGCCATGCGGCGTCTCTTGTACTCCGGCCCCATGGGGATGTAGCCGCCGCCGCCGCCGCAACAGTGGTTGTATTCGCGGTTGGGGGTCATGTCGCGGAAGTCATCGCAGAGCATGAGAACCAGCTCGCGCAATATCTCCCACAGGCCGCCGTTGCGCGAGACGTTGCAGGGGTCCTGCACCGTCACCGGCTCCTTGAGCCTTTTCGCCGGGTCAATCTTTATGCGCCCGCTCTTCAGATATTCATGGAAGAGCTGCACCGCGTGCTTGACCGGCACCGGGGGCTTGCCGCCGGGAATGTCCAGGAAGTAAGGCCCCTCGAAGGCCCCGGAGCGGTAGGCGTGGCCGCACTCGGTCATCAGGATGTACTGGACGCCCAGTTCCTGGGCGGCCTGGTACATGTTGCGCACCGGAATGGCCGCGGCGGCCTTGTCGCCGGTGAACATGGCCAGGTTGGTGCAGTCCCAGCCATAGCTGGGGATGGTCCAGTCCTCCTCGGCCACGTGCAGGATGGCGGCCATCATGCCGATGTCCTGGGGATAGTACATGGGCTCCCGGGGGTTGACCGTGTACATGTACTTGGCCCCCTTCTTGTCCACGGGCGTCACCAGGTTGGCGTATTCCTCGCCCCATTCCTCGGCCATCCACTCGCAGGTCTCCACCCAGTCCTCGTTGGCCATGGCCATCTGGTTGCCGGTCTCGATGATGTTCTGCTTGGTGCGGGCCAGGCCGGTGGGCAAGATGCCTTGGGAGTTGCAGACCGCCCGGGCCACGGCGAACATCACGGCCATGTCTATGCCAAAGGGGCAGAACATGGAGCAGCGCCGGCAGGTGGTGCACTTGCCCCATACCACCTCCTTGCACTCCTCCAGCCACTTGCGGTCCACGTTGCCCTTGCGCTTGTACAGTTCGGCCACGGTCTGCTTAATCTTGTAGGCCGGGCTATAGGCGGGGTCCTTATCGTGGGCCTGATAAAAGAAGCAGCTGTCGGCGCACAGACCGCAACGGGCGCAGATGGAAAGCCAGGTGCGCATGCGGGCGCTGTCGTTGACGGCCAGGATGGCCCTGATCTTGTCCGTGTCTATGGGTTTGGGCGGCTCGGGCGGCGCCTCGGCCTTCTTGGCGGCCTGGGGAGCCTGGGTCTCCGGGGCGTTCTCGGCGTTTTCTAGCTCGGGACTGGACATAATTTCTCCCCTTCCTGGGAAACAGCTTCCGGAGACGGTCGCGGAACTACCAGACCCGCGCGCCTAGACGCCCCTCGATCTGGCGTCGCGCGCCCATCTCGGAGCCCAGGAAGGCCCTGGTGAAGAAGAACAGGATGAGGTGCGCCAACTTGGTGAAGGGGATGAGGATGAGCATGAGTTCGCCGGAGAGCACGTGCAGCAGGCCGATGAGGTCGCTGTCGCCCCAGCCGTGCACGGCCATATAGCCGGTGACAAAGGGCGCGGCCACCAAGGCCAGCAGGAGATAGTCCCAGGCCTCGCTGATGGCCCGCACCTCGGGCCTGACCAGCCGGCGCGTCAGCAAAAACGTCGCGCAGAGAATGACCGCGATGGTCATGTAGTCGGCCAACTGGTCGCCGATGCTGGGCAGGCTCCAGCCCAATGCGTCCTCGATCAGCATGTTGTGGGCCAGCAGAAAGAGGGGCGCCACCAGCAGGCAGACGTGGAAGACGAAGAACACCAGCCCGAAGACAGGCTGGGCGCGAAAAGAGACGCTGCCCAGGGGTATGAGCCAGGCCACGATGGATTTTAGCGCCCAAGGCCAGCTGAAATGGTTGGCTATGACCTTGTCGCGCTGGCGGCCGCGCGCATAGAGCAGGACGGCCCGCGTGATCAGCCCGCCGAAAAACACGACGAAGGCTATCCACGCCCCTGGCCCGGCCAAAAAATCATACAGGTCGTTCATGACGCTTCATCCCAAAAGTGTTGCCGGATGAATTGCCCGCTTGGTCACGAGGTGGGTGAGTCAGCTCGCAGGGCATCAGGAGTGGCAATATTTTAGGGGTGGAAGCGGCCAACGGTCAAGAGCTAAATTTTACTATATATATGGACTAACTGGGATATTTAGGTAAAGACTAGTCTTTTCGCGGTTTAGCTTGTGCTAAATTATGCACAACCGGCATAAATGGCCAATCCTCCCGGCCGCGGCGCGGGCCAGGGCCGGATCGCGGCGCGGACCATCGCCAAGCGGGGGTGATGTATGCCATATCCAGCCCTGGCGCGATGGCGCGGCGCACCCGCCCCTGGGACCGCCCGCCACCCCTAGGCCAGGCCGGCCGGACGCATGTCCTCCACCACCAGTTCCAGGTGGCGGCCGCCAAAGTTGGAGAGGCGGGGGGTGAAGACCAGGTCCAGGCGCTGGCCCAGCTTGGGCAGGCGCTCGGCCTGGCGGAAGGCGATGGCGCTGGCCTTGGCCTTGCCCTGGCCCAGCTCCATCTTGAGGTGATCTTGGCCCACCACCCAGGCCGCCTGCACGGTCAAATCCTGGGCCAGCAGCAGGGGCTCGGAATTGCCCGGACCAAAGGGAGCCAGGCGCTCCAGGGCGGCCAGGGAGCCGTTGCCCAACTGGGCCAGTTCCACCTGGGCGTCCAGTTCCCAGGGTAGGGCCGCCGCGCCCTCGGGCAGGGCCAGGGCCGCGGCCTGGTGCAGCCCCTGGGCCAGGCGGGGCAGGCCGGCGGCGGGCAGGGTGCAGCCGGCGGCCAGGGCGTGGCCGCCGAAATGGCTGAGCAGGTGGGAAAGCGAGCACAGGGCCTGCTGCATATGGAAGCCGGGCAGGCTGCGGCCAGAGCCCACGGCCTGGCCGTCCTCGATGGCCAGGAGCAGCACCGGCTTGCCGCAGGCCTCCAGCAGGCGGCTGGCCACGATGCCCAGCACCCCCCGGTGCCAGCCGGCGCGGGCCAGCACCAGGCAGGCGGCCCGCTGCATGGCGGGGTCGCTCTCCACCATCTCCAGGGCCTGCTCCAGGATGCGCCCCTCCAGTTCGCGCCGGGCCCGATTCAGACCCTCCAGTTCCTGGGCGCGGGGCAGAGCCTGTTCCGGGGTTTCGGCCAAGAGCAGCTCCAGGGCCAGGGCCGGGTGCTCCAGGCGGCCAGCGGCGTTCAAGCGGGGGGCCAGCATGAAACCCAGGTCGCGGGCGTCCAGTTCGCCCTTCAAGCCCGCGGTCTGTTTGAGCACCGCCAGTCCCGGGCGGCGGCCCTCGTTGATTACCTTGAGCCCCTCTGAGACCAGGATGCGGTTCTCCTCCAAGAGGGGCACCACGTCGGCGCAGGTGCCCAGGGCCACCAGGTCCAGGCTGTGGCGCAGGTTGGGCATCTCGCGGCTGTCGAACAGACCAGCCTGGCGCAGGCCCGCCCGCAGTCCGGCGGCCAGGTAAAAGGCCACCCCCACCCCGGAGAGATGGCGCGAACGGGCGCAGCACTCCTGTTGAGGATTGACCACGGCCTGGGCCGGCACCAAAGGCCCCGGCGGTATCTGGTGGTGGTCGCTCACCACCACCGCCAGGCCCAGCTCCCGCGCCTCGCTGACCCCTTCGTGGTCGCTGATGCCGCAGTCCACCGTGATCACCACCCGCGCCCCGGCCTGGGCCAGGCGTCTGGCCCGCGCCGGAGAAAAACCATAGCCGTCGTGCAGGCGGTGGGGCAGATCCCACACCACCTGGGCCCCGCACTGGCGCAGAAAATCCACCACCAGGGCCGTGGCCGTCACCCCGTCGGCGTCATAGTCTCCGGCCACCCCGATGACCTGGCCCTGGCTCACCGCCGGGGCCATAACCTCCAGGGCCTCCGGCAGCCCGGCCAAGCCCACCGGCGCGGGCAGTCCCGCCAGCGTCGGCTCCAGGAAAACCTTGGCCTCGGCCGGATCGCTGTAACCCCGGTGGCAAAGCACCTGGGCCACCCAACCCGGCAAACCCAAGGCCCGGCTAAGGGCCTGGGCCGCGCGCGGCGTGGGCGTGCGCAGACGCCAGGGACGTTTGTTATCTCCATTGGGCATGCCGCCACTATATAGAGGATGGTTTGCTAGATCAAGCTCAAGATATGGGAGGG
>CAZLSD010000228.1:0-5570 GCA_964561775.1 uncultured Desulfarculus sp. | reverse complement strand
ACCTTGGCCGCCACCCAGCGGGCCTCTTCCTGGGGGCTGGCCAGGCTGGCGGCCAGGGGCAGGAAGCCCTTGGCCCCCTGGGCGGCCAGGGGCTGGCGTTGGGGATCGCGCTCATGGGCCATGAGCCCCTGGGCCAGGTCCAGGATGGCCTGGCCGCTGCGGTAGTTGCGGGTGAGATGAAAAAGACGCGCCCCGGGGAAATCCAGGGCGAAGCGGCGGAACAGGGATCGCTGCGCCCCCCGGAAGCCATAGATGGCCTGGTCCGGGTCGCCGATGGCCGCCACCTGGCAGTCCGCTCCGGCCAGGGCCTTGAGCAGCTCCACCTGGGCCGGGTTCACGTCCTGGTATTCGTCCACCAGGATATGGGCAAACCGCCCCCGCCAGGCCCTGGCCGCCTCCTGATCGCCCAAGAGCAAGAGCGCGGCTTGACGCACCAGGTCGTCCAGGTCCAAGAGGCCGGCCCCCTCCAGCCTGGCCTGATAGGCCTCCAGCCAGGCGGCCAATTGGGGATCGCGGGGCGGCTCCAGGTCCTGCTTGGCCCGGGTGAGCAATAGGGCCAGGTCAGCCGGACGCAGGCCAGCCTGCCGGGCCAAGGGAGCTAGCAGCTCCAGGCGGGCCTGCTCGTCGGCCAAGCGGGGCGGCTGGCCCAGGGCCTGGCTCAGGATATCCCGCCCCAGGGCGTGGAAGGTGCCCACCCGCACCCCGGAGGCCCGGGGCAGGGCCGCGCCCAGGCGGCTGGCCAGTTCCTGGGCGGCCTTGCGGGTGAAGGTGAGCATGAGCGCCCGGCCCGGCTCCAGGCCCTGCTCCACCAGGGCGGCCGCCCGCTGGGTGAGCAGCCTGGTCTTGCCCGTGCCCGGTCCGGCGCGGACCAGCAGATGCCCCTGCCGGTATTCCACCGCGGCCAACTGCTCAGGGTTCAGCCCCTCGCGGGCCGGGTCCAGGGGAACCAGCAGGGGAGTGGCCGCCGCGGCCGCCGCGGCGGCGGATGACTTGGCGGCCCTGGCCTTGGACCTGCGCGGCGTGGTCAGGTTCCACAACGCGCCCTGGCCGGTCAGTTCCCGGCGCTCGGCCGGGCTGAACAGGCGCACCACTCCGAACTCGCCGTCATAGCCGCCTTCCAGGCGCACCCGCCCCTGGCGCAGGCGGTTCATGGCCTCGGCCAAGAGGGGGCCGCCGGCCTGAGCCAGGTCTTCGGCCGGGGCCTGGCGCAGGATATACAGCTCCGGCCCCAGGCGCTCCCGCAACAGGGCCAGGGCCTGTAACACGCCCTTGGTGGCCGGTCCTTGTCCCAACACCTCGCCCAGCGCCTCGGGCAGAGGCGCCAAAGACTCGAAGGGGCGGGCCAGGGCCGGGCGGAAGCCCTCCGGCCGGTCGGCCAGTTCCTCCACCCGGCTCAGCACCCCCACGGTGATGGCCCCGCCGCAGACCGGGCAGCGCCCGCCCAGGGAGCGGGTCTCCTGGGGCATCAAACGCTGGCCGCACTTGCGGTGGCCGTCCAGGTGGTATTTGCCCTCGTCGGGAAAAAACTCCAGGGTGCCGGCGAAGGCCGATCCCGCGCGGTCGGCCAAGGCCTGGGCCAGGGCGGGATAGCTGGGTTCGCACTCCAGCAGGTTGGCCTCGCGGGCCAGGTTGGCCGGGCTGTGGGCATCGGAGTTGCTGACCAAGGTGAAGCGGTCCAGGGCCGAGAGCCGCCAGTTCATGGCCGGGTCGCTGGAAAGCCCGGTCTCCAGGGCCTGTATGTGGCTGGTCAGCTCGCCGAAGCAATCCTCGATCCGGTCGAAGCCGCTCTTGCTGCCGAAGAGGCTGAACCAGGGCGTCCAGATGTGGGCGGGGATGAAGATGCACTCCGGGCTGGCCTCCAGGCAGATGGCCAGCAGGTCGCGGGCGTCCAGGCCCAGGATGGGGCGGCCGTCGCTGACGATATTGCCCAGGCGGGCCAGGCGGGCGTTCAAGCGCTCCACGGCGGCGAAATCGGGCATGAGGATGAGCGCGTGGATCTTGCGCGTGGCTCCGGCGCGCTTGTAGATGCAGGATATCTCGCCGGAGAGCAGAAAGCGCACCGGGCGGCGGCAGGGTCCGGGCACCTGATCTTGCAGCGTGTGCTGCAACTCAGGCCGCAGGGCATAAGCCCCGTCGCCGGTCTCCTCCAGCTTTTCCTTTAGCTCGGCCAGCCAGGCCGGATGGGTGAAGTCGCCCGTGCCCAGCAGGTCCAGGCCCTTGAGTTGGGCCGCCAGCAAAAGGCGCTCGGGGTCCAGGTTGCGGGCGGTGGCCCGGGAGAAGCGGGAGTGGATGTGCAGGTCGGCGATGATCATGCTTGGCACAAGTACCGGAAAATCGCCCCGGCTTCCAGGAAAAAACTGGGCGGCGCCCCGCCCCGCCTGGTCGAGGGCGGGCTTGGCCAGGCTATTGTCTATACTGTCCGGGAATGATACATTAGCTCCACTTGCACAATCGAGTTTTCCCCTGCCCCCTGGAGGAACGCCGTGGACAGCCAGCCCATCTGGACCTCCTGCCTGCATGTCAGCGCCGGCACCTGCCCCCACCTCATGTTGCAGAACCAGGCCTTCCGGGGCGGGGATTCGCCCCGGCCCGAGCTGACCCAGGACCTGGCCCTGGAGAAGCTGGGCCAGGCCTGCCTGAGCTGCCCCCTGGCCCCTCAGGGAGCGGCGGGAAAATGAGCGACCCGGCCCTGCCAGGCATCCGCCCCGGGGCCCAGATCCTGGTGGTGGACGACGACCCGGACTCGGCCCACTTCTTCCAATCCCTCATGGAGCTGGAGGGCTACGAGGTCTCGGTGTGCCACAACGGACACCGGGCCTTGGAGATAATCAACAGCGGCGCGGAGTTCGATCTGGTGCTCCTGGACTTGGTCATGCCGGGGGTGAGCGGCTGGGAGGTGCTGGAGCAGATCAAGGGCGACGGCAAGCTGCGCTATGTGCCGGTGGTGGTGCTCTCGGCCCTTAACGACAAGGCCAGCACCTTGAAGGCCCTGGAGCTGGGGGCCGAGGATTTTCTGACCAAGCCGGTGGACGTGGAGACCATGCTCAGCCGCACCCGGGTGATGCTGCGCATACGCAACCTCTACGAGGATCTTATCAGCGAGCGCTTCGGCCGCCAGCAGGCCCAGCGCAGCCTGGAGATGCGCCGTTATCTGGCCGACGTGATGGGCGGCTCGCCCCAGGTGCTGGCCATGGCCGACATCCTGGAGAACGTGGTGGCCACCGACGCCACCGTGCTGCTGGAAGGCGAGAGCGGCACGGGCAAGGGGCTTTTGGCCGAGACCATCCACCGCTTCAGCAAGCGCCGCCAGGGCCCCTTCGTGGTGGTCAACTGCTCGGCCTACCCCGAGACCCTGCTCAGTTCCGAGCTGTACGGTCACGAGAAGGGGGCCTTCACCGGGGCCATCCGCCGCAAGGTGGGGCGCTTCGAGCTGGCCCACGGCGGCACCATCTTCCTGGACGAGGTGGCCGAGATAAGCCCGCTCACCCAGCTATCCTTGCTCCGGGTCATCCAGGACCGCCAGTTCGAGCGGGTGGGCGGGGAAAAGACCCTGACCGCCGACGTGCGCATTCTGGCCGCCACCAACAAGCCCCTGCGCAGGATGGTGGACGAGGGGCTGTTCCGCGAGGACCTCTACTACCGCCTCAACGTGGTGCGCCTGGAGGTGCCGCCCCTGCGCCAGCGCCCGGAGGACATCCCCTTCTTGGCCAACCATTTCTTGAAGCGCCAAACCGAAAAGCTGGGCAAGCCCACCTATGGCTTCGCGCGCGCGGTGCTGGCCCGCTTCATGTCCCACCGCTGGCCCGGCAATGTGCGCGAGCTGCGCAACGTGGTGGAGCACGCGGTGCTGATGTGCCACGGCGAGCGGGTGGACCTGGCCCACCTGCCTTCCCGCCTGGGGCCGGAAGGCGAGGCCGGCCCGGCCAATGGCGCGTCCCAGTCCGCTCCGGGCGGGGAAGCCTTCCAGGTGGAGCCGGGACGCCTGCTGGATCAGGAGCGCCAGATAATCGTGCGCACCCTGGAGCAGGTGGGCTGGAACAAATACAAGGCCGCCCAGATGCTGGGCATCGCCCGCTCCACCCTCTACGGCAAGATGGAGAAGTTCGGGCTCAGCCGGCCGCCCCAGACCTCGGCCGGCTCCTAGGCCTTTTTTTCGCCGGCCTGCTCGGCCGCCTGGGCGGCCTGGCGCAGACGCTCCAGTTCCTGCTCCACCAGGAAGTTGACGCTGCCCTTGGGGTAATCGCCCTTGGCCCCCCGTTCACCGGCTTTTAACCCGGTGAACAGCTCCAGGGCCTGGTCCGCCGTGCTCACCGGATAGATGGCGAACTGCTTGCGCTTGACCGCGGCCACCACGTCGTGGTGCAGCATCAGGTTCTTGACGTTGGCCGCCGGAATCACCACCCCCTGGCTGCCGGTGAGGCCGCGCTCCTCGCACAGGCGGTAGAAGCCCTCTATCTTGGCGTTGACCCCGCCGATGGCCTGCACCTGCCCCTGCTGGCTGAGCGATCCGGTGACGGCCAGGTCCTGGCGCAGGGGCGCGCCGGCCAGGCGGGAGAGCAGGACCAGAAGCTCGGCCAGGCTGGCCGAGTCGCCGTCCACCATGCCGTAGCTCTGCTCGAAGACCAGGCTGGCGGTCAGGGCCAGGGGGCCGCTGGTCCCGAAGCGGTCGCGCAAGAAGCCGGAGAGGATGAGCACGCCCTTGGTGTGGAAGGGGCCGGAGAGATCGGCCTCGCGGTCGATGGCCAGCACCCCCTCCTTGCCCAGGCCCAGGCTGGCGGTGATGCGGCTGGGCTGGCCAAAGGCGTAGTCGCCCGAATCCAGCACGGCCAGGCCGTTCACCTGCCCCACCACCGCTCCGCTGGTCTGGACGTTGATGAAGCCCCGGGTCACCGCCTCGCGCAGGCGCTCCTCCATGAGCGAGGCGCGGAAGCGGCGCTTGCTCACCGCCGTCTCGATGTCCTGGGCCATGATGACCTTGCGGCCGGCCTGGCGGGCGAAGAAGTCGCCCTCCTTGAGCACGTCCTCCACCACGGCCAGGCGCAAGGTCAGCCGCTCGCGGTCGTCGGCCAGCTCGGCGGCCAGTTCGATGAGCCGGGCCGTGCCGCTGCGGTGCAGGGGCAGCATCTCCCGCTCCTGGGCCACGGTGCACAGGTGGGCGATGAAGTCCTTTATCTCGGCCGGGTTCCACTCCATGCGGTCGGACATCTGGGCGCGTATCTTGAACAGCTTGGGGAACTGGGGGTCGTACTGGTAGAGCAGGTGGTAGAGGTTGGTCTCGCCCACCAGGATCACCTTGAGGTCCAGGGGCACCGGCTCCGGGCGCAGGGTGCGGGTGACGATGTAGCCCAACTGCTCTATGGCGTCCTCCATCACCACCTTGCGCTCCTTGAGCGCGCGCTTCAAGCCCTCCCAGGGCAGCCACATGCGCAGCAGTTCGATGGCCGGGATGACCAGGTAGCCGCCGTTGGCCTTGTGCAGGGCCCCGGGGCGCAGCAGCATGAAGTCGGTGAGCAGGGCCCCGAAGTGGGCCTGGCGCTCGATGCGTCCGAAGAGGTTGGGATGGGTGGGGT
>CAZLSD010000227.1:0-5593 GCA_964561775.1 uncultured Desulfarculus sp. | reverse complement strand
CAAGAGCCGTGATGAATTCCTGGCGCGCTTGCGGCTGGCCCTGGAACAGGCGGAAGACGCCCAGGCCCGCGCCGAGCAGATACAGGCCGCCGGGCGCTGGTGGCGGGCCCGGCTGGTCACCATCAGCCACACCGTGCTCTACGCCGTGGCCAACCGGGTCAGGATGACCGTGAGCGAGCTGCTCTAAGCGCCCGCCGCCACCCCTCCCCCCATCTTGACCTGCTTGGTGTAGCCGCCCTCGGTACCGGCCAGGGGAACGATGACCTCGTAGCCGAAGCCCTGGCCGGGCAGGTTCACCGCGCCCACGATGCAGTTCATGTCGCGCAGGGAGCTTAGGATGCTCTGCACCCCCAGGCCGGATCCGTGGGCCTTGGAGGTCTTGGCCCGGCTGCGCTCCAGGATGCCTTGGTAGAGGGCGTCGTCCATGCCTCCGCAGTCGTCGTAGTAGCTGAGCTTGACCCCGCTCTCCACGGGGCGGGTGGTGATGCGCACCTTGGTCCGGCAGCCGGTCTCGTAGGTGTTCTTGACCATGTTCTCCAGGGCGGACTGCAAGGCGAAGGAGTCGATGAGCACCTGGTTGCCCCCGTCGTCCAGGTCCAGGGCGAAGTCCAGGCGCTCCACATAGAGCCCGGCCTGGCGCAGGTTGCCCACGAAGGAGCCGATGGCCCGATCCAGGCTGATGGGCTGGAGGTCGTATTCGATGGCGCCGGAGCGCAGGTTCTTGATCAGGCGCTGGAAGCGGGCCAACTGCCAGGACAGGCGCTCGCGATAGCCGCGCAGGCGCTCGGGGTCGGGCCGGTGCATCTCGGCCAAGTCGCCCATCACCCCGCCCAACTGCTCGATGGCCTGGCTGGCGCTGGCCAAATCATGCAGGCCCTTGCGCACGTTGTCCAGCAGGCGGCGGTCCTCGGCCATGATCTGCTTGATGGCCAGGGCAAAAGCGGCCAGGGTCACGAAGTCGCGCACGTAGCGGATGTCATAGTAGTTGAGGTGCCGGCCGAACTTGTCTATGGCCAGCACATACTCCACTTGACGCGAGAGGGGGTTGATGATGGGAAAGGCGGCGCGCTGGTCAGCCGTGCGCCAGCGCGACTTGTCATAGTGGCCGTAGTGCACGTGCTCCACGCCCTCGTCCTCGCCCTCGGGAGGCAGGGAGACCACCGGCTCGCGCCGGAAAAAGGCGTCGGCCACCACCGTGCCGTGCTTCATGGAAAGATAGCGCTGGGAGCGGGGCAGGTCGTCCAGGGAGCGCTCCTCGTCCTCCATGGCCGTGTCGTGGCGGATGAAGAGCGCCTCGCTGGCCGAGATGCCCTCCATGCTTGCCAGCTTCTCGTTTTCCTTGATCCAGGAAAGGGTGCGCCGGGTCAGCGGCCTGACCTCATACAGAATGACGTGGGTGGACTGGTTGTGGATGATGCGCACCGACTCCACCATGAACTCCATGATGACCTCGATGCTGACCTTGGGCGAGGAGGCGGCCTCCAGCAGGTTCTTGACCAGGCAGTCGCGCCGGGTCTCCAAGTCCAGTACGCGCAGGGCCTCGCCCTTGGGGTCCAGCTTGCGCAGAGAAACCTCCTGGCGCAAGCGGCGGTTCTCCATCAGCAGCTCTTCGTAGGTGGGCGAATTGTCCATGCGCGGCATGATGATGGCCTTATTGGTGCTGGCGCCCGGCGCAGAGGGCGTTCATTTCTTTATCCATTATTTGAGCAGGTTTTGCCAGCTTACCGCCAGTTTAATTAATTTTATCCACAATCGTGCACGGTTAGCCAGCCCGCACCAGGGCCAGGCGGCGGCCCCAGCGGCGCAGGGTCTCATCCTTGACCGGTTTAAGCCTCTCCGAGGCCAGCCCGGGATCGCTGGCCAGCCAGCCGGCGATGATCTGGCGCAGGAGCGGAGCCAGGTGGGCGTCACGCTGCCAGTTGGCCACCAGGAAGGGCGGCAGGCCGGACTGCCTTTCGCCCAGGGCCTGGCCCGGCCCGCGCAGGTTCAGGTCGGCCTCGGCGATCAGCCGGCCGTCGTTGGTGCTGGCCAGAGCCTTTAGCCGCGCTTCGCCCAGCTCGCCGGGCTGGGGTCCGGCCACCAGCAGGCACACGCCCGGTTTCTCGCCCCGCCCCACCCTGCCCCGCAGCTGGTGGAGCTGGCTAAGGCCGAAACGCTCCGCCCCCAGCACCACCATCAGAGTGGCGGCGGGCACGTCCACCCCCACCTCCACCACGGTGGTGGCCACCAACAGCGGCGCGCGTCCGCTCTTGAACTCCGCCAGGGCGGCCTGCTGCTCCGGACCGCCCATGCGCCCGTGCAACAGCCCCACCTTGATCTGGGGGAAGTAGGCCGACAGGCGGGCGTGGGTGCGCGCCACGTCCTGGGCCTCGACCGCCTCCGACTCCTCCACCAGGGGGCAGATGACATAAACCTGCTCGCCCCGCGCCAGGGCCTGGTCCATCTCCTCCAGGGCCTGGCGGCGCTGCGCGAAACCCAGCACCCGAGTCTTGACCCGGGGCTGGCCGTGGGGCCGTTCAGGCAGGTCGCTCAAGTCCAGGTGCCCAGCCAGGGCCAAGGCCAGGGTGCGGGGTATGGGCGTGGCCGAGAGCACCAGCAGGTGGGGAGAGTCGCCCTTGCCGGCCAGGCCCAGGCGCTGGTTAACCCCGAAACGGTGCTGCTCGTCGATGATCACCAGCCCCAGGTCGGCGAAGTCCGTGCCCCCGGCAAGCAGGGCGTGGGTGCCCACCACCACCTGGGCGCCTTCAGCCACGGCCTGGCGCGCGGCCTGGCGCTCCGGCCCCTGCTGAGAGCCCGTGACCAGGGCCAGCCTTAGCCCCAGGGGCTCCAGGTAGCCGCGCAGGGAATCATGGTGCTGGCGGGCCAGCACCTCGGTGGGGGCCATGAGGGCGCTCTGCACCCCGGCCTCGGCCGCCAGGCAGATGGCCGCCGCCGCCACCACGGTCTTGCCCGTGGCCACGTCCCCGCAGAGCAGCCGCCCCATGGGCCGGGGCCGGGCCAGGTCGTCCTTGATCTGGCGCATGGCCTGCTTCTGCCCCTCGGTCAACTTGAAGGGCAGGCTCCTGACCAGACGCCGGGCCAACTCGCCGCTGACGGCCAAGGCCCGCGCGCGTTCGGCCTCGCGCCGGAGGCGCTTCAGGGCCAGGCCCAGCTCGAAGTAACACAGCTCGTTGACCGCCAGGCTGCTCAGCCAGGCTGGCGTCTGTTGCTCCAGTTCCTCAAGCCTGGCCTCCCGCCCCGGCAGATGGGCCGCCAGCAGGGCCTGCCCCGCGCTCAGGGGATACAGCTCCGCTGGCAGCAGACCAAAAAGGGGGTCATCTATGCGCGGGGCCACCGCCTCCACCAGCTGGGACATGAAGCGCAGCATGCGCCCGCCCGGCACGCCCTCCACGTCGGGATAGATGGGCGTCACCCGCCCCAAGGCAGGGTTCCCCTCGGCCTCGGCCGGGTCGAATATTTGGGGATGGGTCATCAGGATGCCGCCAAGCTTGTTCTCCTCGGCCGCCCCCACCAGGATAAGCTCCCGGCCCTTGGCGTAGGCCTCCATCTGGGCCTTCTTGAAATGAAACCACAGGCAGGTGACCCGGGCGGTCTGGTCGGCCAGCACCAGGCGCCAGGCCCGGCCTCCCCGCCCCCAGGGGCCGTTGGCCAGCACCTTGCCCGCCACCACCGCCCGCTGCCCCGGGACTAGCTGGCGCATGGGCGTGACCTGGCGGCGGTCCTCATAGCGCAGGGGGAAGAGAAACAGCGCGTCGCCCCAGGTGCGCACGCCGCGCGCCGCCAGGGCCGCCGCGGTGGCCGGACCAACCCCGCTCAATCCGGTCAGGGACTGGGCCAACTCGGGCAGGGGGAATGGCGTCACATAGGGCAGCAAGCTCGCTCCTCCAGATTCATGCCTGTCTTCTCGCCCCAAGCTGGCCCCATGTCAAGGCCGCAATCACTTTCCTACCCGGCCCCTTTCTGTTAGATTAGGGCCTCCAGTCAAGAATCCATGCAGGAGCCCAGGACCATGAATGTCAGCGACCAGTATCGCCAGGCGGGGGTGGATATCGAAAAAGGCAACGAGTTCGTGCGCCGCATCGGCCCCCTGGTGCGTGCCACTCACAACTCGGCCGTGCTCACCGACATCGGCGGTTTCTCGGGCCTGTTCTCCCTGCACAGCGAGCGCTACAAGAATCCCGTGCTGGTCTCCTCCACCGACGGCGTGGGCACCAAGCTGCGCCTGGCCTTCATGATGGACAAGCACGACACCGTGGGCATCGACTTGGTGGCCATGTGCGTCAACGACATCATCGTCTGCGGGGCCAAGCCGCTCTTCATGCTGGACTACCTCTCCATGGGCAAGCTGGAGCTGGAAGTGGCCCAGCAGGTGGTCAAGGGCATAGCCGAAGGCTGCCGCCAGGCCCAGTGCGCGCTCATCGGCGGCGAGACCGCCGAGATGCCCGGCTTCTACCCCCCCGGTGAATATGACCTGGCCGGCTTCACCGTGGGCGTGGTGGACAAGGACCAGATCATCGACGGCTCGGGCATGCCCGTGGGCGCGGCCATCGTGGGCCTGGCCAGCTCCGGCCTGCACAGCAACGGATACTCCCTGGTGCGCCGCATCGTCTTCGAGCAGATGGGGCTGAAGGTGGACTCCCAGGTGGACGACTTGCCCCACCTGGTGGGCGAAGAACTCATCACCCCCACCCGCATCTACGTCGAGGCCCTGCGCAACATCCAGCGCGGCTTCACCCTCTACGCCGCCGCCCATATCACCGGAGGCGGCATCCTGGAGAACCTGCCCCGGGTGCTGCCCGCCACCTGCCGGGCCATGGTCCGCCAAGGCTCCTGGCCCATGCCTCCCATCTTCCCCTTCCTGCAGAAGGCCTCCGGCCTCACCCAGACCGAGATGTACCGCACCTTCAACTCCGGCCTGGGCATGTGCCTGGTGGTGCCCGCCGCCCAGGCCGACGAGATCGTGGACCGCCTGGACGGCATGGGCCAGCCCGCCTTCCTGGTGGGGGAGATAGCCCCCCGCGCCGCCGGACAGCCGCCCCTGGAACTGATTTAGTGATCCTGGTCTCGGCCTGTCTGTGGGGGCTTTGCACCCGCTACGACGGCCGGGTCCTGGCCAAGCCGCCCTGCATCCAGGACCTGGACCCCGCCCAGGCGCTGGCCCTGTGCCCCGAGGTCATGGGCGGCCTGCCCGTGCCCCGTCCACCCGCCCGCCTTATCGACGCCCGCCCCGGCTCTGAGGGCCTTGACGTGCTGGAAGGCCGCGCCCGCCTCATCGACTCCCAGGACCGCGACGTCACCCAGGCCTTCCTGGCCGGAGCCCGGGCCGTCCTCGATCACGCCCTCACCGCCAACGTCACCCAAGCCTTTCTCAAGGACCGCTCCCCCTCCTGCGCCCATGACCCCCAGGGCGTCAACCCCAAAGGCGGCCCCCGCCAAGGCCTGCTCACCACCCTGCTGCTGCGCCACGGCATCGCGGTGACGGAGGTAAGAGGATAAGACGAGTTGGGGGGAAACCCTTTTTGCAGCGCAAAAAGGGTTTCCCGCACCCAAGCCTGCCTCAGGCAGGCTTGGGGCCCGCGCCCCCCAAACCCCC
>CAZLSD010000226.1:0-5609 GCA_964561775.1 uncultured Desulfarculus sp. | reverse complement strand
AGACCAGGCCCTGGGGCTCCAGAACGGCGTTCAAGCCCTCCGCGTCAAAGGGATCGTATTCCTTTCCCTCCAGACTGAGGGGCTGAAGCTCCTCCTCTTGGGCCTCCAGCCACAGGTCCTCGCGCTGCTGAACCCAGTCCAGCATCACCGCCGACTCCTCCTCCCGCCAGGGAGGAAGGCCCTGCTCCCACTTATAGAGGTTGCGCAGGCGCAGCAGGAGCCCGCAGAGGGAAAAGCGGCCAGCCACCTGGGCGTCGGCCCGGCGGCAGTTGGCCAGCACCTGGGGAGCCAGCCCAGCCAGCAACTCCTGGGACCGGCTCATAGGGGGTCCAGGGAGAAATCCACCACCAGGTCGGGGTCCAGGTGGCAGGCCGCCACCCGCACATAGCGGTTCACCACGGCCAGGGTGCGGGCCAGTTCGTGCTCGGTCAGTTCGCGCCGCACCTTGGCGGGCACCCCGGAGACCATGACCCCGGGGGGTATCTCCATGCCCGGCGGCACCACCGACCCCGCCGCCACGATGGAGCCCCGACCCACCTTGGCCCGGTCCAGGACCACGGCCCCCATGCCAATGAGGGCGGCGTCCTCCACCGTGCAGGAGTGCAGCACCACCCGGTGCCCCACCACCACGTCGGAGCCCACCAGGGTTCCCTGGCCGCGATGCCCCACGTGGATTATGGTCCCATCCTGCAAATTGGTTCGCGCGCCCACCCGGATCCAGTTTATGTCCCCGCGCAGCACGCAGCCGTACCAGACGCTGGCCTGCTCCCCCAACTCCACGTCGCCCAGCACCACGGCGTCCGCGGCCACGAAGACGCTGGCGGGAATCAGAGGGGTTTTGCCGTTGAGTTTGCCTATCATGAGAGCAAATCTAGCACCCCCCGGGCAGGCCTTCAAGCCGCGCCAGCCCCGATTTGCCCCCGGCCCGCCCTTGACATAAGCCTTGCCCTGGCTCACCCTAGTTGCATCATTGTTTGCCGCCATCAGGAGGAGGAACCGGCCCATGCCCAGCGTACGCAGCGTGTCCCTGATTGTTGTCATCGTGATCACCGTCCTGCTGGCGGGGCTGATGGTGGCGCTTTGGCCCCACCTGGAAGGCGCTGATCCGCAGATACGCCTGAGCCGCTCCATCACCTACGTGGGGCGGGCCACGCCCTTGGTCTTCAGCCTACAGGACAAGGACACCGGCCTGGCCTACGTCAAGGTCAGCCTGATCCAGGGAGCCAAGGAGCTTACCCTGCTGGAAAAGCCGTATCCCTCCGGCTCCTTCTGGGACCGCCAGGGGCAGGTTGGCGATGAGATTTCCCTGGAGATAAAGGCGCTGGAGCTGAATTTGGCCCAAGGCCCGGCCACCCTGATCATCCAGGCCCGCGACCGCTCCCTGCGCAGCTTTGGCAATGGCAACCTCACCCGCCTGGAGCTGCCCGTCACCGTGGCCACCATGCCGCCCAAGCTGACGGTGCTCAGCCGCATAATCCACCTCAACCGGGGCGGGGTGGGCCTGGCTCTCTACCGCGCCAGCGAGACCACCAGCGTGCACGGAGTGCAGGTGGGGCGCCGCAACTTCTATGGCCACAGCCCCTGGCCCCAGGACCGCGAGGCCAGGCTCTGCTATTTCGCCTATCCCGAGGACGAGGAGCAGAACGCGCCCATCAAGGTTTTCGCCCAGGACGCCGCGGGCAACCAGTCCACGGCCGGGCTCTCGGTGCGCCCCAAGTGGAAGCAGTTCAAGCACGACCAGCTCAACGTGGGCGACGAGTTCCTGAACACCATGATGTCCCGTTTCGGGGCCGAGGCCCCTACCGCCAGCCAGGCCCAGGCCCTGGACGTGTTCCTGTGGGTCAACGACGCCCTGCGCCAGCAGAATCACGACAAGATCCAGGCCGTGTGCATGCAGACCAACTCCCAGCAGCTCTGGCGCGGGGTGTTTCTGCGCCCCCAGGGCAAGCCCATGGCCGGCTTCGCCGACCGGCGCACCTATCTCTACAAGGGCCGCGACGTGAGCAAGTCCACCCACCTGGGCGTGGACCTGGCCGACCTGGCCGCCAGCCCCATCAAGTGCGCCGCCGCGGGGCAAGTCACCTTCGCCGATTACCTGGGCATCTACGGCAACTGCGTCATCGTGGACCACGGCCAGGGCATCACCACCCTTTATGCGCACATGACCGACTTCGCGGTGCAGGTGGGCCAGGCCGTGGCCGCCGACCAGACCCTGGGACGCTCGGGGGCCACCGGCCTGGCCCTGGGCGACCACCTGCACTTCTCCCTGCTGGTGGGCGGGGTGTTCGTCAATCCCACCGAATGGTGGGACCCCCACTGGATCAAGGACAACGTGGAGTTGCGCTTCCAGGAAGGCAACCTGCCCTGGCCCACCCAGGACCAGCAGAAGCCGGTCCAGCCGCCCGCCAACCCCGGGGACAAGCGTGGTTAGGTCGCTGGGCCTGGTCTGTCTGGCCTTGTCCTGCCTGGCCTGGGGCGGCTGCGCCCAGTTGCCCCAGCCCCAGGCCGACGCCTTGGCCCCGGGCGCGGTGTTGGCCCGGGGAGAAGCGTCGCCCCTGGAACCGGCCCAACTGCGGCAACGTCTGGAGCCGGTCCAGGTGCTGCTGGTGGGCGAGGTGCACGACCAGGCCTCCCATCACCTGGCCCAACTGGAGATGCTCAAGGCCTTCGAGCGGCCGGGAGAACACCTGGTGGTGGGGGTGGAGTGGCTGGACTGGCAGGCCCAGCCGGCCTGCGACCTGTTCTCCAGCGGCCAGGTCAGCCTGGAGGAGTTCGCGCGGCTGGCCCAGTGGGAGACCCGCTGGGGCTTTCCCCTGGAGATATACGCCCCCATCCTGGAGCACGTTCGCCAGCGCGGGCACCGTCTGGCGGCCCTTAACGCCCCGGTGGAGGTGGTGCGCCAGGTGGCCCGGCAGGGTCTGGAATCCCTGGACCAGGCCCAGCGCGCCCAGTTGGCCCCCGCCCTGGACCTGGATGACCCCAGCTACCGGGCCCAGTTGGACAAAGTGGCCGGCCTGCACGGCATGAGCGATCCCAAGGCCCTGGAGCGCTTCTTCGCCGCCCAGGCCGCCCGCGACGACACCATGGCCTGGCGTCTGGCCCTGGCCCTGCATCCCTGGCCTGACAGCGGCCAGCGGGCGGTCTTGTTCGCCGGCGGCGGCCACGTCAGCCATGGCCAGGGCCTGGCCCCCCGCCTGCGCCGCCAGCTGCCCGGGGCGCTCCTGGCCACGGCCCTGCCCAGCGCGACCTGGCAGGTCCCGCCCCCTGACGCGCCGCCTCTGGCCTGGCCTGCCGATTATCTGCCGGTCACGGCCATGGCCCCGCCAACTCCCCGCCTGGGGCTGGTTTTGCGCCCCCAGGACCAGGGCCTTTTGGTGGAGCGGGTCTTGCCGGACAGCCCGGCGCAAACTGGCGGTTTCCAGGCCGGCGACCTGCTGGTGGCCGTGGACGGCCAGCCCACCCGGGAGGTCAAGGCCATTCACCAGGCGCTTAAAAACGCGCCCAGGTCCGCGCATCGCTATTCTCTCCGCCGGGGGGAGCGTAGCCTGGAATTGGATATCGCCCTGGAGCCCGCGCCCTAGGCTGGACAGGCTGCTCCGCCGGGCCGCGCCCAGCCCAAATCCGCGCAGGCCCGGCGGGGTTGCGAAGCGGGCGCCCTCCGGAGGTTGACGTTGCCAAGCCCAGGGCGATTTGCTATACGTAATAAAAAGGCTTGTGACTGGAAGCCCTTAACCAACAACCCACCTACTCCCTTTTTCATGGCTGCGCGCCCCTGCTCCGCGCGTGAGGAGAACAAGCATGGATTTAACCGTTACTTCCCAGGGAGAAGAGGCTCGTATCAACCTGGTAGGAAGCATAGACGAACGCGGCGCCGAGGAACTAAAACGGCGCTTCCTGGAGCTGGACCTGGGCAACCTCAAGGAGGTTGTCTTTGATTTCAACGCCGTGACATTTATTGGCAGCGCAGGCATCGGCAAACTTCTGCTACTCTATAAGAACGTGGCCGCTCAGGGCGGCCGCATCCGCATCGAGAACATGTCCAAGGACATCTACACCATGTTCAAGGTGGTGAAGCTGGACAAGATATTCAATATTTCCCCAGCCAGGTAGGAAGGGAAAGCTCTCGTGCTCACCATCTCCGTGTCCGGACAAACCATTTCCATCGTGGGCGAGATGCAGGTCCATTACCTGCAAACGCTCAAGGAAGGCCTGGCCCAGGCCCTTCAAAGTCCTGAACCCCTGATGGTGGACCTGGGGGGAGTGCGCGATGTTGACGTAGCGGGACTGCAAACCCTGTTGGCCTTCGTGAAAAGCCGGGCCGGCCATGCCCCCACGTCCCTGGGAGGAGCCCAGCCCTCTCTGCTTAGAGCCCTGGAACTGACCGGCCTGGACCGGCACTTGGCCGCCTGCTTGGCCTAATCCCTGACCCTCTTCTTCCAATTGGGAGCGGGTATGAGCAAACTGGTATTGGTAGTGGATGACTCGGCCACCCTGCGCATGTCGGTGGAGATGACCCTCAAGCCGGCCGGTTTCGAGGTGGCCCAGGCCACCAACGGCAAAGAGGGCTTGCAGGTGCTGGAGCAACTGGCCGCCCGCGCCCAATCCCCCGCCATGATCATCAGTGATATCAACATGCCGCTCATGGATGGCATCTCCTTCATCAAGGAGGTCAAAAAGACCTCCTTCAAGTATCTGCCCATACTTGTGCTCACCACCGAACGCGAGGACAGCAAGAAGATGGAAGGCAAACTGGCCGGGGCCGCTGGCTGGCTGGTCAAGCCTTTCAAGCCGGAGACCCTGCTTTCTGTGGTGAAAAAGTTCACGCGCACCCTCTAGTGAGTCGATACCAAATGGACGACAAGCTTCTGCAGATTTTCGCGGAGGAGTCCCAGGAGATCATCGACGCCCTGGAGAAGGGTCTTCTGGACCTGGAGGGCAGCGAGGATCCCGACGAGATCAACTCGGTCTTCCGCGCCGCCCACACCATGAAGGGCAACGCCGGCATAGTGGGATTCGATGACGTGGTGGATCTGACCCACCTCATGGAAGGCCTGCTGGACGAGATGCGCAAGGGGCGCATGAAACCGGAGGCCGAGGAGGTGGGGCTGTTGCTCACGGCCCTGGACGCCCTCAAGGTGCTGGTCAATGGCCGTCTGGCCGGCGAGGCCCCGCCCCGGCCCAGCGAGGTGCTGGCCATGCTGCGCCGGCATCTGGGCGAGGAGCCGGCAGCCAAAACGCCGGCCGCCGCTCCCACGGCGCCCCTGCTGCCGGGACAGGCGCGCTACCACATCACCATGCGCTTCAAGCCGGAGGTGCTGGCCACGGGCACCGACCCCTTGCAGCTGCTCCTGGAGTTGGCCGAACTGGGCTCCCTGGAGCAGGTGGTCTGTCACGACGAGGAACTGCCTCACTTCGACAGCCTGCATGAAGACGCGCTTTATCTTTGGTGGGAGCTGTGGCTCCTTAGCAGCCACAGCCAGGAAATCGTGGAGGACGTTTTCATTTTCGTCCGTGATGACAACCATATCTCCGTGGAGATGGAGATGCCCCCCGCAGCCACGGCTTCTCCTCAGCCCGCGCCCCAGGCAGCGGTAGTCACCCCCCCGGCC
>CAZLSD010000225.1:4321-5623 GCA_964561775.1 uncultured Desulfarculus sp. | reverse complement strand
ACCAGCCCGGCCAAGAGCAGCATGGAAAACCAGAACAACAGCCGCCGCCACCACGAGCGGCGCGGTTTGACCTTCTTGGCGGGCGGCTGGGGGGCCTTCACGGCCTTTTTCGCCTTGGCTGGCAAGGGTGCTCCTTATGTCGGCATTGGGCTGGGGGCGGATTTTACCACCGGCGTTAGGGACACGCCAAGCTGGCCGCCCGTCCCCGCCCCCAATCTTGACCCTACCCGGGGGGCATGGTATCTATCTTGCCTTAGTCTACTAAATTATCCCCCCGGGAAGCGATTTTGCACGAACTCTCCATAGCCCAGTCCCTGCTGGATATCGTGCTGAGCGAAGCCCAAGCCCACGGAGTGACCCGGGTGGTGCGGGTGGGGGTGCGCCTGGGGGCCTTCACCAACCTGGTGCCCGACTCCCTTCGCTTCTGTTTCGACCTGATCAAGGAAAACACCGTGGCCGCGCAAGCCGAGCTGATGCTCACCGAGGTACCCTCGGCGGGCCTGTGCCACGACTGCGGCCAGGAGATCGACATGGCCGAGCCGGTCTTCAAGTGCCCGGCCTGCGGCTCGGACCAGGTGGAGATGACCCAGGGGCGCGAGCTTTTGGTGGACTTCATCGAGACCGAGGATCCGGAAGCCCAGCCCCCCCAAGCCTAGCCAAGGAGCCCCCATGGCCGAGATCGAAGTGGGCCGTCCCATACTGGAGGCCAACGACCGCCTGGCCCAGGAGAACCGCGCGCGCTTTAAGGCCGCCGGGGTCAAGGTCTTGAACCTCATCAGCAGCCCCGGCGCGGGCAAGACCTCGCTGTTGGAAAAGACCCTGGTGGGCCTCAAGGACCGCCTGCGCGTGGCGGTGGTGGAGGGCGACATCCAGACCACCGAGGACGCCCAGCGCGTGGCCGCCGTGGGGGTCAAGGCCGTGCAGATCGAGACCAAGGGGGCCTGCCACCTGGACGGGGCCATGGTGGCCGGGGCGGTCAGGGCCTTTGACCTGAACGACCTGGATCTCCTCATCATCGAGAACGTGGGCAACCTGGTCTGCCCGGTGGAGTTCGACCTGGGCGAGGACCTCAAGGTGGCGGTGCTCTCCGTCACCGAGGGCGACGACAAGCCCAGCAAGTATCCCCTGCTCTTCCAGATGGCCGGGGTGCTCATCGTCAACAAGATCGACCTGCTGCCCTACATCGACTGCGACCTGGAGCGCATCCACGCCACCTGCCGGGCGCTTAACCCCCAGCAGGTGGTCTTCGACCTCTCCTGCCGCACCGGGGAGGGCCTGGCCGCCTGGGTGGACTGGCTGGAG
>CAZLSD010000225.1:2731-4221 GCA_964561775.1 uncultured Desulfarculus sp. | reverse complement strand
GTCACCAACAACGCCGCCGGGGTGGAGTTGGCCGTGCAGGGGCCGGCCGGGGCGGTGGAGGAGTTCTTCTCCCGCCTGAGCGGCCAGGCCCCGCCCCTGGCCCGCATCCTGGAGGTGCGCCGCCAGGAGACGCCCCCCGCCCCCGGCGAGGAGGGCTTTACCATCCGGGCCTCCCAGCCCGGCCTGCGCCGCACCCTGATCAGCCCCGACGTGGCGGTCTGCGAGGCCTGCCTGGCCGAGCTGCGCGACCCCGCCGACCGCCGCTTCGGCTACCCCTTCATCAACTGCACCCATTGCGGGCCGCGCTACACCATCATCCGCGACCTGCCCTATGACCGGCCCCAGACCACCATGGCCCCCTTCGTGATGTGCGCGGATTGCCAGGCCGAGTACGACGACCCCATGAACCGTCGCTTCCACGCCCAGCCCAACGCCTGCCCGGTCTGCGGCCCCCGCCTGTGGCTGGCCGGGGCGGACGGCAGGGAAATTCCCAGCGCCGACCCCATCGCCCAGGCCGCGGATGCCTTGCGTGCCGGGAAAATCTTGGCCTTGAAGGGCCTGGGCGGCTTCCACCTGGCCGTGGACGCCTTCAATCAGCAGGCCGTGGCCCGCCTGCGGGCGCGCAAGCGGCGCGAGGGAAAGCCCCTGGCCCTCATGGTCCCCGACCTGGCGGCGGCCCAGGCCCTGGTGGAGTTGGATGAGCTGGCGGCGCAGGCCTTGACCAGCCGCGAGCGACCCATCGTGCTGGCCCCCCTGCGTCCGGGCTGCGGCCTGGCCCCGGCGGTCAACCCGCGCAACCGCCTGCTGGGGGTGATGCTGCCCTACACCCCTTTGCACCACCTGCTCATGGACCAGGGCTTCACCGCCCTGGTCATGACCTCGGGCAACTTAAGCGACGAGCCCATCTGCCTGGACAACGGCGAGGCCGTCTGCCGCCTGGGCGAGGCCGCGCCCCAAGGGGCCATCGCGGATTTGTTCCTGCTGCACGACCGCGACATCCACCTGCGCACCGACGACTCGGTGGTGCGGGTTCTGGCCGGGCAGGTGCGCCAGATACGACGCAGCCGGGGTTTCGCGCCCGCGCCCATCCTGCTGCCGCCGGGGGTGGTCCCGCCGGACGCCCCGCCCGTGCTGGCCGTGGGCGCCCAGCTAAAAAACACCCTGTGCCTCTTGCGCGGGCGGGAGGCCTTCATCAGCCAGCACGTGGGCGACCTGGACAACCTGGAGACCCTGGAGTTCTTCGAGCTGACCGCCGGACACTTGCGGCGCATCCTGGAGGCCCAACCCCAGGTCATCGCCGCCGACCTGCACCCCGACTATCTCTCCAGCCAGTGGGCCGCCCGCCAGGGGTTGCCCCTACTGCGCGTGCAGCACCACCACGCCCACGCCGTGGCGGTCATGGCCGAGCACGGCCTGTGCGGGCCGGTGCTGGCGCTTAGCCTGGACGGCACCGGCTATGGCCCGGACCGCACCATCTGGGGCGGCGAGCT
>CAZLSD010000225.1:0-2631 GCA_964561775.1 uncultured Desulfarculus sp. | reverse complement strand
TGACCTCCAGCCTGGGCCGGCTCTTTGACGGCCTGGCCGCCATAACCGGCCTGCGTATGAGCGTGGCCTATGAGGGCCAGGCCGCCATCGAGCTGGAACAGGCCCTGGACCCGGCCCAGCCAGGCGCGTATGCTATGCCGGTCAGCCGCGAGGAGGGCCTGCTTACCCTGGACTGGCGGCCTGCGGTGGGCCAGGCCGTGGACGATGTGCTGACCGGGGCCGCGCCGGGGGTGGTCAGCGCCCGCTTCCACGCCGGGCTCTTGCAGGCCCTGGCCGCCTGGGCAAACGAGGCCGTCCGGGACACCGGCCTGCGCCAGGTCGTGCTGGGGGGGGGATGCTTCATGAACGCCCAGCTTTTATGCGGCCTGCCGCCCTTGCTTAAGGCCCAGGACTTAAGCGTCTACACCCCGGCCCAGGTCCCGGCCGGCGACGGGGGCCTTAGCCTGGGCCAGGCCATCAGCGCGGCCTGGCGCTTTCAACGGGGGGAAAGGGAGTAGCAGCCTGCCATGAAGCACGTGGACGAATTCCGCGACCCTGACCTGACCCGGGCCATCGCCCAGGCCATAACCCAGGCCAGCCGCAAGCCGGTGCGCTTCATGGAGCTGTGCGGCACCCACACCATGGCCATAGCCCGCCACGGGCTCACCCGCATGCTGCCCGCCACGGTGGAACTGGTCAGCGGGCCGGGCTGCCCGGTCTGCGTCACCGCCACCGAGGAGATAGACCGCGCGGTCAAGCTGGCCGGCCTGGAGAACGTCACCGTGGCCACCTTTGGCGACCTGGTGCGCGTGCCCGGCAGCCAGGCAACCCTGGCCCAACGGCGGGCCGAGGGCGCGCAGGTCAAGGTGGTTTACTCGGCCCTGGACGCCCTGGAGTTGGCCGCCGCTGAGCCCACCCGCCAGGTGGTGTTCCTGGCCATCGGCTTCGAGACCACCGCCCCCACCGTGGCCGCCGCCGTGCTCATGGCCCAAAAACGCGGCCTGGCCAACTTCAGCGTGCTGGCCGCCCACAAGCTGTTGCCCCCGGCCCTCAAGGCCCTGCTCTCCGGCCCCAGCCTGGGCCTGAGCGGCTTCCTCTGCCCTGGCCACGTCACCACGGTCATCGGCATCGAGCCCTATCAGGCCGTGGCCCAAGAGCACGGCCTGGCCTGCGTGGTCAGCGGCTTTGAGCCGGTGGACGTGCTGGGCTCCATCCTCATGCTGGTCAGGCAGGTGGAAGAGGGCCGCCCCCGGGTGGATATCCAGTACGCGCGCGGGGTCAGCCCCCAGGGCAACCCCCAGGCCGTGGCCCTCATGAACCAGGTCTTCACGCCAGAGGACGCCCCCTGGCGCGGCCTGGGGGTCATCCCCTTGAGCGGCCTGGGTCTGCGCCCCGAGTACGCCCGGTTCGACGCGCGTAGGCGCTTCGACCTGGAGGTGCCCCCGGCCAGCGACCACCCCGGCTGCCGCTGCGGCGACGTGCTGCGCGGCCTGGTGCGCCCGCCCGACTGCAAGCTTTTCGACAAGGTATGCAACCCCATGAACCCGCTGGGTCCCTGCATGGTCTCCATGGAGGGCACCTGCGCGGCCTGGTACAAGTACCGGAGGGACTAGCCCATGGCTGGCGACACCATCCTCCTGGACCACGGCGCGGGCGGCCGGGCCAGCCACGAGCTGGTGGCCCGCGTCTTCGCCCAGGCCCTGGCCAACCCCCTGCTGGACCAGATGGACGACGCGGCCGTGCTGACCCCGCCGCCGGGGCGGCTGGCCATCAGCACCGACTCCTTCGTGGTGGACCCGGTCATCTTCCCCGGCGGCACCATCGGCTCCCTGGCCGTGCACGGCACGGTCAACGACGTGGCCATGCGCGGGGCCAGGCCGCTGTGGCTCACCGCCGGCTTCGTGCTGGAAGAAGGCCTCTCCATCACCCTGCTGGAGCGGATCGTGGCCGACATGGCCCGGGCCGCGGCCCAGGCCGGGGTGCTCATCGTGGCCGGCGACACCAAGGTGGTGGGGCGCGGCCAGGCCGACAAGCTCTTCATCAACACCACCGGCCTGGGCGTGCTGCCCGAGGGCCTGGAGATAGGCGCTCACCTGGCCCGGCCCGGCGACGCCGTGCTGGTCTCGGGCAGCATGGGCGACCACGGAGTCACCATCATGGCCAGCCGCGAGGGCCTCAACCTGGACGCCCAGATCAAGAGCGACTCCGCCGCCCTGAACGGTATGGTGGCGGAGTTGCTGGCCGCCTGCCCCGGGGTGCGCGTGCTGCGCGACCCCACCCGGGGCGGCCTGGCCACCACCCTGAACGAGATAGCCGCCACCAGCCAGGTCTCCCTGGAACTCAACGAACAGGCCATCCCCCTCGACCCCGCCGTGCGCGGGGTCTGCGAAATCCTGGGCCTGGACCCCCTCTACCTGGCCAACGAGGGCAAGCTCATCTGCATCGTGGAAGCAGCCCAGGCCGGCCAGGCCCTGGCCGCCCTGCGCGCCCACCCCCTGGGCCAACAGGCCGCCGTCATCGGCCAGGTGCGCGCCGACTCCCCCGGCCGGGTCTGGATGAACACCAGCGTGGGCGGCCGCCGCATCCTGGACATGCTCACCGGCGAACCGTTGCCAAGGATATGTTAGGGGGAGGGGAGGGAGAATTTGGGGG
>CAZLSD010000224.1:0-5623 GCA_964561775.1 uncultured Desulfarculus sp. | reverse complement strand
GGCCTGCGAAGTCGGTTCGCCCTGGCGGGGGCCGCTGCGCAGGAACACGCCCACCCGTTGACCGCCAGCCATGGCGCACAGGCAGGTCAAGCCAGCCCCGGGCCAGTCCCCGGCTCCGGGCGGGATTCCGCTGGCCAACTGACGCAGCTTGTCCGCGGCCTGGGCCCCGAAGAGCCAGTAGGCGCGCTCGTCCAGCAGGCGCGGCCCGCGCAGCTCCGGGTCCTCCAGCAGTAGGGCGGCCAGGTTGGCGGCCCCGGCCCAGGCCTCTTGCGGCCGGGGGTCAAAGCCCAGCACCGGCGCGCCCTCCTCGCCGCCCCACAGCCCCATGCCTCCCCAGGGCAGGGCGGCAGCCCGGCATAGTCCGGCCAGATGACGCAGACCAGCCACGGCCCCGGGCAGTTCGGCCTGGGCCTTGGAGCCCAGCCACAGGCCCAAGCCGCCCCACTCGGCCGCCGCGCAGGCCTGCCGCCAGCCCGGCGCTGTTCCCGGCTCGCGCCAGGACATGAGCCCCGGACCCAGGGCCTGGCAGCCGGCCTGCCACCAGGAAGCGGCCTCGGGCAGCAAGACCAGGCCACGCCCCAGGTACATCAAGGCCCCGGCCAGGGGCAGGGAGGCTGTGGCAGGGGCCGCGCCCAATTCTTGCATCAATACCGCGCCCATCAGGCGCAGGTGCAGCAGACAGCCCAGCCCGGAATCCCACCCCAGAGCGGCCAGGCCCGACGGAGACACGGCCAAAAAGCGTAAACCCCACAGCCAGTTAACCGCACGGGTGGCCAGCAGGGCCGGGTCATGCCAGGCCAGGCCCATCAGGGGCGGGTGGGCGGCGCAGAACTCGGCCATCTGCCGCCCAGCGGCCTGGGCCAGGTCGTCGTCGCCGCTCAAGAGCCAGGCCCGGCAGAGGCGCAGGAAACGCTGGCCGCTGCTCCAAGGCCACAGCGCGGCTTTTTCCTCCACCCCGGCCCGCACCTGGCTGGCCGGGAGCAGACCCGCGGGCGCTGGGCCGGGCAACTGAGCGGCGGCCTCTTCCCGCGCCCACTCCATGAGCTGAGCGCCGGAAAAGTGGCGGCCAAAGGCCCTGACGCCGGCCGAGTTGGTGGCCAGGGGCAGGGTCTGGGCCAAGTCCCCGGCCAGGCGCTCCAACAGCCCCTGGGGCTGGCCGGCATAGCCAGCCTGGGCCAACAGCTCCTGCCGGGCCTGCTCGCCCGCCAACTCCCCGGCCACCTGCCCCGCCGCTTTGGAGCGGGCCAGGCGTCCCCATAACCTATGCAAATCCATTATGGCCACCTCGGCATTTTAACATAGCAGCCAAATCGGCCCAAACCGCGCCTGGATGACGCCCCTGGCGCGGCTTCAATCCTGGCAAGGCCGCACACCTGCTATCCCCCGCACGGCAGCCTGGGGGCTTGGCCCTTGCCAAGGTTGGACCTCTCTGCTAGAAATGGGGGACGCAGCTATGGGTGGGGGCCTTTTAGCCTTACGGGTCAACATATTGTTATATATAATCAAGTTGAGGTAGGCCCGTGAAGGCCGCCGCCCTGGACCTGGGTTCCAACACCTTGCGCCTCCTGGTGGCCCAAAGCGGAGCCGGCGGGCTTACTATTTTGGCTCGCCAACTGGCCGCCCCCCGCCTGGGCCAGGGTCTGCGCCCTGGAGGCCGGCTGGCCGCCCAGGCCAAGGCCGCCGCCCGGGAGCACACCCGCCGCTTTTGCCAGTTGGCGCGCGGCCTGGGCGCGCAAAGGGTGGCCCTGGCCGCCACCCAGGCCTGCCGCATCGCCGCCGATGGGGCGGACTTCGTGGGCGAACTGGCCCGGGAGCTGGGCCTGGAGCGGGCGCGGGTGCTTTCCGGGCAGCAAGAGGCCGCCCTCTCGCGCCTGGGGACCCTGGCCTTTCTGCAAGGCCCCGCCCAGGGCGCGCTGCTGGCCGACGTGGGCGGCGGCTCCAGCGAACTGGTGGACTTGGGGCAAAGCCCCGCCGCCAGCCTGAGCCTGCCCCTGGGCGCGGTGAGCCTGAGCGAGGCCCTGCTGCACGCCGACCCGCCCACGGATAGAGAGCTGGCCGCCCTGGACCAGGCCGTTGAGCAGGGCTTAAGCCTGCCCGGCAGCGGGGGCTATAATCGCCTGGTGGCCTCGGCGGGCACAGCCTCCACCCTGGCCGCCCTGGCGCTGGGGCTCAAGACCTATGAACCGGAGCGCATCAACAACCTGCGCGTGAGCCGCCAGCGTCTGGAAGAGACATATACGGCCCTGGCCGCCCTGCCCCTGGCGCAACGGCGCGCCGCCCTGGCCCTGGATCAGGGCCGGGCCGACATAATCCTGGCCGGGCTGGCCATTCTGCGCGGGCTGATACGCCGCCTGGGCCTGGACGAATTGACCGTGATGGATGCGGGCCTCCTGGAGGGCATCCTCCTGGACGACCTGGCCAACTTTGGACAAGGAGAATGACCGCCATGCCGCCTAAAGCCCCCAAGCTGGGATTGACCTTCGACGATCTGCTGCTCACCCCCGGGCACAGCCAGGTGCTGCCGCGGGAGGTGGACACCTCCACCCAGCTCACCCGCAAGATACGCCTCAACATCCCCATCGTCAGCGCGGCCATGGACACCGTCACCGAGGCCGAGACGGCCATCAGCATGGCCCGTCAGGGCGGCCTGGGCTTCATCCACAAGAACATGAGCCTGGAGCACCAGTGCCTGGAGGTGCTCAAGGTCAAGAAGTCCGAGTCGGGCATGATCGTGGACCCGGTGACCGTGCCGCCCGAGGCCAACCTGCACCAGGTCACGGCGCTGATGAGCCGCTACCGCATCAGCGGCGTGCCGGTGGTGGTGGGCAAGAAGCTGGTGGGCATCATCACCAACCGCGACCTGCGCTTCGAGACCGACCTGGACCAGCAGGTCTCCCAGGTCATGACCAAGGACAACCTGGTCACCGCCCGCGAGGGCATCACCCTGGAGCAGTCCAAGGCCATCCTGCACCAGCACCGCATCGAGAAGCTGCTCATCACCGACGAGCGAGGCGACCTAAAGGGGCTCATCACCATCAAGGACATCGAGAAGCACCGCCAGTTCCCCAACTCGGCCAAGGACGGACGCGGCCGCTTGCTGGTGGGCGCGGGCGTGGGCGTGGGCGAGGAAGGCTTGATTCGGGCCAAGGCGCTCATCGAGGCGGGCGTGGACGTGCTCTGCGTGGACTCGGCCCATGGCCACGCCCAGGGCGTGCTGGACACCGTGGCCATGATCAAGCGGGCCTTCCCGGATTGCCAACTGGTGGCCGGCAACATCGCCACCGCCGCCGGGGCCAAGGCCTTGATCGAGGCGGGCGTGGACGCGGTCAAGGTGGGCGTGGGTCCGGGCTCCATCTGCACCACCCGGGTGGTGGCGGGCGTGGGCGTGCCCCAGATGACCGCCATCTTCGAGGTGGCCTCGGTCTGCGCCCCGGCCGGAGTGCCCTTCATCGCCGACGGCGGCATCAAGTTCAGCGGCGATCTGACCAAGGCCCTGGCCGCCGGAGCCCAGACCGTGATGATCGGCTCGCTGTTCGCCGGCACCGAGGAGAGCCCGGGCGAGACCATTCTCTTCCAGGGCCGCCGCTACAAGGTCTACCGGGGCATGGGCTCCATCGACGCCATGAAGGCGGGCTCCAGTGACCGCTATTCCCAGGACGCCGAGGACCCCACCCGCAAGCTGGTGCCCGAGGGCGTGGTGGGGCGGGTGCCCTATCGCGGCTCCCTGGCCGAGTCCATCTACCAGCTGGTGGGCGGCTTGCAGGCCGGCATGGGCTACGTGGGCGCGGCCTCCATCACCGACTTGCAGGAAAAGGCCCAGTTCGTGCAAATCACCGCCGCCGGCCTGCGCGAGAGCCACGTGCACGACGTGACCATCATCAAGGAATCGCCCAACTACATGCTGGACTAAGGCAGGGGGAGCGCCCATGGCTGATCTGCACTCTGAAAAAATCCTGGTCCTGGACTTCGGCTCCCAGACCACCCAGCTCATCGCCCGGCGGGTGCGCGAGGCCCGGGTCTACTGCGAGATCCACCCCTGCACCATGCCCATAGCCGAGATCAAGGCCTACGCCCCCAAGGGCGTCATCCTCTCCGGCGGGCCGGCCTCGGTCTATGCCCCGGGCGCGCCCACGGTGGACCCGGGCGTCTTCGAACTGGGCGTGCCGGTCCTGGGCATCTGCTACGGCATGCAGATCATCACCCACCTCATGGGCGGGGTGGTGGCCCGGGGCGAGCGCCGCGAATACGGCCCGGCCAAGCTGAGCGTCAGCCAGGCCCTGGGCCCCTTCCGCGAGCTGGACATGAGCGAGCCCCACCAGGTCTGGATGAGCCACGGCGACCGCATCGAGGTCATGCCCCAGGGCTTCAGCGTGCTGGCGCTCACCGGCAACTCGCCGGTGGCGGCCATGGGCGATGCCTCCCGCCGCCTCTACGGCGTGCAGTTCCACCCCGAGGTGCACCACACTCCGGGCGGGGCGGCCATGCTGGCGGCCTTCGTGCTGGGCGAGTGCGGCTGCCGCCCCTTGTGGACCATGCACAACTTCGTGGAAGCCACCGTGGCCGACCTGCAAACCCGCCTGGCCGGGCGCAAAGTCATCTGCGCGCTCTCGGGCGGGGTGGACTCCTCGGTGGTGGCGCTTCTCTTGCACCGGGCCATCGGCGACGCGCTCACCTGCATCTTCGTGGACAACGGGGTGCTGCGCGCGGGCGAGGTCAGCGAGGTGGCCGGGCTGTTCCGCGACGTCTTCGGGGTAAACCTCAAGGTCATTGACGCGGCCGACTCCTTCCTGGAGCGCCTGAAGGGCGTGAGCGACCCCGAGCAAAAGCGGCGCATCATCGGCCACACCTTCATCGAGGTCTTCGAGGCCCAGGCCGCCAGCATAGGCCAGGTGGACTTCCTGGCCCAGGGCACCCTCTATCCCGACGTCATCGAGAGCGTCAGCTTCAAGGGTCCCAGCGCGGTGATAAAGAGCCACCACAACGTGGGCGGCCTGCCCGAGCGCATGAAGCTCAAGCTGGTGGAGCCGTTGCGCGAGCTGTTCAAGGACGAGTGCCGCGAGGTGGGGCGCGAGTTGGGCCTGCCCGAGACCATCGTCAGCCGTCAGCCCTTCCCCGGACCTGGCCTGGCCATCCGCATCATGGGCGAGGTGACCAGGGCGCGGCTGGCCACCCTGCGCGAGGCCGACGCCATCGTGCAGGAGGAGATGCGCGCCGCCGACCTCTACACCAAGGTCTGGCAGTCGTTCGCCGTGCTGGCCCCGGTCAAGACCGTGGGCGTCATGGGCGACGAGCGCACCTACGAGGACGTCATCGCCTTGCGCATCGTGGACAGCGTGGACGCCATGACCGCCGACTGGTCGCGCGTGCCCTATGAGCTGCTGGCCAAGCTCTCCAGCCGCATCATCAACGAGGTCCAGGGCGTCAACCGCGTGGTGTTGGACATCAGCAGCAAGCCGCCCGCCACCATAGAGTGGGAATAGACGCCGGACAACAAGGGAGTTCCTGAAATGAAGCGCTTCATCCTCTGCCTGGTTTACGCTGCTCTGCTTCTTTCCCTGGCCGCCTGCGTCACCGGCGACGGCTCCTACACCGGAGCGCCCGAGCCCCAGCCCACGGAATATGA
>CAZLSD010000223.1:0-5636 GCA_964561775.1 uncultured Desulfarculus sp. | reverse complement strand
CCCAGGGGAAAGGCCAGGGCCAGGGAGGAGAGCCCCAGGGCCAGCGAGCCGGCCAGCATGGCCAGGATGCCGTACTGACCCTGGTGCGGCCGCCAATGCCAGCCCAGGAGCCTGGTCCATTGGGCCTGCGCCAAGAGGGGCAGGCTGAAATAGAGCAGAAACCCCAGCACGGCCAGCACGGCCAGGGCCGCCGCGCAGGCGGCCAGGCGCAGCCCGCCCTTGGCCCATCCTTCCAGGGCCGGCCTGCCTCCTGCTTGTGGCGGCACGGCCTATTTCAGGGTCAGGTAGCCGGCCTTCTTCACCAGCTCGGCGCCCTGCTCTCCCATCACAAAGTCGATGAAGGCCTTGACCAGCTCGCCCGGCTCGCCCTTGGTGTTCATGTAGAGCTTGCGCACCACCGGGTACTTGCCGCTCAGGGCGTTTTCCTGGCTGGGCTGCACCCCGTCCAGAAGCAGGGCCTTGAGCCCGGCGTCCAGGTGGCCGATGCTGACGTAGCCCACGGCCAGGGGGTCCTGGGCCACCGCGGTCTTCATGGCCCCGTTGGAGGCCACCACGTTGGCCGAGTCGGCTATATCGCCTTTCTGCAGCAGCTTCTCCCAGAAGACCTCGCGGGTGCCGCTGGCCTCGTCGCGGGTGAAGACGTGGATGGCCGCGTCGGGGCCGCCCAACTGGCTCCAGTTCTTGATCCGCCCGGCGAAGACGTCCCGCGCCTGCTGGGCGCTTAGCCCGGCCAGGGGATTCTTGGGGTGCGCCACCACCGCCACCCCGTCCAGGGCGAAGGCGAAGGACTTGAGCCCATAGCGGCTCACCTCGGCCTCGGAGAGGGCGCGGCCGGTGTTGCCGATCTCCACCAGCCCCTCGCCCACCTTCTGCACCCCCACGCCCGAGCCGCCGCCAGCCACCGTGATGGCGATCTTGGGGTTGGCGGCCATGACGCGGCTGGCCGCCTCTTTCATCACCGGGATGTGGGCCGTGCCGCCGGCGATGTCTATCTTGCCCTGCTTGCCGGCGAAGGCCGCCAGGGGGTCCACGGCCGCGGCGGCCACGCCGCCCAGGATCAAACCGAACAATAAGGAGAGAGCGATCAGCGCGGAGGTATTCTTTTTTACAATAGCAAACATGTTAACCTTCCATGAAACCCGTGGGGAAAGGCGGCATGGCCGCGCCATTTGTTGAGCTTGCACTTTAATATAGTAGTAGAAAACCACGGGGACAAATCGAAAATAGCGAGGCTTTTCATCCGCTGCCATCGGCGGAGCCTATATTTTAACATCCTGAAAATACGTCAATTATATCCGTTAGCTCACGAGGTATTGGAATTATCTGTTTGCATGGGGTCAGCTCTTGGTCTAGGCTCTCTCCGTCATGCAAACATGAAAAGCTGGATCAATGAGGCGCTGGTTTTAGGCTTGACTTGATAACACTTGCCTGGGCTCCACCCGGGATCGGCAGGCAGGCCAGGACGCAGTTTGGTTGTTTCCCAAAGCTATTTCAGGGCGTCGCCGGCCCGGCAGCCTCCGTCGAAGAGGTGAAAACGCCCGGGGTGAAGCAGTCCCCGGACCGACAAACCCGTAGCCCGGAGGCTCCCATGGGCGATTATTTCGAGCCGCGAATCCTGGCCATCTGCTGTCAGTGGTGTTCCTACGCGGCGGCCGACTTGGCCGGAGCCATGCGCCTGCAATACCCCACCGGCATACGCATCCTGCGCGTGCCCTGCACGGGGAGGGTGGACATCCTGCACATGCTCAAACCCTTCGAGGAAGGCGCCGACGGGGTGTTCCTGTCCGGCTGCCTGCTGGATGACTGTCACTATAAAAACGGCAACTACAAGGCGGCCAGGCGGGTGCGGACGGCCAAGAAGCTGTTGGCCAGCACGGGCCTGGAGCCCGAGCGGCTGGAGATGTTCTACAACTCCTCGGCCATGGGGCCCCAGTTCGCCCAGACCTGCCGCGACTTCAATCAACGCATAACCGAGTTGGGACCGGCCTTCGGCGGTCAGCCCCTGGCGCAGTCGGCTTGAGGCCTGGCGCGGGGCGGTGGTGCGCAAAAAAAGCTTATTTCATCACGACGATTGCTAACCGCATGAACAGCTCCGTGGCTAAGGAGTAGGTATGACGACCCTGGCAAGCAGAGATAAAACCGTGGGCGCGGTGATGGTGGTGGGAGGAGGGGTGGCCGCCATCCAGGCCTCGCTGGACCTGGCCGACACCGGCTACCTGGTCTACCTGGTGGAGAAGTCGGCCGCCATCGGCGGGGCCATGTCCCAGCTGGACAAAACATTTCCCACCAACGACTGCTCCATGTGCATCCTTTCGCCCAAGCTGGTGGAGTGCGGACGCCACCCCAACATCCGCATCCTGACCCAGACCGACGTGCGCGGCCTGGAAGGCCAAGCTGGCGACTTCAAGGTGAAGCTCCTGCAACGGGCGCGCTACATCAGCCTGGAAAAGTGCATCGCCTGCGGGGCCTGCGCCAACAAGTGTCCGCGCAAGGTGGACGACGAATTCAACCGGGGCTTGAACAAGCGCAAGGCCGCCCACGTCAAGTATCCCCAGGCCGTGCCGCTCAAATACTGCATCGACCGCGACAACTGCATCTATTTCCAGAAGGGCAAGTGCCGGGCCTGCGAAAAGGCCTGTCCGGCCGGGGCGGTGGAGTTTGACCAAGAGGACCAGATCGTGGAGTTGCAGGTGGGCGCGGTCATCCTGGCCGCGGGTTTTAGGCCCTATGACCCCAAGCCCATGCCCCAATACTACTATGCCCAGTTCCCCAACGTGGTCACGGCCCTGGAGTTCGAGCGCATCCTCTCGGCCTCCGGACCCTGGATGGGGCATCTGGTGCGCCCCAGCGACGAGAAGGAGCCCAAGCGCATAGCCTGGTTGCAGTGCGTGGGCAGCCGCGACATCAACAACTGCGACCATCCCTACTGTTCGTCGGTCTGCTGCATGTACGCCATCAAGGAAGCGGTCATCGCCAAGGAGCACTCCCACCACGGCCTGGACGCCACCATCTTCTATATGGACATGCGCACCTTCGGCAAGGACTTCGAACGCACCTACGAAGGGGCCAAGGAAAAGGGCGTGCGCTTCATCCGCTCCCGCATCCATTCCTTCACCCAGCTGCCGGACAAGTCCCTGCGCCTGGAATACGTCACCGAGAAGGGCGAGGCCAGGAGCGAGGATTTCGACATGGTGGTGCTGAGCCAGGGCCTGGAGATGGACCCCGAGACGGCCCAGCTCTGCAACACCCTGGGCGTGGAACTGGGCGTCACCCAATTCGTGAAAAGCGGCTCTTTCTCCCCCGTGGCCAGCAGCCGCCCCGGCGTCTACGTCTGCGGGGCCATGGCCGGACCCAAGGACATACCGTTGTCGGTCATGGAGGCCTCCGCCGCGGCCTGCGCCGCCGGGTCGACCCTGGCCACCCAGCGCGGCAGCCTGGTGGTGACGCCCCCGGAGGCGCCCCAGCGCCAGGTTCGGGGCGATTCCCCCAGGGTGGGCGTCTTCGTCTGCTCCTGCGGCATCAACATCGCCGGCGTGGTGGACGTGAAATCGGTGATGGATTACGCTGCCACCCTGCCGGGCGTGGCCTACGTGGAGAACAACCTCTTCACCTGCTCCCAGGACACCCAGGACAAGATGGCCCAGGTCATAAGGGACAAGGAGCTCAACCGCATCGTGGTGGCGGCTTGCAGCCCGCGCACCCACGAACCCTTGTTCCAGGAGACCTTGAAGGCGGCGGGGCTTAACAAGTACCTCTTCGACCTGGCCAACATCCGCAACCAGGACTCCTGGGTCCACGCGGGCGAGCCCGAGAAGGCCACGGACAAGGCCAAGGACCTGGTGCGCATGGCCGTGGCCAAGGCCAGCCTGCTGGAGCCCTTGACCGAGGCCAAGCTTTCCATCCTGCCCAAGGCCATGGTTATCGGCGGCGGCATCGCCGGCATGAACGCGGCCTTGGAACTGGCCCGCCAGGGCTTCCCCACCCACCTGGTGGAGCGCGACGGGGCCCTGGGCGGCAACGCCCGCCTGCTGCGCACCACCGCCCAGGGCGAGGACGTGCGGGATTATCTGGGCAAACTCATCGCCCGGATCGAGGCCGAGCCCAACATCACCTTGCGCCTGGGCACGGAAATAAAGAACGTGGACGGCTTCGTGGGCAACTTCAAGACCACCCTGGCCACGCCTGAAGGCGAGCAGGTCATCGAGCACGGGGCCACCATCATCGCCATCGGGGCCAAGGAGCACCGGCCCAGCGAGTACCTCTATGGTCAAGACAAGCGGGTCATGACCCACCTGGAGATGGACGCGGCCTTCATGAGCGGGGAAGTGGACCCCAAGAAGGTGGGCTCGGCGGTCTTCATCCAGTGCGTGGGCTCCCGCGAGCCGGACCACCCCTACTGCTCCAAGGTCTGCTGCGCCCACAGCGTGGAGAGCGCCCTGCACCTTAAGGAGCACAACCCCGACTGCCAGGTGGCCGTGCTCTACCGCGACATGCGCACCTTCGGCGATCGCGAGCTGCTCTACAAGAAGGCCCGCGAACTGGGCGTGCTCTTCATTCGCTACGACCTGGACAAGAAACCCGTGGTGGCTAGCGAGGGCGACAGGTTGGTGGTCAGGCTAATGGACCCCGTGCTGGAGCGGGAGGTGGAGCTGGAGGCCGATCTGATCTGTCTGGCCTCGGCCATCGTCAGCCACAAGGACGAGAGCCTGGCCCAAATGTTCAAGATACCCCTGGACCAGGACGGCTGGTTCCTGGAGGCCCACGTCAAGCTGCGTCCGGTGGATTTCGCCACCGACGGCGTCTTCATGGCCGGCCTGGCCCACTATCCCAAGCCCATCGAGGAGGCCGTGGCCCAAGCCCAAGCCGCGGTGGCCCGCGCCGTGACCGTGCTCTCCAGCAAGGAGATGTGGCTCTCCGGCACGGTGGCCTTCATCGACCAAAAGAAGTGCGTGGGCTGCGGGGTGTGCTGGACGGTCTGCCCCTACCAGGCCATCAACCAGGACGACAAGGGCCTGGCCGTGGTCAACGAGGCCCTGTGCAAGGGCTGCGGCACCTGCGTGGCCTCCTGCCGCTCGGGCGCGCCCAACCTGAAGGGATTCAGCAACCAGGATGTCCTGGCCCAGCTAAACACCATGTTGCAGGGCTAGGCCCTCTGGCCAGCAAAGGAGCGGTTTTAGATGAGTGAGCCCCAATTCGAGCCGCGCATCGCGGCGTTCTTCTGCAACTGGTGCACCTATGGAGGCGCCGACCTGGCCGGGGTCAGCCGCCTGCAATACCCCACCAACTTGCGCGCCATACGCATCCCCTGCACCGGCCGCATGAACCCCAACTTCATCCTGGCCGCCTTCCGCCAGGGCGCGGACGGGGTCTGGGTCAGCGGCTGTCACCCGGGCGACTGCCATTACATCGCGGGCAACCTCTATGCCCGCCGCCGCTTCTCGGCCATGAAAAGCCTGCTGGAGTACGTGGGCCTGGAGGAAGGCCGCCTGCACTTCTCCTGGATTTCCTCGGCCGAGGCCTCCAAGTTCCAACAGACGGTGATCGAGGTGACCAACACGGTGCGCGCCCTTGGCCCCGCGGCGCGCCTGGTCAAAGACATCCGGAAGGTGGCCTGATGGAAGGGATAGCCGCGCAGA
>CAZLSD010000222.1:0-5660 GCA_964561775.1 uncultured Desulfarculus sp. | reverse complement strand
TTCCCCGCCCGCCGCGGCCCGCCCCGCGCCGGCGGCCAAGGCCAGGCCCTCCGCGCCCTTGAACCGCGTCCTGGCCGTGCAGGAGGCCCTCAACCGGGCCGGCTATGCCGCGCCCCGCGACGGCCAGATGAACAAGGCCACCAAGGCGGCCCTGCGCCGCTTCCAGCGCGACCACGGCCTCAAGGTCACTGGCACCCTGAACCGCCTGACCCTGCAACGGCTGGGAGTGCATTAGGCTATAGGCTTGCGCTCTGGCTTGGGGGAAAAGAGCAGGCAGGGCTGGCCGGAGGTCTTTAGCACCAGCCGCCAGGGAACTTCCTTTGATTTGAAGCCCATGGCCCGGCAGGCATAGGAACGCTCCCGCTCCCAGGTTATGACCAGGTGCTGGCACTTGAAGCAGTTGACCGAGGTCATGCCGGCATCTCCGCCCCCGCCCACCAGCTACCGCCTCAACAGGCCCAGAACCCGGGCCAGCCCGCCCTGGCGCAGGGTGATGGCGTCGGCCGGGCAGACCTCCTGGCAGCAATAGCAGCGTATGCAGCGGTCATAGTCGAAGCTGGCCCGCCGCCCCTCCAGGACCAGGCAGCCGGCCGGGCATATTTTCTGGCACTGGCCGCAGGCCTGGCAGCGGTCCTGATCCTGCACCGGGCGGCTGACCAGGTGGCGCTGGCTGAACCAGTCCAGCCAGTGCGGCAGGAAGCGGATGCTGCGCGGGGGAGGCAGTTGCCAGCCGGGCGCGGCCAGTTCGGGCGGCGGGTCGCCGGTCAGGGCGGGGTCGAGGCGCTCCGGGGTCAGCAGGCCCTTGGCCCGGGCGGCCAGGTAGAGGGGGAATTCCTCCAGGTTCACCCCCGCCAGCCGGGCCAGGCGCAGGTCCAGGGCCAGGGGGTCGCTTGATGCGGCCAAGAGCCCCAGTTGGCGGGGCTGGCCATTGCTGGGGCCGGCCCCTTCCATGCCCCACACCCCATCCACGATGCTCAAGGCGGGGTTCACCGCTTGGCAGATGTCCAGAAGCAGCGAGGCGAAGGCCTGGGCGTCCAGGCCGGCCACCAGGTGCCATTCGCTCTTGCGCTGGGCCACCACCGTGCCGAAGAGGTTCTTCACGGCCAGGGTCATGAGCATCTGGACGTGGGTCTTGAACTTGGGCAGGTTGACGACCACGTCGGCCTCAAGGGCCTGGCGGGCCAGGGCCAGCCCTTTGAAGCTGGCCAAGGGCGAGGCCGGGGCCGGGGTGGGGTCGCTCAGTTCCAGGATGGGGATGCCCAGCTCGCGGGCGGCCTGGGCCAGGCCGCTCTTTTTGGCCACCAGGCCGAAGGGCTCCAGGGCCGGGCTGTCGGCGATGAAGGGCTGGCCCCCGGCCTGAAGCGCCAGGCGGCCCACGGCCAGCACCAGGGCCGGGTGGGTGGTGACGGCGCTTTGGGGGGGGCGGGCGCAGAGCAGGTTGGGCTTGATGAGCACCGACTGCCCAGGCCGCACAAAGGCCTCCATGCCGCCCAGGGGCTCAAGCAGGCGGGCCAGGGCGGGCGTCAGTTCATCGGGGTCATAGCTGGGGCAGCGGACCAGGCTGATGAGACTCATGGGCAGGCTTCAAAGGTCCGGCGGCCCGGCCTGGCGCGCAGGCTGGGCCGCCGGGATTCCCGCTAGGGACGCCAGGGTCCGGGATGAGGCCCAGGACCAGGCCCCCACCAGAAATGGGGCAGGGGAGGCGGGGCCACCCACACCGGCGGCGGGCCATAGGCCCGGTAGGGCGGGGGCGGACCCACCCAGATGCAGCCCGACAGCCAGGCCGCGGCCAGGATCAGGACCAAGCTGGAGAGGACCTTCATGTCTGGCTCCTGTGGGTCGAGGTTAAAGGCGCGGGGCTTGCTCCCATCCATAAATTATACTCGCTTGGCCCCCCGCGCAACAGGGGCGTGGCCACAGCCGCCCGCGGGCGCGCGCCTACGGCCAGGTAGGCCGTCTCCTACCGCTAAGTGGCCGTTTGGGGGTAGTAATCACGTTTTTGTCCCACATTTGTGTAGGAAGTGCGGCCAAACCTACGCACAGGTAGTAAAAAACTCCGGCCCTGCCAAGGCCCCTCCGCCTAACAGAGCGCCAAATCTACATTTTTGTACCAGCCCCTCCTTGGCACGCCCCCTGCTCCATTGGCAGCAATTTCCGCGAATCCCCCCACCGGCGGGAAGGTCCGCCCCCAACCTACGCCTTGGAGCGAACGACCATGGAGCAAGCAGCCATCAACAGCGGCGACACCGCCTGGATTCTGGTCTCCACCGCCCTGGTGCTCATGATGACCCCGGGCCTGGCCTTTTTCTATGGCGGCATGGTGCGCAAGAAAAACTTGCTTAGCACCCTCACCCTTAGCTACGTCTTCATGGCCCTCATGGGGGTGCAGTGGCTGCTGTATGGTTACTCCCTCTCCTTTGGCCAGGACATCGGCGGCTTCATCGGCGGGCTCAACTTCGTGGGCTTCAAGGGCGTGGGCGCGGCGCCCCATCCCGACTACGGCCCCACCATCCCCCACCAGGCCTTCGCCGCCTTCCAGATGATGTTCGCGGTCATCACCCCGGCGCTCATAACCGGGGCCTTCGTGGAGCGGGTGCGCTTCAAGACCTTTTTGCTCTTCGCCCTGCTCTGGGCCACCCTGGTCTATGACCCCCTGTGCCACTGGGTGTGGGGCAAGGGCGGCTGGCTGGCCAACCTGGGAACCCTGGACTTCGCCGGGGGCACGGTGGTGCACGTGGCGGCGGGCTTCAGCGCCCTGGCCTTCGCCCTGGCCATCGGGCCGCGCAAGGGCTTCCCGCGCTCGCCCATGGAGCCCAACAACATCCCCTACACCGTGCTGGGCACCGGGCTGTTGTGGGTGGGCTGGTTCGGCTTCAACGCGGGCAGCGCCCTGGCCGCCAACGGGGTGGCCACCAACGCTCTGTTGACCACCAACACCTCGGCGGCCTCGGCGGCCCTGGTCTGGATGCTGCTCTCCTGGCTGGACGGCCGCCCCAGCACCCTGGGCCTGGCCACGGGCATGGTGGTGGGTCTGGCCGCGGTCACTCCGGCCTCGGGCTATGTCACGCCCTTGGCGGCCATGGTCATCGGGGCGGTGGCCGCGCCCTTGAGCTACTATGCCATCCGCCTGCGCCAACGCCGCGACCTGGACGAGTCCCTGGACGTGTGGGCCTGCCACGGCATGGCCTCGACCTGGGGCATGCTGGCCTGCGGGCTTTTCGCCACCACCGAGGTGAACCCGGCCGGGGCCAACGGCCTGTTCTATGGCAACCCCGGCCAGTTCGGGGTGCAGCTCTTGGCCACCGTGGTCACCATGGCCTACGCCTTCATCCTCACCTACATCATGGCCAAGCTCTTGAACAGCAGCATCGGCCTGCGCGTGACCAACCAGGAAGAGGAAGTGGGTCTGGACATCAGCGCCCATGGCGAGCGGGCCTACAGCTAGGCCCCGCGAAAAGGCCCCCGCCCCCTAAGGCGGCCTGCTAGACTGGGAGCAGAATCAGACCCCGCCGGCGCCCCGGCCCCGGCGGGGCGGACAGACAAGGAGAAATTTCCATGCTCAAGAAGATAGAGGCCATCATTCGCGAGGACAAGCTGGGCGACGTCAAGGACGCCCTGCGCGCCATCGGCATCATGGGCATGAACGTCTGCGAGGTGCGCGGCCAGGGCCGCCAGGGCGGCATCGTGCTCTCGGGCCGCTCAGGCACCTACCAGGTGGACCTGCTGCCCAAGATCCAGGTCAACATCATCCTCTCCGAGCACAACGTGGACGAGACCGTGGAGACCATCGTCAAGGCCGCGCGCAGCGGCGAGAGCGGCGAGGCCGGCGACGGGCTCATCTTCATCCTGCCCGTGGAGACGGTGGTGCGCATCCGCACCGGCGAGCGCGGCAGCGAGGCCATCGTCTACCCCGGCGACATCGACCAGCGCCGGGGCGGGGCCAAGGCCTAGACGCGGGTTTTTCCCGCGCCGCCCTAAGGGGGCGGGGCCTGGCCGCCGTTGGCCGGGCCCCGCCCCTTTTGTCTGCCCCGGGCCTTTTCCTATGCCTGCCAAGCCAGGTACACTGGGGTGTGACCCCCTTGGCGGAGAGCGCCCGGCGTGTACAGCCTGCTAGCCATCCTGCCCGCCGGTTCCCTGGCCGTGTTCATGGCCTGGGGGCACGTGTGGGGCTTTGCCGATGCGCGCCTGCACCCGGTCAGCCTGGGCCTGGCCCTGGCCGCCCTGGGCGGGCTGTGGGGCAAGGCGCGCCTGGGGCGGGCCTCGGCCCTGGACTTGGCCATGGTCCTGCACATCTTGCTGGGCTGGGCCGCCCTGTGGACGGACATTGGCGGCCCGCCCCGCCTGGTTTTGCGCCATCCCGAGGCCAGCCTCTACGCCCTGCTGCTGTTCTTCGTGGCGGCTCCCCTGCTGTTGGGACGCGAGCCCTTCACCACCGTCTTCGCCCGCCGCCGCGCGCCCAAGGCGGTGTGGGATACCGACATCTTCAAGCGCATCAACCGCGACATGAGCTGGGCCTGGGCGGGCATCTTCGCCGCCTGCCTGCTCAGCGCCTCCCTGCCCATCCTGGTCCCCGCCCTGCAAGGCCGCTGGCCCAGCCTGGTCTTGGGCTCCGGCCTGCCCGCGGCCCTGATGCTGGGCCTGGGCCTGCCCTTCACCCGGCGCTATCCCGATTGGTATCAGCGCAGGCTGGGCCTGGAGCCGGTCTCCGTCCACGCCGCGCCGGCCTCGCAGGCCGCGCAGGCCTCGCAGGCCCCGCAGGCCTCGCAGGCCCCGCAGGTCGCGCTTTCGTCCAACCCCACCCCGGAGCATGTCATGAGCGCCAGCGTCTCCCCGGAAAAGACCATCGTGGCCATCAACGGATCGCCCCACGCCGCCATAGGCAACTGCGGGCTGATGCTGGAGATGCTCCGCTCCGGCCTGGAGGAGGAGGGCCTGGCCCTGGAGGTGATCAACCTCCAGGACCTGGAGGTAGGCTATTGCCAGGGCTGCGGCTTTTGCATGGAAAAGGGGCGTTGTTGGATCTTGGACGACCACGCCCCGGCGGTGGCCCGGCTGCTGGCCGCCCCGGCGCTGATCCTGGCCTCGCCGGTCTTTTTTGGCCACGTCACCGGCCAGATGAAGACCTTCCTGGACCGCAGCCTGGCCTGGGGGCACAAGCCGCGCGCCCAGTGGAAGCCGGGCCTGGCCATCAGCGTCTCGGCGGGCTGGGGAGAGACCGAGGTGGCGGCCTATCTCTCCCGGATGCTCCGGGTCTATGGGGGCTATGCCGTGGGGCAGCTAACCTGTCTGGCCGTGGGGCCGGGCGAGTTCGTGGGAGAGGAGCACCTGCGCCTGAAGGCCGCCGACCTGGCCCGCGACCTGGCGCGTCATCTGCGCGACCCCAGACGGCGGCCCCCGGCCAGCGACCAGGACCTGAACTACTGGCTCTTCATGGGTCATTTGATCAAGAGCCAACAGGATGGCCTGATGGCCGACGACCATGAGCACTGGCAGCGCCTGGGCCTGTACCAAAGCTTCGCGGATTACGTGGGGCAGCGGCCCAGCCAGGTCGGGCGCGACGACGACCTGCGCCAGGCCTGGCTACAGGGGTTGATGGCCCGGCAGAAGGAGGAGTTGCGCGCCAAGCGGGGCGCGTCGGCCTCGCAGGCCTCGCAGGCCTC
>CAZLSD010000221.1:0-5719 GCA_964561775.1 uncultured Desulfarculus sp. | reverse complement strand
CTGGGCCTGGCCGGCCAGGCCCAGTTCGGCCATGATGACGCGCAGGCGGGCGGCCAGTTCGCCGCTCTTGCTCAAGGGCGCGTCCAGGAGAATCAGCACCCAGGCGGCCTCGGCCAGGGCGGCCAGCAGCAGGCGGGCCGCCCGCTCGCTATGAGGGCCGGGCGCGTGGCGCGGCCCCAGGCCCTGGATGTCGCGCACCGCCCCGTCGTCGGCCAGCACCAGGGGCTCGCCCTTCAGCGCCGCCTCCAGGGTGATGATCTGGTTGTGGCCGTCCAGAGCCACCGCCTGGCTGGCCAAGGCGGCCAGGGGCAACATCTTGGCCCGCCGGGCCTGGGCCAGGGCCGGGTCCAACGCCCCCCGGCGCAGCAGCTGGCGGTCACGGGCGTTCAGGCCGTGGCGGTCGCCCACCAGGTCCAGCGCCCTCTGGCGGGGATAGCCCCGCCCCAGCAGAAAACGGGCGTCCGCCGCCGCCTCCCGCAGGGCTGGTTCAGGAATTTGCGCCGCGCCGGTCATGGTCCGCCCCAGTGTATCCATGCCCCCAAATTAGGGCAAGCCGCCAAAGGCCGATGTTATAATACGTAAACAACTTCAGCCCGGGCAATGCGCCCTGCCTGGCCTGGCTTGCACGGGTCATGGCCGTGGCGAGGAGGGGGTGCAAGGTGGAGTTCGTCTTTGGCAGGGCCAGGTTGCAATGGCGGCAGGATCATGGCTATCTTCACCCCCGCAGCGGCCAATGGGTGCGCACCCCCCTGGAGTGTCTGCGCGGCTGGCGGGCGGACGACCCGGGCGAGCGGCGGGAGTGGGCCGAACTGACCAACTACATCGAGGAGTTCTGGCGTCACCAGCCCCCCACCGCCCCGGATCACGACATGGAGGTGGTCTTTGGGGAGCCGCTGGGCTAGGCCTCCCCGCCGGCCGGGCTTAAGGCACCTCGCTCTCGAACCAGGAATAGCAGAGCATGCCCGGCAGGGCCTCCAGCTTCATGAGCATGTCGTTCCACTGGAAGCCGCTCTTGATGGCCAAGGTGTAGATGTAGATGACCTTGTGATCGGGCAGGCAGCGTTCGCGCCCGGCGAAGATGATATGTATCTTGTTCTCGGTGAGCAGTTGGCGGATGGCCACCCGGATTTCCGGATCGCTGCTCTCCACGGTGAGCTTGACGTACTGGTCGTGGGAGATGCGCCGGGCCAGGGGCTTGAGCAGGTTGAGCGCCGCCAGCACCAGGAGCACCGTGGCCACCGCGGTCAGATAGAGGCCAGCCCCCACCGAGAGCCCCACCCCGGTGCAGGTCCAGAGGGCGGCCCCGGTGGTGATGCCCCGGGCCGAACTGCGCCCCTGGATGATGGCCCCCGCGCCCAGGAAACCCATGCCCGCTATGGCGTAGGAGGGCAGGCGTCCGGGGTCCAGGCGGTAGGCGCTGTTCATGCCCTCGCCCTGGAATATCTGGCACAGGTAGAGGGACAGGCTCATGAGCAGCGCGCCGGCGATGGCCACCAGCATGCAGGTGCGCAGGCCCGCGGCGCGGCCGTGCTGCTCGCGCTCCAGTCCCACCAGCATGCCCAAGAGCCCCGCCAGGGCGATGCGCAAAATCATGGTGGTTTCGTCGATGTGCATGCCAGCCGCTCCCCAGGCGCAAGATGAGAGATTGTAACAACCAGGTGACGCCTCGTAAAGCCCAGGCTTGGGGGGCAACAGACATATCACCTGGCCCTGACAGGTTTTTTAGTTTAAGCGCAAACTTTAGCCAACGAGGTGGTGAGCCTATCATGCCCATGGATGAACTTGATCCCCTGCTTTATGCCCTGGCGGCCGAGACCAGGGCCAGCGCTCGCCTGGAGGCCTATGCCGCCAAGGCGGAACTGGATGGCCTGCCCGGCCTGGCCCGGCTGTTTCGCGCGGCGGCCCTGGCCCAGGACGTGCACGCGCGGCGTTTCCTGCGCCTGGCCCGGGGCAAGATCAGCTCCAGCGCCGAGAACCTGCGATGCGCTTGGCAGGAGGACATCCCCGGCCACGCCGGGGCGTACCCGGAGCTGATAGCCCAGGCCCAGGCCCGGGGGCAGGGGGCGGCGGCCACGGCGCTGGGCCAGTCCCTGGCCGTGGAGCAGGCCAACCTGGAGCGCCTGCGCCAGGCCGGCCTGAACGGGCCGGAGGCGTTGGCTTACCAGGTCTGCCAGGTCTGCGGCCATACCGTGGAGGGGGAGCCGCCAGAGCGCTGCCCCCTCTGCGGGGCCTTGCCGGAGAAGTTCCAGGCCGTGCGCTGAACAGGACCGGAGCATAGGGCAGGAGGCGCGCCTTCGGCGCGCGGGCAAGATTCCCGCCAGCCCCTTGAGGGGGGGCTGTCAGGAATCTTGCAGCGGTACTTTTCTTTTTTGGTCTTGCTTCAGGCGGCCGGCCCCAGATAGGTGGCGCGGCTGTCGTCGGATTCCCAGGCCGCTACCCTGGCCATGGCGACCTGGGGGGGCAGGCCGCGGGATATTTCTTCGTAGAGGAACTTGGCGATCATCTCGGAAGAGGGGTTGACTTGATCGAAGGGGGGTATCTCGTTTAAGTGGCGGTGGTCCAGCTTGTCCAGGGCCTGGTTCATCAGGCGCTTCAAGTCGCCGAAGTCCATGAGCAGGTCGGCCTGGTCCATCTTTTGGCCGCGGACCGTGATCTCCACTTTCCAGTTGTGGCCGTGCAGGGCCTCGCAGCGGCCCTTGAAGTTGCGCAGGGAATGGGCGGCGGCGAAGCGGCCGGTGACCATGAGTTCGAACAAGGCTTTTCTCCATCAAGCAAGGTTGGGGTGGCGACCGGACTAGGCTTCCTCGGCCGGGGTCAGGGGCTTGCCGCACTCGGTGCATTTGCCGTCCGGGCCTATGATGCCGATGCACAGGCCGTCGGCGCAGGCTATGCGTTCGCCGTCTTGGGGCGCGGCGTCGGGGTCGCGCAGGGGTTGGGCGCACTGGTCGCAATAGTGGGCGTCGGGCAGGGCCTTGCGTCCGCAGGAGTCGCAGGTCAGCAGCTTGGGGGACTCTCCCTCGGGTGGGGGCAGCAGCTGTCCGCAGTGGTGGCAGAAGGCGGCTCCGGCCAGGGCGGGGCGTCCGCAGCTGGCGCAGGGTTTGGCGTCGAAGACCTGGTGGCAGGTTGGGCACTCCATGGCGCGGCACTCCCGGCGGTTGGCATGACTGGTGAGGGTGGTAACTTTAGATATGAATATTGCGGGGTAAAAGCCCAGGTGTCAAGGAAGCGTCCGGGGGGGCTTTCTTGACAGGGTATGGGGGGCATGCTAGCCTCCAGACGCACTTACCGCATTCGCCCGGCGGCGCTTCATGGCCGCGGGCGGGAGGATGAAAAAATGCTGGGCATCTCATCGCGCCGCTGGGGTCTCTTGTGCCTTCTGCTGGCGTTGTTGTGTATGGCTCCCTCCGCTGGCCAGGCCCAGACGGGTCAGGTGCAGCGGGTGGCGATCCTGCCTTTCACGGCCAACGCCAAGGATGACATCTCGTTCCTGGTCAAGGGCGTGCGCGACATGCTGGCCTCGCGCCTGGCCTGGCAGGACAGGGTGGTGGTGGTGGAGCCGGACCTGATCGGCCCGGCCATGGCCAAGAGCAAGCCTCCCTACACCGACGACAAGGCCCGCCAGATGGGCAAGGACCTCTCGGCCCAGGTGGTGGTCTTCGGCTCCATCACCGTGCTGGGTCAGGCGGTCAGCGTGGACGCCCGGGTGGTCAAGGTGGGCGATGGCGGCGAGCCTCTGACCGCCTTCGTGCAGACCGCCGACCTGGACGCGGTCATTCCCCGCGTCAACGACTTCGCCACCCGCATCAACGCCGAGATATTCCTGCGCCCCGACGCGGTGGCCGCCCAGAAGAAGACCCAGGGCGAGGCGGTGCGGGCGATTACGCCCAGCGAGGCCCCGGCAGATACCGCCGGGGCCAGCGCCCTGGACAAGCTGCCCGACACCATGAGCCCCTTGAACCCGCTGTTCATGCGCACCCTGACCGGGGTGGACTCGGACCGCTACTGGCGCAGCCCGCGCATAGAGGGCTCCATCACCAGCATCGCCGTGGGCGACATCGACGGCGACGGCAAGAACGAACTCTTGGTGCTCTTGCCCAACTCCCTGCGGGTATACCGCTTGGCCGGTGAGCACTTCGCCCTCATCCGCGAGTTCAAGAACGGCCCCAACGGCACCTATCTGTTCGTGGACGTGGCCGACATCGACGGCTCGGGGCGGCCCCAGATATACGTGAGCAACCGCTACAACAAGAGCCTGAACAGCTTCGTGCTGCAATGGGGCGGGGAAAAGGGCCTGCAGGTGGTGGCCAAGGACCTGCCCTACTACTTCCGCGTGCAACCGAACCCGGTGGGCGAGGGGCACCTGCTGCTGGCCCAGAAGACGGTCATCGACGAGGCCTTCTTTGGGCCGGTGTGGCAGATGAAGTGGCAGGGCAAGGAACTGGTGCCCGCCCGCGAGATACCCATGCCCTTCCAGGGCAACGTCTACAATCTGTGCCTGGCCGACCTTAACGGCAGCGGCAAGCCCATGCTCGTGGAAGTCGCCCACAACTACGCCCTCAAGGTCTTCAACAGCAACAACGACGTGAGCTGGGTCTCCGGCGAGTCCTACGGCGCCACCGGCAAGTACTTCGAGCTGGACGCCCTGGCCGGCCAGGGCGTGGAGACGGTCTGGTACTACCTGCCCGCCCGCCTGGTGCTCACCGACTTGGACAAGGACGGCCGCCACGAGGTGGTGGTGGTGCGCAACGCCGACCGGGCCGACGGCCTGCTGGAAAAGATGCGCATGTTCTATCAAGGCACCATCTACGGCCTGTACTGGAACGGCATGCAGATGGTGGAGCAGTGGCGCACCCCCAACATCAGCGGCTACGTCACTGATTACGCCATCGCCGACGTGGGCAACGTGGGCAAGCCGGCCCTGGTCATGGCCGTGTCCCAGCGCGAGGCCCAGGGCTTCATGGAGGGCGGCACCAGCCACGTGGTGGCCTTCACCCTGAAGCCCCAAAAGGCTCCCACGCCCGCCGGCGGCCTCAAATAGGGCTGCCCAGCGGCGGCTTTCACTTGGCCAGCGCGGCCCCTTCCCCCTCGGGGGAGGGGGCCTTTCTCGTTAGCCCGGAGTTGATTCCGTGCGCGTGACCTTTGTCTGCGACCGGCTCTCGGCCCGGGGCGGGGCGGACCGCCACCTGCTGGGCATCCTGGAGCACCTCCAGCCCTTGGCCCAGACCATGCTGCTGGCCGGACGCGACGACTTAAGCCTGCCCGTCCGCGAGCGGGCGCGCCTGGGTCCCTGGCGGCGGATCAAGGGCCTGGACCGCTCCGGCCTGTCCCCGCGTGGGGGGCAGGCCGCCCTGAAACGCCTGACCCAGGCCCTGGCCCAATCCCCCGCCTCGGTCATCCACGCGCAGAACATCATGGACCCAGCCCTGCTGGCGGCCTGCGCCGCCACGGGCCGGGCCGTCTGCACGGTGCAGGACCACCGCTTCTTCTGCCCCGGCCTGGGCAAGCTGACGCCAGAGGGCGATCTGTGCGCCAAGCCCCTGGGGCCGCATTGCCTGGACTGCTTCGGCGACCGGGACCTGGGCCGGCGCATGCTGGAGTTGACCCGCCAGCGCCTGGCCGCCCTAAGCGGCATGGCCCGGGTGCTGACGCTTTCCCAATACATGGCCGATGAACTAAAGGCGGCGGGCCTGCCCGCCCAACAGGTGCGGGTGATCCCACC
>CAZLSD010000220.1:0-5767 GCA_964561775.1 uncultured Desulfarculus sp. | reverse complement strand
CTTCACCTACTTCGGAGTCAACTACCTGGGCGGACTCCACGCCTACGCCACCGGCAAATAGGCCGCAAGCTGCGGCTCCCATAGCGGGTCGGGCGGCTCTCCCGCCCGCTCGGACGGGTTGGGCGGCGGGCCGCCGTGGGCGTAACGGGTCGGGCGGCTCTCCCGCCCGCTCGAGCGGGTTGGGCTCCCGTTGAGGGCGTGTTTGGAAAGGGGTTTATACCCAATTCCATTTCAAGAATAAAACCAACCTCATCTTCGTAGGGGCGGGGTTTATCCCCGCCCGTCCTTTTCCCCGGATAAAAAAGACGGGCAGGGATATGGATAAACCCCGCCGGAAAACACGTTTGAAATGGAATTGGAATAATAAAGCCGGCGTCACCAGTCCGCCGCCGGCTATTGGGGCCAGAGCGCCGGGAACAGGCCCAGGTACCACTGAGGCGCCAGCAGCTGGTTAAGCCGGAAGGGGTTGGAGACGCCAAAGGCCAGGCACCAGAGGCTAAACCCCAGCATGGCCAGGCCCAGCCCGGCCAGGGGCCAGCGGCAGAGACGGGCGGCCAGATGGTCTTGCCCGCACCACAGGCCGATGAGCAGGGCCTGGGCGGGCAGGCTGGCCAGCAGATAGCGCCCGGGCAGGGAAACCCCGGGCTGCCCGGTGAAGAGCCCGTGCAGCAGGGAATAGAAGAGCAGGGCCGAGCCTGCCAGCAGCGTCCCCCCCGGGGACGAACCCCCGCGCAGGAGCAGCAGCCCGGCCAGGGCCGGGCCGGCCAGGGCATAGGCGGGTTGCAGCACCAGCAGGCCGTGGTTGGCGTCCAGCCATTGCCGCCCATAGCGGCCGGCCATACCGCGCGTGGTGAAGTCCTCGGCCTCGCCGCCGGTGCCCCAGAAAAGCTCGCTGCCGTACACCCCCCAGAGAATCAGCGCGTAGAGAGCCAGGTCCGCCAGCAGGCCCAGGTAGAAGAGCGGGCGTCGGCGCAGCCCGGGCTGGGCCAGGGCGAAGAGCCCCAGGGCCAGGGCCAGGGGCGTGTATTTTAGGTAGAGCAGGGGCAGCAGACCGCAGAGCAGGCCCAGACCCAGGGTAAGGGCCGGGCCGGGGGGGGCCAGCCTCAGGCCGCTCCTGGCCAGGGCCAGGGCGGCGGCCACGAAGAAGAAGCCGGCGCTGGTCTCGGGAAACACCCGCCCCGCGTGCAGCAGCCAGGAGGGCGACAGGCACAGCAGCGCCGCCGCCACCGTACCCACCCAGCGCCGGCAGCCAAAAGCGTCGCACAGGGCGGCCAGCAGCCAGGCCGTGGCCAGGCTCAGGGCCACCAGGAACAGCTTGACCCCGGCCACCCCGCCCAGCAGATAGGGCAGGGCCAGCAGGGCCGGGAAGCCCACCCCGTGCTCGGGGATGATGCGCCCCTCCAGCGGACCCCACTGGGGCTTCAGTTCAGGATAGCCCAGCTCCCGGAAGTGCCCGGCCTGGTAGTTGTTGAAGAGGTTTAAGTCAAAGTCCTTGACCATGGAGAGGGTGGTCATCAGGTAGTGGGGCTCGTCCCCGTGCAGGGACATGTCCAGGCGCGGCAAGAGGGCCAGGCCCAGCAGCAGGGGCAGGGCCAGCCTGAGCGGGCCCTGGCGGTCTCGCCAGAGGCCAGCTGGCGGTCCGGCGGCTAGGCGCTGGCCGCCCAGGCCCGCACCTTGGACCAAAGCTCGCCGCCCTTCTCATCGGCCAGGCGGCCGGCCAGGAACACGCCGAAGAGCCCCTCCAGGGCGCGCAGGGCCGTCTCGGCCAGATATACCCGCTCCAGGACGTGCCCTTCCTGACCCTGGTCGCCCGGCTCGGGACCGGCCCCGGCGGGCAGCTTCAAGGCGGCGGGGCACAAATCCGCCGCGGATAGCGACAGCCAGTACTCCTCGCCGTCCAGGCTGAGCCCCAGGCGCAGGCTCTCCACCAGCTTGCCCCGCTTCAAGGCCTGGCGCGCCTCGGCCAGGGAGACCTCGCGCCCCTTGACCGCGATGCGGGTGCCCTCCTGCCCCAGGGCCGGCCCCAGGAGCATGCGGTCGCCCAGGAGCACGTCCACCTGGCGGCCGTCGGCCAGGGCCAGGGGGGCCTCCTCCTCGCTCACGTACCAGAGCCAGGTCAAGAACTCCTGCCCCAGGAAAAGCTTGTCGTTGATCAGCCGCAGGATGTCCATGACTAACCCTCCTGGTAGAGGCTCAAGGGTTGGGCCTGTTCCAGGGCGGAGTGGGCCTGGGGCGGCAGCAGCGACTGGGCCAGCAGATAGGGTATCTCCGGCGTCAGGGTGAGGCCGAAGCTCTTGCGGAAGTGCTCCTCGAACAGCTCGCGGGCGCTCTTGCCCGTGGCGCAGAACAACACCTGGCCCCGCGAGGTATCCCAGCAGACCTCGGCCATCTGGGTGGTGGGGGGGATGCGGCGCAGCAGGTCCAGGCGGGCCTTCTCCTTAAGCTCCTCGCGCTGGGGGCGGCTCAAGGCCCGGCCCTCGCCATAGGCCTTGGCTTGGTCCATCTCGCGCCGCCAATACTTCTTCAGCGTGGAGGAGGGCACCCGCCGCCGGTCCAGGCGCAGGCCCAGGACCACGTAGGGGTCCAGGGCATAGGAGGCGAACTCCAGCCTGGTGTCCAAAAAGTCGTGGGCCGAGACCCAGCCCACGCTCAGCTCGGCGGTGGAGTCGTCTATCTCCTGGAAAAGGTTGCGGCGGATGCGCCGGTCCAGGAAGTCCTTGAAGCCCTCGGGCAGCTCCCCCTCCACCCGGTAGCGGCTTAGGCTCAGCGAGCCTTTGAGCAATCCCATGCTTTTCTCCCGCGGATGAGGCCAGAGGCGAGCTTACTGCACCGCGCCCGGCCCGGCAAGGGATGCCCCGCCCAACTGCGCCTCACTGAAGAGCAGGCTGGGGGCGCGCAGCTTGGCGTAGGGGAAGGGGTCGTCGCCCACCCGGGCCAGGCCGGTCCAGAGCTGGGCGAAGTTGCCGGCCATGTTCATGCCCTCCACCGCGTGGGCCACCTGGCCGCCCTCCACCCACAGCCCCTGCGCGCCATAGGAGAAATCGCCGGTGGTGGAGTTGAAGTTGCCGCCCAAAAAGCCGGTGACGGCCAGGCCCCGCTCCATGCCGGAGAGCATCTGGGCAAAGCCGCCGACCTGGCTGGGGGCCAGGGTCAGGTTGCTGCTGCCCGCGCAGGTGGGGGGCAGCTTGAGCTGGCGGGCGTGGTAGGTGTCCAGGTAGAAGTTCATGAGCACGCCCTTGTCGATAAGGGGCAAGGGCCGGGCCGCCACCCCCTCGCCGTCATGCCAGCGCGAGCCGAAACCGCCCTGGAGCAGGGGATCGTCAAGCAGGCTCAAGGCGGGCGAGGCGATGAGCTGCCCCTGGCGTCCGGCCAGATAGCTGCGTTTCTGGTGCAGGCTGGCCCCGTTCAGGCAGCCCAGCAGATCGCCCAGCAGGCGGCCGGCGGCGGTGTTCTCCACCAGCACGGCAAAGCGTCCCGAAGGACCAGGCCGCGCCCCCATGAGCCTGCCGGCCCGGCGCAGGGCCTCCTGGGCGATGGCCCGGGCCTGGGCCTCGTCCCCCATATCCTCCAGAAAGTGCCCGGCGCGCAGCCAATAGCCCATGCGCCGCTTGCCCTCCTGGCCGGGGTCCAGCAGGGTGGCCGTGGCCGAGAGCATGCAGGAGGACTCGGCCTGCGCGCCCAAAAAACCCTGGCTGCCGGCGGTCACCTCCAGGCTGGATTCCATGAAGGCCCCGCCGGTGGCGCTGATCAGGCCGCCCCCCTGGGGGGCCAGCTCCCGGGTCAGCCTCTCCAGGCCCTTGGCCCGCTCCAGCCAGGCCGGGGCCTGGCTTTGGCTCAAGGCCGGGTCGAAGATGCCCAGCTCCGGGGCGGGGGGCCGGGCCAGGCGCTCGGGCTCGGGCAGGCCGCGCAGGGGATCGGGCTCCAGGAGGCGGGTTAGCTGCACCGCCTCCTCCACGAAGGAAGCCAGGGCCGAGGGGCGGGGATCGCTGGTGGAGTGCACCCCGAAACGCCCCTCCACGAAAAGCCGTATGCCCAGCGACTGCTTGGCGCTGGCCGTGGCCCGCTCCAAAGCGCCGTCGCGGAAGTTCACGTCCACGAAACGCGCCCGGCTCACCTGGGTCAGGGCGGCCTCGGCCCCGGCCCGGGCCGCGGCTTCAAGGGCGCGCTTAGCCAGGGCGCTCAGTTCGTCTTGCTCACGATCTTTCACGGCTGCCTCCCACGTTCATGGCGCTGACCAGGGTGGTGGGCAGGCCTTGGCTCACCGGCACGCTCTGGCCCTGCTTGCCGCACATGTAGCCGGCCCGGGCCAGCAGCGGGTCGTCGCCCACCATGCTGATGCGCGAGAGCGCCTGCGGGCCGTTGCCGGTCACGTTGAGGTCCTTGACCGGGTGGGTCAGCTTGCCGTCTTCTATGGCATAGCCGCTTTTCACGTAGAAGCTGAAGTCGCCAGCGCCTATGTTGACCTGGCCGTTGGTGAACTGCTCGGCGTAGAGCCCCTTCTTCACCGAGGCGATGATCTCCTGGGGCGGATAGGGGCCGGCCTCCATGTAGGTGGCGCGCATGCGCGGCATGGGCGCGTACTCATAGCTCTGCCTGCGGCCGGAGCCGGTGGAGCCGGTCTTGTACCAGGCCGCGCTCAGGCGGTCGTGCAGGTATGACACCAGCACGCCCTTGTCCACCAGCACCGTGCGCTGGCTGTCTGCGCCCTCGTCGTCGAAGTTGATGGCTCCGTGGGCGTGGGGGATGGTCCCGTCGTCTACGATGGTGACTTGGGGCGGGGCGATGGCCTGGCCCATCCGCTCGGCATAGGTGGAGACCCGGCGGCGGTTGAAGTCGGCCTCCAGGCCATGGCCGATGGCCTCGTGCAGCAAAATCCCCGAGGAGCCCGTGGCCAGCACCACCGGCATCTCGCCGGCCTCCAGGGGGCGGGCCGCGAAAAGCGCCAACGTGCGCTTAAGCGCCCGCTCCGTCACCTCGGCGATGAGCGCCGGGGTGTAGACCTCCAGGCCGTGGCGGGTGGTGAGATCGGCGTAGTTGTTCTCGCGTTTGCCCTTTTCCTCGGCCACGCAGCTGGCCAGCAGGCTGGTGCGCGGGCGAAGGTCAGAGCGCAGCACGCCCTCGCTGTTGGCCACCATGATGTGCTTGACCCCGTCGTGCAGTTGCGCCAGGGTCTTTATCACCCGGGGGTCGGCCCCGGCCAGGCGGCCCGCCACCTGCTCCAGGATTTTCTTGCGCGCCTCCACGCTGGGCTCCAGGCTCGCCGCCGGCAGGGGATAGAGGTCCAGCCCCGGCCGGCCGGCCAGCGGCCCCACGGCCAGGCCGCGGCCGCCGGGCGGTTGCCCGCCCCCGTTGACCAGCGCGGCCGCGGCCCGGGCCGCCTCCAGCATGGCCGGCATTTCCAGCACCTGGCTGAAGGCGTAGCCGCTCTGCTGGCCTTTTAGCACCCGCACCCCCATGCCCAGGTTAATCGCGCTGTGGGCGCGGTTGATTTTGCCGTCCTCCATGACCAGGCTGACGCCCTGGCTGTGCTGGAAGTAGAGGTCGCAGTAATCCCCGCCTCCGGCCAGGGCCTGGGCCATGATGCGCTCCAAGTCGCCCTGGCCGACCCCGAAGGCCTGCTCGAAGTAGCTGGCCCCGGCCTGGGCCGGGCCGGAAGCCGGCGCGGCCTGGGCCACGTTGCCTGCCCCGGACAAGCCCAACCACAAAGGCGTGGCCACCGTGGCCGCCGCGGCGGCGGCCAGGAAGTCGCGCCGGCTCATGCCCGGCC
>CAZLSD010000219.1:4470-5785 GCA_964561775.1 uncultured Desulfarculus sp. | reverse complement strand
GCATGAATCCTGCTGCGGTACTGGGGAGCATTTTGCTTTTCTCTTGTCTTCTCTTACAGCCCCGCTTCCAGGATCCCGGCCTGGCCGTCCAGGCGGGCCAGGGCTCCCAGAGGCAGACAGCGGCTGGCCGCGCCATGGCCAAAGGGCAGGCCCATGACCACCGGCTTGGCCAGGCCCGCCAGGCGGCGGGCCACGGTCTCGCCCAGCTCCGGCGGCCCGGCGGCCAGATCGCTCAGGGAGCCCACCGCCACCCCGGCCACCAGGCCCAAGACGCCGGCCAGCTCCAGCTGGCTGAGCAAACGGTCCAGGCGGTAGGCCGCCTCGTTAAGGTCTTCCAGGAACAGGATGGCCCCGGTCAGATCGGGAAACCAGGGCGTGCCCAGCAGATGGCACAGGGTGGTCAGGTTGCCGCCCATGAGCGGGCCCGTGACCACCCCGGCGGCCAGGCCCTGGCCCCGCAATTGGCTGGGCCAGATATCCCGGCCTTGCAGCAGGGCCAGCAATTCGGCCCGGCTGGGTTCATCCAGGCGGGGCAGTTGGATGAGAACCGGGGCGTGGACCGTGACCAGGCCGGCAATGGCCAGGGGGTTGAGCAGGGCGGTCAGATCGGAAGAGCCTGCCAACATACGCCCGGAGGCGGCCAGGGCGGGCAGGTCCAGGAGCGGCAGCAGGCGCGAGCAGCCGAAACCGCCGCGTGCGGCCCAGACCGCTCCCACGGAATGGTCCAGCATGGCCTGGGTGAAATCCCCAGCCCTGGCGGCGTCCCCGGCGGAGAAATACCCCGCCCGCTGGCGCAGCAGGGGGCTTTCGCGCAGGGGAGCCTCCGGCCACAGGCGCTCCAACAGATCCAGCGCCTCCTCCAGCGCCGCCGGCTCCAGGGCTCCGGCCGGGGCGATGAGGGCCAGGGCCTGGCCGGGGCGCGGGGGGCTGAAGCGGGTCATAAGTTGCGGCGGTAGAGAAGCAGCAGGCCGCGCAGGGTAAGCAGGTCGTCGACTTCCTCGATGGTGGCCGACTGGCTGGCGATGACCCGGGCCAGGCCGCCGGTGGCTATGACCTTGCAGACCACCCCGCGTTCGGCGTTGATGGCCCCCACCAGGCCGTCCACCAGGCCGGCGTAGCCAAAGATGATGCCGGCGTTCATGGAGCTGATGGTGTCCTTGGCCACCACGCTCTTGGGCTTGCTGAACAGCTCCACCCTGGGCAGCTTGCTGGCCTTCATGAAGAGGGCCTCGCAGGAGATCATGATGCCCGGGGCGATGGCCCCGCCCAGGTATTTGCCGTCGGCGCTGATGCAGTCGAAGGTGGTGGCGGTGCC
>CAZLSD010000219.1:0-4370 GCA_964561775.1 uncultured Desulfarculus sp. | reverse complement strand
CACGCCCAGTTCGTCGCTGGTGCGTTCGCGCTCGGTGCGGATGCGCCAGTCTCCCACCAGGCGCTCGCCCTGGAAGACTCCCAGCACCATGTTGGTGTTGCCCACGTCTATGGCCAGAAGCATTTTCCGCTACTCCCCAGCGCCCAGTTCCTTGAGCGCGCGTTCTTTTAGTGCCTGGGCCACGTCATGCATGAGGGCTTCGTCCTCGGCCTCCACCATGATACGCAACAAGGGCTCGGTGCCGGAGTAGCGCACCAGGATGCGGCCGCGCTCGCCCAGGCGCTCCTCCTGCTGGGACATGGCCTTTACCAGTCCCGGCACCTCGCTTATGGGGGTGCGTTTGCCCACGCGCAGGTTTATGAGCACCTGGGGCAGGCGGGTCATGATGGATTTCAGCTCCTTCAAGGGCTTGCCGGTGAGCACCATGATGCCCAGCACTTGCAGGGCCGAGAGCACCCCGTCGCCGGTGCTGTTGTAGTCCAGGAAGATGAGGTGGCCGCTCTGCTCGCCGCCCAGGTTGTAGCCGCCTTTGAGCATGGCCTCCACCACGTAGCGGTCGCCCACCTTGGTGCGCAGCATGCGGATGCCCCGGTCGCGCAGGCACAGCTCCAGGCCCAGGTTGCTCATCACGGTGGCCACCAGGGTGGCCTGCTTCAGGCTGCCCCGGCTGATCATGTCGTCGGCGCAGATGGCCATGATCTGGTCGCCGTCCACCAGCTCGCCGTCCTCGTCCACCATGACGATGCGGTCGCCGTCGCCGTCAAAGGCCAGGCCCATGTCGGCCTGGCCGGCGCGCACCATCTCTTGCAGGCGTTCCGGGTGCAGGGAGCCCACGCCGGCGTTGATGTTGGTGCCGTTGGGCTCCACCCCTATGAGCTTGAGCTGGGCCCCCAGCTCGGAGAGCACGGCCGGGGCGACCTTGTAGGTGGCTCCGTGGGCGCAGTCCACGGCGATGGTCAGCCCGTCCAGGGTGTATTCGGCGGGGAAGCAATTTTTAAGGAAGATGATGTAGCGCCCCAGGGCGTCGTCGATGCGCTTGGCCCGGCCCACGGCCTCGGCCACCGGGCGGGGGGCGTCGCCGGTCTGGTCTTGCAGGTGGAACACGTATTCCTCCACCTGGGCCTCCAGGGCGTCGGGCAGCTTGAAGCCGCTCTTGCCGAAGATCTTGATGCCGTTGTCCTCATAGGGATTGTGGCTGGCGCTGATGACGATGCCGGCGTCGGCGCGCATGTTGCGGGTCAAAAAGGCTATGGCCGGGGTGGGCAGGGGACCCACCAGCAGCACGTCGGTGCCCATGGAGCAGATGCCGGCCACCAGGGCGTTCTCCAGCATGTAGCCCGAGAGCCTGGTGTCCTTGCCGATCATGATCTTGTGACGGGCGCTGTGGCTTTTGAGCACGGCGGCCACCCCCTGGCCGATGCTCATGGCCATTTCCACGGTCATGGGGTAGACGTTGGCCACCCCCCGCACCCCGTCGGTGCCGAAAAGCTTGCGCGTCGGTTCCATCTGGCTCCTTATGCTTCCGGGCTCGGGCCTTGGCGGGGCGCGAGTTGGCTATCTATTCAAACCCTGCTTACCGGAGGGGATAAGCAGGAACGGTGTTTGGTCGAGGTCGGCGGGTTTGCGTTTTATACGCACTCCACGCCGTGTCGCCAAGAGAGTTCTTCTCCAAACCTTGGTGCGGGATATTATGCTTCAAGCCGCATAGGCATCATACAAAAAATGATGTTAGCGCCAGGAGCTTTAGCGACGCGGCAATCCACCACGCTTTTCCTGGAACGTCATGCTGACACTAAGATAAATAAGGTGGATTGCTTCGCTACGCTCGCAATGACGCCATTTAGAGTAAGGACGAAAAACCGTCTTCGCCCGTCTTTTCTTTTGGCCGCAACCACCCGCTGGGAGCCCGCAAGGGCCGCCCGCAGCAGGGCTTCACCCGACCCGCTTTGGGAGTCGAGGCGCTCGACCCCCGCCCGCCTTGATAATTCTTCGATCAAGGCTGGCATATGTGACCGCCGTCGCCACCCTAGCCGCTCAGTTCTTGCGGTGGGGCACGGCGGCGGGCTGGGCCTGCAAGACCACGCTGGCCTCCACCTCGCTGTGGCTTAGCCGCACGCTGCGCCCGCGCGGGGGTCGCAGCGGTATGGGCTGGCTGAAGCTTTCCCTTCTCTCGCTCACCTCGATGGGCATGGACCAGACCCAGTCCAGGCTGGCCAGGTCCTCCTTGCTGCCGGTAAGCACGACCTTCTCCGGCCGGAAGCGGACCTCCACCACCTCCAGGCCAGGGGCGGGCTGTCCCTTGAAGACCGGGCGCACCGGCACCTCGCGCACCACCCGGCGGGCCAGGGTGAGGGTGAAGGTGTCGGGGCTGATGCGCAGCACCTTGACCCCCGGAGGCAGGCGCAGGTCGTCGGGCAGCACCTGGAAGACGTGGGCGCCCACGCCCAGGCCGGCCAGGTCCACGCTCTTGCTGACGCGCTCGGCGGCCAGCCGGCGGATGAGGCTGCGCGGGCCATAGAGGCGGGCGTCCACCTCGGCCAGGTTGTCCTCCAGCACCAGGGTGTCGGGGGGCAGGTTGAGCATCTCGATGGGCACCCGCAGGCTGACCTCGCTCTTTTCCTGCCCCACCACGAAAAGCCACATGGTGACCGCGATGGCCAGGGAGAGGACCTTGATGGACCAGTTGCGCTTCAGGCTGTCAAGCACGGGTCACGCCCTTGCCAAAGAGGCGGCGGCGGGGGGTGCGCACGTCGAAGAGCTCCAGGAGCAGGTTGCGCAGGGCCACGGCGTCCAGGTCGGGGGTCAGTTGGCCGGCCACGGCCACGCTGACCCGGCCGCGCTCCTCGCTGACCACCACCGCCACGGCGTCGGTCTCCTCGGACAGCCCCAGGGCGGCGCGGTGGCGGGTGCCCAGGTGGCGGCCCAGGGAGGGATTGACCGAGAGCGGCAGCACGCAGCGGGCGGCCTTGATGCGGTTCTCGCCGATGATGGCCGCGCCGTCGTGCAGGGGCGAGCTGGTCTGGAACAGGCTGACCAGCAGTTCGCGGGTCACGCTGGCGTCCAGCTTGACCCCGGCCTCCAGGTAGTCGCCCAGGGCGATGTGGCGCTCCAGCACGATGAGCGCGCCGGTCATGCGCGAGGCCAGGCCCACCGCGGCGCGCACCACCTCTTCCAAGGCCGCGCCGGGGTCCTCGCCGGGGCCGAAGAAAGGCCCCCGCCCCAGGCGGGCCAGGGCCCGGCGCAGGTCGTTCTGGAAGATGATGATGACCACCAGGACCAGAGAGGAGAGGAAGGAGTTGATGAGCCAGTTGATGGTAAGCAAGCCCAGGTGCTGGCTGATGACCATGGTGACGAAGACCACGCCCAGGCCCAGCAGCATGTGCATGGCCCGGGTGCCCTTGACCAGCATGATGCCCTGATAGACCACGAAGGCCACCAGGGCGATGTCGGCCAAGTCCATCAGCCGCATCTGCTCGAAAAGGGCCAGCATCTCGCCCATGTCTTATCAGCCTCGCGCTATGGCGTCGCTTACGGCCAGGGCCTCCTTCAAGGGGGCCGCCTCGTGCACCCTGACCATGTCGGCCCCCATCAGCGCCCCGGCCACGTGGGCCCCCATGGTGCCCCACAGGCGCTCGCCGGCCGGGCGGCCGGTTAGGAGGCCAATGAAGGCCTTGTTGCTGGCGGCCAAGAGCACTGGATAGCCCAGCTCCTTGAGCGCGCCCAGATGACGGATCAAGGCCAGGTTGTGCTCCATGGTCTTGCCGAAACCTATGCCCGGGTCCACCACGATGCTCTGGGGCGAGATGCCGGCGGCCAGGGCGGTCTCCGCCCGCTGGCGCAGGAACTCCTTCACCTCGGCCACCACGTCATTGTAGGTGGGGTTGACCTGCATGGTCTTGGGGGTGCCCTGCATGTGCATCAGCACCACCGCCGCCCCCGTGCGCGCGGCCAGGGGGGCCATGGCGGGGTCGCCCATGAGGGCGGTGACATCGTTGATGATGACCGCCCCGGCCTTTATGGCCGCTTCAGCCACCGGGGCGCGGTAGGTGTCGATGCTGATCAGCGCCTGGGTGGTCTTGGCCAGGCCCTTTATGACCGGCAGCACCCGGGCCAGTTCCTCCTGAAGGCTCACGGCGTCGGAGCCGGGGCGGGTGGACTCGCCGCCGATGTCCAGGATGTCGGCTCCCTGGGCGGCCAGCTCCTGGCCGCGGGCGATGGCCGTGGCCGGATCAAGCCAGCGGCCTCCGTCGGAGAACGAGTCGGGGGTGACGTTGACCACCCCCATGATGAGGGTGCGGCTCCCCAAGGGCAGCTCGCGCCCCGCGCAGATAAGTTTGCCGGTCCGCTCAGCCAAGGGGCTCCTCCGGGGG
>CAZLSD010000218.1:0-5785 GCA_964561775.1 uncultured Desulfarculus sp. | reverse complement strand
AGCGCCGGGTGGTCGGGGGGCTGGCCCAAGGTATGCAGCACCTGCAAGCGCACCCCCGCGTCATGGGCGGCCCAGGTGAGCATCTCCCAGAACGACTCCAGGTCCATGCCCGCCGAGCAGGAAAAGGTGGCCAAGAGCCCGCCCGGCGCCAGCAGGCGCAGGGCGCCGATGTTCACGTCCTTGTAGGCCTTGGCGGCCTTGGCCAGGGAGGCCTTGGTGGGGGCCAGCTTGGGCGGGTCCAGCACGATGAGGTCAAACCGCCGGCCTTCGGCGCGATAGGCCCTGAGCAGCTCGAAGACGTTGGCCTTGACCAGTTCGGCCCGCTCGGCCAGGCCGTTCATCTCCAGGTTGTCGCGGGCCAGTTCCAGAGCCTGGGCCGAGGAGTCCACCAGGGTGGCCCGGGCCGCGCCGCCGGCCAGGGCGGTCAGGGCGAAGCCGCCGCTGTAGCAGAAGCAGTCCAGCACGTGCTTGCCCCGGGCCAGGGCCGCCACCAGACCGCGGTTGTCGCGCTGGTCCAGGAAGAAGCCGGTCTTCTGCCCGGCGGCCGGCTCGGCCAGAAAGGACACTCCGCGCTGGCCCAGGCGCACCCTCCCCGGGTCGCTCCCCAAGAGCAACCCCTGGGCCGGCTCCAGCCCCTCCAGGCGGCGCACGTCCTGGTCGGATCTTTCGCAGATCCAGGCCGGGTCCAGGCGCTGTTGCAGCCAGCCCACCACCTGGTACTTGACGAGTTCGGCCCCGGCCGAGAGCGCCTGTAGAACGAAGCCATTGGCGTAGCGGTCCAGGATGAGGCCGGGCAGGCCGTCGGCCTCGGCGTTGACCAGACGCCAGGCGTCCACGTCCTTAAGGTCCAGATCGGCGCGCCGGGCCAGGGCCTGGTCCAGCTTGCCTCCCAGCCACGGGGCGTCGGGATAGGCCTCTTCCCGCCGTTCCACCACCCGCGCGCGCAGATGGCTCTCCGGGCTGTACCAGCCCCAGGCCAGGAAGCGCTCATTCGGATCCACCAGGCGCGCCACCTCCCCGGGGCGGGAGCGCCCGCGCACCTTGTCCACGCTGTGGGCAAAGAGCCAGGGGTGCCCCTGGGCCAGGGATTTGAGTCCGCTCTTTTTCACGATCACCGTGGCGTCCATGGCCGTGAACCTTAACAAGCCAGGCCCCGGCCCGCCAGCGCTTTTACCTTGGGCAAGGCTGTGCTAGCCTTGGGGGGCGAAAAAACCTGGGGAGGTTCCGATGAAACGCGCGCCACGGAGACTTGGCGTCGGCCTGCTGACCGTGCTGATGCTATGCGGCCTGGCCGCGCCGGCCCTGGCCCTGGACCTGCTGGTGAGCCCCCTGGGGCAGGCCAGGCTGGGGGACGAGGTTTTTTCCTGCCTGCTGGGACGCTCCGGGGTGCGAGTGGACAAGCGCGAGGGTGACGGGGCCACCCCGGCGGGGGCCTACCCCCTGCGCCGGGTGCTCTACCGGGCCGACAAGCTGCCCAACCCGCCGGCCACCGCCCTGCCCCTGGCCGCGATCCGGCCCGACGACGGCTGGTGCGACGATCCGGGCCATCCTCTGTACAACCAGCCGGTAAAGCTGCCTTTTTCGTCCAGCCACGAGGAGATGTGGCGCGCCGACGGCCTCTATGACCTGGTGGCGGTGCTGGGCTACAACGACGACCCCGTGCTGGCGGGCAAGGGCAGCGCCATCTTCCTGCACGTGGCCAGGGCGGACGGAGGCCCCACCGCCGGCTGCCTGGCCTTTGCCCTGGGCGACCTGCTGCGCATCCTGGAGCGGCTGGGGCCGGACTCGCGGGTCATCATCCAGGCCCCTTCCCAAACGGGCGGGGATGCTTCCCGCCCCGCGCCATAGTCAAAAGGAGGCCTCCGGTCCCGCCAAGAGGCCGCCCGCCAGTTGCTATCGTAGTTGCGTCAGAGTCCTGGCCCAATCCCCTCCTGGCCCGCGCCAGGGCAGGGAGGGGCGGCTACTTCCAGCCCGCCTGGCGGTCGCAGTCGGCCCGCTCCACGGGATGGGTCTTTTCCCACTGGGTGATGGACAGGGTCTCATTGCTGCTCATCTTGTTGTTCATGCAGGCGCAGTATTTGATGATCACCTCGGTGGGGACCTTGGCGTCGGCGTTGTCCTTGATGCACTCGGCAATCCACTTGTTGTCGTCGGCGTCGGCCAGGGCAGCCACGCTGGTCAAAAGCAGCCCTAGAACAATCATCATGCCTGCAAGGTACTTCATCATCCGCCTCCCCAGTTGCTGCGTAAAGACCTGACGCCGCCGCCACCTTGCGGCCCCGCGCCAATTTCTCCCGCCAAGCCAGGCCGCCGGGCGGGAGACCACATTATTTCATACTAACCCGCCCCTATATCTACGGTCAATCAGGGCCCAGGCCCAGGCTTGAGGGGCGGGGCTCAGCGCGCCATCCCGGCGCGCGCTCGTTCCACCATGCGCTCCACCGCGGCATTCATGTTCAGGGGAATCAGTTCTACCTCCGGGTGGGCCGAGGGAAAGACGCGGAACAACTCGTCGGCAAAGGCCTGGCCTATCTCGGATACCTGGTCGAAATCCAGCAAGACATGGCGGAAGCGCTCGAAGCGTAGGTAGAGGCGTTTGGCCTGGGAACGCGAGACAAGTTTTTCGCCCTCGTACTGGGCCAAGCGCACGGGGACCAGGGTTTTGGCGAAGGTGTACTCCTCCGGGGCGGCAAAACGGTCGAACACCTCCTTGACCGTACGGGTGCTGTAGCTGTCCAAACGCATGAACACAATGGTGCCTGGAGTATCGACGGCTCTCTCCATGAGCCAGTCGCTGTTGCCACGCCCGTGCATAAAGCATAGCTGCCTAGAATGAATGTCGAATTCGTCGAACACCTTGGAAGTGAAGAAAATGCCTTCGCCGGAGTGACGGTCCGGATCAGTGGTAAGCTTGCCCTTGGCCAGTTCCAGGATGGCCTCGCGGGGGTCGTAGAGGCCCAATTCGCGCTGAATCTTATGAAATATGCCCTCGCCTTGGTCGATCACCCAGGCCTCGGTATATAGAGCGTTACGCTTGACGCTCACCAGCACATCAGGCGAACCCGAATGGTCGATGGCGTTGTTCACCATCTCGGTGATGCCGTAGCGCCAGATGTCGCGCACATTTTCCGGCAGGTCCGCCACCACAGGGGCGAAGAACTCACGCCAGACCAGGTCCTCGCTCAGTCCCTGCCGAGAATAGCTGCGCTTGGCTTCCTTCTGAACCATCAGGCGGTAGGCCCGCGCCCGGGTGCTGCCTTGGGCCGTGATAAGGTTTTCGCGCAACATGGCTTGCAGGTGGACGTTGGCGGTCTGCCTGGTTAGGCCGAATTCGGCGGCCAGGCGTCCCGCCACCCCCTGTCCATTCTCGTGGATCAGGGCCAGGGCGCGCCTTCTGAGTATGCCTTTGTCAATCATGTTGGCCTGTATTGTCAGGTTAACGATGATCTATTGTCAGATTTATTCGCCGAATTGTCAAGCGGCAGGGTTCGCTGGTAGGTTTCAGCGCCCCTGGCGGGAGAGGAAGCGGTCCAAGGCGGCGGCGAAGCGCTCCTTGTCCTTGCGGCCATAGGGGGGAGGCCCGCCCAGTTCAGCCCCGGTTTCGCGCAGTCCCATGAGAAAGTCGCGCAGGGAGAGGCGCTCGCGCACGTTCTCCTCGGTGTAGGTCTCGCCGCGGGGGTTGATGGCGGTGGCCCCGGCCCCCACCACCGCCGCGGCCAAGGGCAGATCGGCGGTGATGACCAGGTCGCCGGGGCTGAGCTGCTGGGCGATGTGGCGGTCGGCGCTGTCCATGTCCCGGGGCACCACCACCGAGGTGATGAGCGGCGAGCCGGGCCGGGCCAGGGGGCGGTCGGCCACCATCACCACCGCCACCCGCAGGCGCATGGAGGCCCTGAAGACCATCTCCTTGGCCGGGCGGGGGCAGCCATCGGCGTCGATCCAGATTTTCATGGCTGGCGTAGCTTCATGGTCGCTGGACTCCTGGAACAGGCTTGGTCTGGTCTGACGGGGAGTCTGCCGGACATTATGGCTGGGCCGCGTCTGCCGGGCAAGGCGATTCAGGCGGGCAGGGCAGGGTGGCCGGCCTGGCCCGCCATCCGGCTGGTTATCTTGAGGATGCGGCCGGTGAAGTGCTGAGGCCGCCAGACCGACAGGGTGAAGGCGCGCGCGCCGTAACGCGTCTGGCAGGCGGCGTTCAAGTCCTCGAAGCTGCTGCGTCCGGGGTCGGCGATGAGAATCATGCCCACCCCGGCGGCCAAGGCGTGGTCGATCATGGCCATGATCTGGGGCAGCATCTCGTCCCAGAAGCAGATGTCCGCCCCGATGATCACGTCCACCCCGGTCAGGTCGGCGCTGGTCAGGTTCTCATAGCGTTTGTGCAGGGTGGTGATATGGACCTGGTTGAGCTCGGCGTGCAGGAGCAGATAGGGGAAAACCGCCCGGTCGGCGTCCACGGCGGTGACGGAGGCGGCCAGGGTCTTGGCGCAGAAGATGCCAGCCAAGCCCCAGCCGCAGCCCACGTCCATGATCTTCAGGCCGGGGGGGAAATGAGAGCCCTTCAGGTAGTCCATGAGCAGCCAGCAGGAGGTCCAGACCCGGTAGCCGAAGGCCAGGGGGGCGTGCTGGCGCTTGAGCTGGCGGATGCTCCGGTGCCTGCTTTCATAGAAGCGGACACCGAAGCAGTATCTCTCCTTGGGCTTTAGCTGGGCCATGGGCTCAGCCCCCCAGCCTGGGTACGGCCCGGCCCGGCCGCCCGGGCGCGCGGCGCGCGTTTGTCATGCCTGCGGCGGCTTCTAGGCCGCGGCCTGGGGTCGGTTGGCCTGACGGCGCGGGCGGGGCGCGGCCTGGGCCAAGGCGGCCGGTTTGGCGGCCGGCTTGCTCTCCGAGCCCCAGCGGCGGGCGTCCTGGCAGGGGACGGCCTGGTGGATCAGGCGCTCGATGTTGCGCAGATAGGTTTTTTCCTGGGCGGCGCAGAAGGAGATGGCCACTCCGTCGGCCCCGGCCCGGCCGGTGCGGCCGATGCGGTGCACGTAGCTCTCCGGCTCCATGGGCAGGTCGTAGTTGATGACGTGGGTGATGCCCTCCACGTCCAGGCCGCGCGCGGCGATGTCGGTGGCCACCAGCACCCGGGTGCGTCCGCAGCGGAAATTGGCCAGGGCGGCCTGGCGGGCGTTCTGGGTCTTGTCGCCGTGGATGGCCTCGGCCTGCACCTGCATGAGCCCCAGTTGGCGCACCACGCGATCGGCTCCATGCTTGGTGCGGGTGAAGACCAGCACGCGCTTGGTCTGGTCGTCTTCCAGCACCTGGCCCAGCAGGGCGCGCTTGCCGTCCTGGGGCACGAAGAGCACCCGCTGCTCGATGCGCTCCACCGGGGTGGAGGCCGGAGTCACCTCGACCTTGACCGGGTTGCTTAAGATGCCCTGGGCCAGCGGGCCGATCTTGCCGGCCATGGTGGCCGAGAAGAAGAGGCTCTGGCGTTTGGCGGGGATGAGGGCCAGCACGCGCTTGATGTCGGGCAAAAAGCCCATGTCCAGCATGCGATCGGCCTCGTCCAGCACGAAGACCTCCAGGCTGTCCAGGCGCAGGTGCCCCTGGCCCACCAGGTCCAGCAGGCGGCCCGGGGTGGCCACCAGGACCTCCACGCCGCGCGCGGCGGCCCTGACCTGGGGGGTCTGCCCCACGCCGCCGTAGACCAGGGCCATGCGGAAGGGCACGTAGCGGCCGTAGTCACGGAAGCTCTCGCTGATCTGCAGGGCCAGTTCGCGGGTGGGGGTGAGAATGAGGG
>CAZLSD010000217.1:0-5822 GCA_964561775.1 uncultured Desulfarculus sp. | reverse complement strand
AGACGAAAGCTCCACCCGACCCGTATTGGGAGTCGAGGCGCTCGACCCCCGCCCCAACATTACAAGATTTAATTTCTTGATGTAGGGGCGGGGTTTATCCCCGCCCGTCTTGATTGGTTTTCTGTATCAGAACCCAAGGCCGGTTTCCGCCTCGCCCACCTTTTCCCCCCGCCCCCAGGGATAAACCGGGCAAACCGCCTTGCCGGCCTTTTTTCCCATTCTGGTCCGGGGATCAGCCCAGGTTTTTGCCGCAGCAGGAGCCCGGCCCGGCGCAGCCGGCCTGGACCGGGGAAGAACCGCAACAGCCGTGGTCGCCGGGGCCGGGCAGGCCCGCGCCGGAGCGGCCGGTCAGGGAGCTAGGGGCGCTGAGCAGCTTCTCGGTGCGCGGGCTGGCGCAGGAGGGGCAGGCCAGGGCGGAGTCAGCGGCGGTGGTGAGCACCTCTCCGCTCCAGCCACAGGCCAGGCAGCGGATTTCGTAGATGGGCATGGGGTCTGTTCTCCTTTTGTCTGGCGCGGCGCGCCGCCCGCCTAGGATCGGCGCGTGGTTGTCATTGGGTCCAGTCCTCGCGGAGCGCCTCCTGGTCGCCGATGGGCAGGCCCAGCTCGCGGGTCTTGAGCACCCGGCGCAGCAGGCGGCGCTGGGCGTTTCTGGGCAGGCTCTCCAGAAACTCCACCCGGGCCAGGGGCAGCTCGGGGGATATCTCGGCCCGGGCCAGGGCCTTCAATACCTCCTCCAGCTCCCAGGAGGGCCGGTGGCCGGGGCGCAGCACGGCGTAGCCCTTGAACCAGGGGGCCTTGTCGCTGGGGGGTATGATGGCCGCGCACTCGGCCACCGCCGGGTGGCGGCCCATGGCCCGCTCCACCTCATAGGGCCCCACCAGGCGTCCGCGCACGCGCAGGATGTCGTCCTTGCGGCCGCTTAGGTAAAAATAGCCGTCCTCGTCCACGGTGGCAAGGTCGCCGCTTAAAAACCAGCCCTGCTTGACCAGGCTCTCCTCGCGGCCGGCCTCGCCCCACAGGCCCTGGAACATGGCTGGCCAGCCCGGCTTGAAGGCCAGCTCGCCCAGGGTGAGAAGGGGCTGGCTCTGCCCCTGGCCGTCCACCACCGCCGCGCTCACCCCGGGCACGGGCAGACCGGCCGAGCCCAGCTTGATGTCGTTGCCCGGGAAGTTGGCCAGGGCGATCATGCCCATCTCGGCGCTCCACCAGGTGTCGTGGATGTGGCGGTCCAGGTTGTTGCGGAACCAGAAGAAGTCCTTGGGGGGCAGGGGCCTGCCCACGGTGGCCACGTGGCCCAGGCCGGCCAGGTCATAGCGGCTGGGCAGGTCCTCGCCGGCCTGTTTGAGCAGGGCTATGACCCCGGGGCGGGTGTACCAGGTGGTGGGGCGGTGGCGCTCCATGACCCGGTACCAGTTGGCCGGGCTGAACTCGTCGCCCACGGTGAGCACGGTGGCCCCGCACAGCCAGGGGGCCAGGCCGCCGTAGACCGTGGAAGTCACCCAGCCGGGCAGGCCGTCGGTCCAGCACAGGCTGCCCGGACCCAAATCCAGCACGTAGCGGCCGGTCATGAGCAGGCCGGCCATGCCCCCGTGGGTGTGCAGCACGCCCTTGGGCGGGCCGTCGCCGCCAGAGGTGAAGACCATGTACAGGGGGTGATTGGGCTCCACCCAGTGGGTGCGGCGCTGGGAGGAATGGCCGGAGAGCAGCTTGCCCACCAGCTCCTCGCGGGGGTGGATGCCGGTCAGCTTGCCCGTGGTCAGAAGCAGCACCGACTCTCCCACCAGGGTCTGGGGCGAGAGCTTGCGGGCCAGGCCCGGGGTGCTGATCATGACCCGGGGATTGATGCGGGCCACCAGCCAGTGCAGCTCGTGGGGGGTGAGATCCGGGGGCAGGGGGCAGAAGATGGCGCCCAGGCGGGCGGCGGCCAGGATGGCCAGGTGCAGCTCGGGCCGGGAGGGCAGCAATATGGCCAGGCGCTCCCCCGGTCCCAGGCCCAGGCTGGCCAGCATGTTGGCCCAGCGGCAGGAGAGCTGCTTTAGCTGGCGGAAGGTGTAGGAGGTCGTCTCGCAGGCCTGGTGGTGCACCAGGGCCGTGCGGCTGGCCGTCTCCTGGTCGTCGGCCCAGCGGTCTATGGCCTCCTGGGCCAGGTTGTACTTGCCGGTGGAAGACCAGGAAAACTCCTCCAGCAGGGGCTCCCAGCGGAAGTTCAGGTAGGCCTCTTCATAGGAGCCCAGGCGGGAGGCGCGCTCCTGGGCCCTGATGCGCGTGCGTATCACATCATGCCTCCCATCCAGACCCCATATATGCCGTGCACCTGGCGGGTCTTCTTGGCCAGGCTCAACCCCACCTGGCTGCGGGCCTGGGCCAAGAGATCGGCCCCCGGCCCCCGTCCTTGCAGGGCGGTCAGGGTGGCGCGCACGCAGTCGGTCAAAGCCTGGGGGTTGTAGCCGCCCTCCAGGCCGAGCAGCAGGGGCACGCCCCGCTCCGGCCCCAGGCGGCGCACCAGGGCGCCCAGGCCGGCGAAGGCCGCCTCGCTGAGCTGGGTGTTGCCCAGGGGGTCGTTCTTGTGTCCGTCATATCCCGCCGCCACCATGATGAGCTGGGGATCGAAGCTCTCCGCCACCTGGGGGAGAATCTCCCGGTACACCGTGAGCACGTCGTCGTCGCCGGCGTCGGGGGGCAGGCAGATGTTCAGGGTGTAGCCCGTGCCCGCGCCCATGCCCACGTCCTCCCAGTCCCCGCTGTGGGGGTAGGCCTGATAGTAGTGGGAGGAGAGATAGAACACGCCTTTGTCGCGATAGAAGATTTCCTGGATGCCGTTGCCGTGGTGGATGTCCCAGTCGATGATGAGGATGCGGCTAAGGCCGTGGGCCTGGCGCGCCCAGCGGGCGGCGATGCCCAGGTTGTTGAAGATGCAAAACCCCCCGGCCTGGCCGATGAGGGCATGGTGGCCGGGCGGGCGCACCAGGGCGAAGCATATCTCGCACTGGCCGGAGAGCAGGGCCTCCAGGGCGCGCAGGCAGCCCCCGGCGGCCAGCCAGGCCGCCTGGCAGCTCTTGGCGCTGGCCGGGGTGTCGGAGGTCAGGTTTGTGAAGGAGCGCCGCGCCGTGGAGAGCACCAGTTGCACGTGGGCCGGCGAGTGCACCGCCTCGATCTGCTCCAGGGTGGCCGGGGCCGGCTCCAGGTGCAGCAGCGCCCCGGCGAAGTCCTTCTCCAGCATGGCGTTGAGTTGGACCAGGCGCTCGGGCGACTCGGGGTGGCTCAAGCCGGTCTTGTGCTCCAGATAGAGCGGGTGGCGCACTATGCCTATGTTGAAGCCCATATGCTGGCTCCCCGGGCGGCTTTGCCCTTGTCCTGGCATCTTAACCCGGCCAAGTGAATTTGTGGAATCAAAACCCTGGGCTGGCCCGGTGTTTTTTCGCCCCTTCAGGAGGAGCGAACCGGCTCCGGCTGGGGCTCGGGCGGGGGCTCGCTGTCGGCCAGGGCCTGGGCGATGGCGGCGATCTCAGCCTGAATCCCCAGGAAGGCGTCGGTCAGCTCGGGATCGAAGAAGGTTCCCCGCCCCTCCAGGATGATACCCATGGCCTGGGCGTGGGACATGGCTGGTTTGTAGACCCGGCGGCTGATCAAGGCGTCATAGACGTCGGCCAGGGCCATGAGGCGGCCGGGCAGGGGGATATCCTCGCGTTTAAGGCCGCGGGGATAGCCGCTGCCGTCCCACTTCTCGTGATGGCAATAGGCTATCTCGCGGGCCAGGCTCAAGAAGGATGACTCGCCCAACTCCCGCTCGGCCATGCGGATGGCCTCCATGCCGTAGATGGTGTGCTTCTTGATCTCCTCGAACTCCTCCGGGGTCAGCCTGCCCGGCTTGAGCAGGATGGCGTCGGGCACCCCCACCTTGCCCACATCGTGCAGGGGGGCGGACTGGGCCAGCAGGTCGATGTAGGAGTCGTCCAGTATCCGGCGGTACTTGGGGTGGGAGCTGAGCTTTTGGGCCAGGGCCTGCACATAGCGCTGGGTGCGCCGGATGTGGGCGCCGGTCTCGTTGTGGCGGGTCTCGGCCAGGGCGGCCAGGCTGATGATGGCGGCGTGCTGGGTGCGCACCAGTTCGGCGCTGCGCCGGCGCGCGCGGACCTCCTCGCCCCAGAAGCGGGCCAGGGTGAGCAGGGAGAAGTTGGCGGTCAGGGCGATGACCGGCCACAGGGGGGAGATGAACAGGCCCTGGGTCTGCATCAGGAAGTTGGCCGCGCCCCACAGGGAGGCCGCGCCGCCCAGCAGCAGGGCCGCGCCCCAGGCCGCGTTGAGCCAGGCCAGCACCGCGGCCGCGGCCAGGCCCAGGCCCAGGGTCAGGGCCAGCTCCAGGCCCTGGGCCCAGGCGGGCTCTTCCAGGAAATCGGCGCGCAGCAGGTTGTCCAGGATGGTGGCGTGCACCGCCACGCCGGGGAAGGTGCCCTCCAGGGGCGTGGCCCGCACGTCTTTCAGCCCGGTGGCGGTGACTCCCACGAAGACGGCCCGCCCCTTGACCTGGGCGGCCTCCACCTGGCCGGCCAGCACCTGGGCCGCCGAGAAGCTGGGAAAGCGCCGGGCCGGGTCGCGGTAGTTGATGAGCAGGTTGCCCTGGCGGTCCAGGGGGATCTCCAGGTCGCGCAGCCTCAGCCTCTCCGGCCCCGCCGGCGAGGCCAGGACCATGACCTGGTTCAGGCCCTTGAGTTGCAGATAGGCGGCCAGGGCCAGGCTGGGGTGCAGCTTGCCCTGGCGGGCGATGATGAGGGGCGCGCGGCGCAGGATGCCGTCCCTGTCCAGGCCCACGTCGAAGAAGCCCGAGCGCTTGACCGCGGCGGAGAGCCGCTCCAGGCTGCACACCGCGCCCTGGGCCTGGAAGAACAGGTCGGTCCCGCGCCGGCCGGGAGGCAGGTTGGCGAAGACGGCGTTGACCGGGTGCAGGCGGCAGGGGCCGGCTTGGCCGGCGGGCGGGGCGGCGTAGGTGAATTTGTAGCCCAGCACGAAGGGGCCCTGGGCCAGGGTCTGGGCCAGGATTTCGTCGTTGTCCTCGCGGGCCGGGTCCAAGCCCTGCACCTCCAGCTTGTGCCCCAGGTCGCGCTCCAGGTCTTGGCGCAGGACCTTCAGGGAGCTGCGGTCAGCCTCGGGCAGCACGATGTCCAGGGCGATGACCGCCGCCCCCAGCTGGCGCAGCTGGTCCAGCAACTGGGCCAGGCGGTAGCGCGGCCAGGGCCACTGGCCGTGGGCGGCCAGGGACTGGTCGTCCAGTTCCACGATGAGGGGCAGGGGAGAGATATCCTGGCGCGGGGCCTGGATGAGCAGGGTGTCGTAGGTCTTCTGGTTAAGAAAGCTTAGGAAGGGCGGCGGCCAGACATAGCTCAGGGCCGTGGCCAGGGACACCAGCATCCCGCAGGCGAAGATGATGAGCCGACCTTTGCGCCAGCGCCAGGCCAAGAGCCCCCCTATAAAGAGTCCGCCGCGTGGCGGCAGCCTACCTGACCACCACCTCCACCCGCCGGTTGCGGGGCTCGTCCACGTTGTCGCCGGTGGGGATGAGCAGCCGCCGCTTGCCGTGGCTGGTTATTTCCATCAGGGAGCGGTCCACGCCCTTTTCGGCCAGCAGCTTGGCCACCGTCTCGGCGCGCTCCTGGGAAATCTTCACGTTGACCGCGTCCTTGCCCACGGTGTCGGCGTGCCCCACCACGCTGATGTCCACCGAGCTCCGCTCCTTGATGGCGGCCACGATGGCGGGCAGTTGCTCGGCGGATTCCTTGGTTAGCTGGCTGGAGGCGGGCAGGAAGTAGAGCAAAAAGGTCTGGGAG
>CAZLSD010000216.1:0-5839 GCA_964561775.1 uncultured Desulfarculus sp. | reverse complement strand
CCCCTGGACGAGCTGCGCCAGGACCCCGCCCGCCTGCGCCAGGTGGCCGATGAGCACCAAGAGCGCCTCAAGCAGCGGGGGGACTGGCTCATCTTCCCCCTCACCGTGGAGCTGATGGCCTTGGGCCGCTTGGGCATAGACCAGGACGGCGTGGCTGTCCTGGACGGCAGACCCCATCCCCAGGGGGTGCGGCTGAAGGACATAGGCTGACGCGCACCCCTTTCCTGCGCCGCTTCCTTACGCCGCCCCCAGCCCCGGTGCTAAACCTGGGCCGGGGTGCGCTTTTTAAAGGGAGGGCACAGGGCCATGTCAGTGGAATTGGAAGTACAGCTAAGCGCCAGCCTGGACCAATCCAGCCTGGATTCATCCTGCGACGATATCCGCGACTCCTTCGACGACCTGGGCGAGGACCTCTCCAGCGGCCTGGAGAAAAGCTTCTCCTCTAAATCCAAAAGCATGGGCAAGACCCTGGAGTCCACCCTGGGCGACTCCATCCTGGACGGGGTGAGCAACGGACTGGACTCCCTGGGCGACATCTGGGACAAGGCCTGGGACAGCCTGGCCAGTATCGCCAAGAAGGCCCTTTCCAGCGCCCTGGGCGGCCTGACCTTCAGCTCCTTGGGCAGCCTCTTCGGGCTGAGCAGCTCCAGCGGCAGCGGGACCAGTTGGCTTGCCTCGGCCCTGGGTCTGGGCTCCAGCGCCAGCGCCGCCAGCAGCGGCGGCCTGGGCTCCTGGCTCTCCTCGCTTTTTGGCGGCGCGGCCGCCGAAGGCGCGGGCGGCATCACCGCCCTGGGCGATCTGGCCGGCATGGAGGGCTTTGGCGGCCTGGAAGCCTTGGGCGATCTGGGCCTGGAGGGCATTTTGGGCGGCGAGGTGGCCGCCGAAGGCGCGGGCGGCGTCTTCGGGCTCTCCTCCGGCCTCACCGTGGCCGGGGCCATCGCCGCGCCCTTGGCCGTGGCCGAGATCATGAGCGCCCTGGGGCTCATGGAAGGAACCAGCCCCCTACAGGCCCTCTTCGGCGAGAGCGAAGGCCACACCCAGGAGTCGGCGCTCTCCACCATCAACGCCGACCTGAGCTATCTGGCCCAGGCCAGCCAGGTGGTGCAGGAATCCCTGACCTCGGCCACCGGCAGCGCCCAGAACTTCGCCCTGACCATCCTGACCGACATGAGCAAGGCCTCCTTGGAAATGGGACGCCTGGCCGAGCGGGCGGGCTTGAGTGATGAGGAGTTGGACGCCCTGGTGGACAGCCTGGACCCGGCCAACGCCAAGCTGATCGAGGCTTCCGAGTGCCTGGGCCTGGTCAACGAAAAGATAGACTCCATGGACGATGTGCTGGAAAAAGGCGCGGACTCTTTCTGCGGCCTGAACACGGCGGGCAGCGAGCTGGAGGACATGCTGCTCAGCCTGGCCAATTCCCTGGGCATCTCCGGCGCGGCCGGAGACACCCTGACCAGCAGCATCCAGAGCCTGATTCAGCAGTGGGAGGACGGCCAGATCAGCGCCGACACGCTCTCCTCCAGCCTCAAGACCGCCTTTGCCCAGGCCCTGGCCCAGCTGGCCAGCGACGCCGTCACCACCGCCGACTCCATGCGTGACCTGGCCGAGAGCATCGAGAGCATCCCCACCACCTGGAGCAGCGAAGTCAGCGTCACCTACACCAAGAACGGCGACGTACCCAGCCTGGACTTCCAGCACGGCGGCGGCCTGCTCATGCACCAGGGCGGCTGGCTGGGCGGTTTGCCGCGTTATCACGGCGGGGCGCAGGTCAGCGCCCTGTTCGCCGACGAGGTGCCCATCATCGCCCAACGAGGCGAATTCATAGTGCGCCGCGACAGCGTGAACGCCGCCACCCTGCCCCTGCTCAAGGCCCTTAACCAGGCCGGAGCGGCGGGCAGCGGCCAGGCCAGCCAGACCAACCTGCACCTGGAGATCCACGGCAACCTTCTGGGCGACGAGAGCGCCCTGGAGGACCTGGCCCGCCTCATGGAAGGCAAGCTGCGCGACCTGGACCAGGGGCGCTACGGGGCCTGAAAGATTGGGGAGCCATTTGCCGCGCGGGGCCTGGCGGCCCCGCGCCCGGGCATGCTTCCCGCCCGCCGGCCGGCGCGGCGCTTGCGCGGAAAGGTAGTCAGCCGCCTTGTCCGCCCGAGCAAGCGGCGTGACGGCCGGCGGTCACGAAGCATGCAGCGGTACAAAAAGAGCCCCAGGGATTTCTCCCCGGGGCTTTTTTCATTTGTCTGGCCGGCGGTCTATTTGTCCAGGGCCAGGTAGCCCTCCGCCAGGCGGGTGTTAACGGCCACCTGGTTCTTTTGGAAGCCTGCTTCCACGTCCCGCAGGGGCAGCAGGTTGGCCACCCGGTCCGGGGTGTTGATCAGGCTGCGTCCGGGCACGAAGACGAAGGAGGGCACGGTGATGTCCAGGATGGTGGCGCCCAGGCCCACCCAGACGGATTCCTCCAGGATGGAGGCCACCACCTGGACGCGGATGCCCACGAAGCAGTCGTTGGCGATGGCGGCGGGTCCGTGCACCAGGGCTCCGTGGGCCAGGGAGACGCGGTCGCCGATGACCACCGAGTGGCCAGCCGGGGCGTGGATGATGACCCCGTCTTGCAGGTTGCACTGCTGACCGATGGTGATGGGCTGCACCTGGCCCGTGGCGTCGGGCTCGTCGGCGCGGATGACCGTCATGGGTCCCACGAAGGTCTTGGCTCCGATGATCACCTTGCCGATGATCTGGGCCGAGGGGTCGATGTAGGCGGTCGGGTCTATCTGGGGCCGGTCCCCGCTGGGGTTGGGCCTTATGTTGGCTTGGCTCATGTGGTTATATCTCCCTTGCTGAGGGGGGCGCGAGTTGGCGCGGATTGTTTTCTAGGCCGGCTGGGGAGCCTTTTTCTCCACTATGCGGCGGATCATGTTGGTGGCCAGCGACATGCTGATGAACAGCACCAGCAGGACGATGAAGACGCCCATGAAGCGCAGGGCCAGCATGATGGTGATCCACTTCCAGGTGAGCATGTTGACGGTGACGGTGGTCTTGTCCGGGGCGGCTTTGGAGATGATGATCCTGCGCCAGGGGCGGCTGCCCATGTCCTCGACGGTGAACATGTCGCCCCGGTCACGGAACCGGATCTCCTTGTCTTCTCCGAACTGGCTTTTGAAATGCTCCAAGAGTGTTTGAGGCGAGGCATTATATTCCATGATCATCTCCTCGGAGTCCGAGGAGATGGTCTTGCCTCCGTCCATCAAAACCACGGTGCCGTACTCCTCGGCCCAGGCCGGGGCGCAGAAAATGGCCAGCATGAACATGGCCGCTACGACTGCTCTTCTCATGACTTCCATCCCATTCTTGGCTATCCACAAGGGGATATGAGATTAGTTTTTTATCAGCCTAGTTGAACATGGCGATGAACATGCCGGCCGCGGCCGCCGAACCTATGACTCCGGCCAGGTTGGGACCCATGGCATGCATGAGAAGGTAGTTGCGCTTGTCGTATTTGAGCCCCTCGTTTTGCGCCACGCGGGCGCTCATGGGCACGGCGGAGACGCCGGCCGCGCCGATAAGTGGGTTGATCTTGTCCTTGAGGAACATGTTCATGATCTTGACGGTCCAGATGCCGCCGGCGGTGCAGACCGCGAAGTCCACCAGGCCCAGGCCGAAGATGAACAGGGGCTTGTAGCTCAGGAACTTGTCGGCTTCCATGGTGGCGCCCACGCTGACGCCCAGGAAGATGGTGACGATGTTCATCAGGTCGTTCTGGGCGGTTTCGGTGAGCCGCCCCACCACGCCGCTTTCGCGCATCAGGTTGCCCAGCATGAACATGCCCATCAGGGGCATGACAGCTGGCACCAGGATGGCGATGATGGTGGCGGTGATGAGGGGGTAGAATATCTTCTCGGTGCGCGAGACGGTCCGCATCTGCTTCATGCGGATCTTGCGCTCCTTGTCGTTGGTCAACAGGCGCATGATGGGGGGCTGGATCAGGGGGACCATGGCCATGTAGGAGTAGGCGGCCAGGGCGTTGGCGCCCAGCAGCTGGGGGGCCAGTTTCTGGGTCAGATAGATGGTGGTGGGGCCGTCGGCGCCGCCGATGATGCCCACGCTGGCGGCTTCCTTAAGGGTGAAGCCGGCCAGCACCGTGCCGGTGAAGGTGATGAAGACGCCCAACTGGGCCCCGGCGCCGATGAGCAGGGTTTTGGGGTTGGCGATTAGGGGGCCGAAGTCGGTCATGGCGCCCAGGCCCAGGAAGATGACGCAGGGGATGACCTCCCATTCCAGACCGTAGTGATAGAAAATGCGTATGAGTTCCCCGTGGCCCTCGGGGGTCATGCCCATCAGGGGCACCAGGGGGAAGTTGACCATGAAGATGCCGAAGCCTATGGGCAAAAGCAACAGCGGCTCGAAGTCCTTCTTGATGGCCAGATAGAGGAACAGTCCAGCGATTGCCCACATTATCAAATACTTCCAATGAAGGTGGGCTATGCCGGAGGTGCTGAAAATCCCGTAGAGAAGGTCAAATACTTCTTGCAGATCCATTTCGGTTCACTCCGTGACGACAAGCCATAAGGATCTGGTCGGGCAAGACCGGAAGGAACAGGAGGGTGATTTGTATTTTGGGGCCTCGATTGACGTGCCCCAAGCTGGACGCAGTTCATTTCTAGTGCGCGGCGGCCCGCCCGGTCAAGGGCAAAATTGTCTTGCCGGGGAAAGGTGTTGCTGGGTGTGCCAAATTGAACAAGGGTGTTGGGCAGTTAAGTCCGCCAGCTCCGGGAGGGCCATTGCATATTTTTTCACGCCGCGTTAAGCGCTGGAGCCTCGGGTGGGCCGGGAAAGGGGAGGGGATGGTTACTCCGGCGGGCGGCGGGCGGCCAGGGCTCGGGAAAGCGTCAGCCCGTCCATGTACTTGAGGTCGCCGCCCACGGGCAGGCCATAGCCCAGGCGGGTGACGGCCAGGTTCTTGCCGGCCAGGCCCTGGGCCAGCAGGGAGGCGGTGGCCTCGCCTTCCACCGTGGCGCTGGTGGCGATGATGACCTCGGCCACCGGTCCAAGCTCCAACCGCCGCCACAGTTCGTCCAGGTTGAGCTGGCGCGGTCCCATGCCCTGCAAGGGGGCCAGCACCCCGGCCAGCACGAAGTAGAGCCCCCGGTAGGCCCCCGCGGCCTCCAGGGCCTCCAGGTCGGCCGGGGATTCCACCAGACAGAGCTGGCCGCGCTCGCGTCCGGGATCGCCGCAGATGGGGCAGGGGTCGCGGTCGGCCAGGTTGCGGCACAGCGAGCAGAGGCGCACCTCGTCGCGCAGGCGGGCCAGGGCCCGGGCCAGGGCGCGCACCTGCTCCTCGGGGGCGCGCACCAGGTGCAGGGCCAGGCGCTCGGCCCCCTTGCGCCCGATGCCGGGCAGCTTCTCCAGGGCGGCCTGCAGGTTGGCCAGGGCGCGGGGATACACGGGGCCTACATCATGCCCGGGATGTTCAGCCCGCCGGTCAGCTTGCCCATCTCGGTCTGCACCATCTCCTGGGCCCGGCGCTGGGCCTCGCCCACGGCGGCCACGATGAGGTCGCTGAGCATCTCGGCGTCATCGGCGTTGATCACCTCCGGCTCCAGGCGCAGGCGAAGAAGCTCGCCCCGGCCGTTGACGGTGGCCTCCACCATGCCGCCGCCGGACTGGGCGCTCATCTCGCGCTGGTTCAGCTCCTCCTGAAGCTTGACCATCTGCTGCTGGACCTTCTGGGCCTGCTTCATCAAATTGCCCATGTTCTTGGGAAACATGCTGATCGCTCCGCTGGGGTTTGCGTCTTGGCGCGCCGCCATTCTACCCGCTGCCCGGGGGGGTTGGCCAGGGG
>CAZLSD010000215.1:0-5845 GCA_964561775.1 uncultured Desulfarculus sp. | reverse complement strand
CCACGATGGCGTCGTCCACCAACAGGCCGATGGCCAGCACCATGCCGAACATGGTGAGGGTGTTGATGGAGTAGCCAAAGGCCGCCAGCACGCCGAAGGTGCCCAGGAGCACCACCGGCACGGCTATGGTGGGTATGAGCGTGGCCCGCCAGTTTTGCAGGAAGAGGTACATCACCAAGAAGACCAGGATGATGGCCTCGACAAGGGTCTCCACCACCTCGGCGATGGAAATCTTCACGAAGGGGGTGGTGTCATAGGGATAGACCACCTTCATGCCCGCGGGGAAGACCGAGGCGAGATCAGCCATCTGCTTGCGCACCGCCTGGGCGGTGTCCAGGGCGTTGGCCCCGGTGCTCAGCTTGATGGCCAGGCCGGCCGCCGGCTTGCCGTTGAAGCGCGAGACGATGTCGTAGCCCTCGCTGCCCAGCTCCAAGCGGGCCACGTCTTTTAGGCGCACGGCTGAGCCGTCGCTGCCGAATTTGAGGAATATGTTGCCGAACTGCTCGGGGGTCTGCAGGCGGCTCTGCACCGAGATGGTGGCGTTTAGCTGCTGGCCCTCCACCGCGGGGGCGCCGCCCAGTTGGCCGGCCGAGACCTGGGCGTTCTGGGCCTGGATGGCCGTGCTCACGTCGGCCGGGGTCAGCTTGTAGTTGTTGAGCTTGGCCGGATCCAGCCAGACGCGCATGGCGTATTGGGAACCGAAAAGGGTGACGTCGCCCACGCCGTCCACCCGGCTTAGCACGTCCTGGACATGGGCGGCCACGTAGTCGGACAGATCGATCTGGCCCATCTGGCCGTCTTCGGAATAGAAGCCCACGATCATGAGGAAGTTGTCGGTGGCCTTGGCCACCTGCACGCCCTGCTTCTGCACCTCCTGGGGCAAGAGCGCCATGGCCAGTTGCAGCTTGTTCTGCACCTGCACCTGGGCGATGTCCGGGTTGGTGCCCGCGTCGAAGGTGAGGGTTATGGTGACGTAGCCGGCCGAGTCGCTGGTGGAGGACATGTAGGTCAGGTGATCTATGCCCTTCATCTTTTGCTCGATGACCTGGGTCACCGTGTCTTCCAGGGTCTTGGCCGAGGCCCCGGGATAGGTGGTGGTGATCTGCACCGCCGGGGGGGCGATGGCCGGGTACTGGGCCACGGGCAGGGTGCGGATGGCCAGGAGCCCCGCCAGCATGATGATGATGGCGATGACCCAGGCGAAGATGGGGCGGTCTATGAAAAAGCGTGCCATTTTGCCCGTTCCTTAACGCTGGCCGTCGCCGGCGGGGCCTATCGCCACGGCCTTGACCTTGGCGCCGGGCTGAAGCCGTTGCAGGCCTTCCACCACCACCTGGTCGCCGGCCTGCACGCCCGATTCCACCAGCCACTTGTCGCCCATGGCCCGGCTGACCCGCACCGGGCGCGGCTGGGCCGCGCCTTCGGCATCCAGGACCATGACCGTGGCCTCGCCCTTGGTATTGCGCGAGACGGCCTGCTGGGGCACCAGCAGGGCCTGCTCGTCCACGCCGGATTCCAGCAAGGCCCGCACATACATGCCCGGCAGCAGGTCCTGCTTGGGATTGGGGAAGACCGCGCGCAGGGTGATGGAGCCGGTGCCCTGATCCACGGTGGCCTCGGAGAATTGCAGGTTGCCCTCCAGATCGTAGGGATCGCCGTTGTCCAGGACCAGCTTGACCTTGGCCTGTCCCGCGCTGGCGCGCTTGATCTGGCCGCTGGCCATTTCGCGCTTTAATCGCAGGTGCTCGGCGCTGGACTGGGTCACGTCCACGTAGATGGGGTTGAGCTGCTGCACGGTTGACAGGCTGGCCGCCTGGTTGGCGGTGACCAAGGCCCCGGCGGTCACCGCCGAGCGGCCGATGCGGCCGGAGATGGGCGCGGTCACCCGGGTGTAGTCCAGGTTGATGCGGGCCGTATCGCGGGCGGCCTGGGCCGACTCCACCTCGGCCGCGGCCTGCTTCAAGGCGGCGTTGGCGTCGTCATAGTTCTGTTGGCTCACCGCGTTGATGGAGACCAGGTCCTTGTAGCGCTCGGCCTTCAGGCGGGCCGCGTACAGGTTGGCCTGGGCCTTGGTCAGGGAGGCCTTGGCGCTGGCCAGGGCGGCAGAATAGGTGGCCGGGTCGATCTGGTAGAGCGCCTGGCCGGCCTTGACCTCCGAGCCCTCCACGAACAGGCGCTTCTGGATGATGCCTCCCACCTGGGGCCGGACCTCGGCGATGAGGTATGGCGCGGTGCGGCCGGCCAGTTCGGTGTACAAGGTGACCTTCTGGGGCTGTAAAGTCACCACCCCCACCTGGACTTCCATGGGCGGCATGTGCCCCTGGGCCTGGGGCTGTTGCCGGAACAACAGCGCCGCGGCCAGGGCCAGGGCCAGCAGCCCGGCTCCCGTCAATGCCATTCTACGCTTGCTTAACATCAGACACCTCTGTTTGTCTTGTCACGGTTGGGACCAAAAAGCGGGCGCAGTCCCGATGGACCCGGCTCCAAGGTTGACGCAATGATCCGCGAAATTGGGAAGGCGCGACCCAAGGGGCCGGGGGACCATCCTTCCTGTCGTGCTCCGCCGCGTTACGGATTGATGGTTATTTCAACTGATGGCTGTTTCGCCCCGGGGTAGGCGGGTGAAGGAAATAACCTCGGCGGAGATTTCGCCCTTCCAGCCTGGCCCCAGCAGATCATGTCTGGCCGCCACCCAACTTAGCCCGCTCTTTTGGCAGAGCAAGCCGCTCAGGGTCACTCGTTGGAAGCGATCGCACCTGCTGCGCAGGACCACCACCAGGGCGGTGTGCGCCAGTTCATCGAACGACTCCACCCCCGACAAATCCAGGCACAGCTGGCTGTTCTCGCGCGCCAGGGGCAGATGGGAGGCCAGGTTTTCCAGCAAGGTTTCCGCAACTATCTCGCCGGAAAGGCAGATGCGCAACTCCCGATCATGATATGTCGCCGCCAGGTTCATGTTTCACACCGGCTCGGGAAGGGGTGTCTTGGGGCGCTTGGCCGCGGGAGAGCGCCGCGAGCGCCCTGTTTCCTGCATGCCAGCCAGGATGGCCCGGATGTTCTGGCTGACCACCTCCACCACCAAGTCCATCTGCGCCTGGCTGAACTCCTGGCTGCCCAACTGGCGCAGGATGGTGGCGCGGCTGGTGAAGAAGACGACGATTTGGCCGATGAGGGCCTGGGCCCGGACAATCACCTGTAGGGATTTGGGGGATGAATCCATGACCATGCCCAGGATACGGCAAATGAGGGTGTGCATGGGCAGCATGAAACTTTCCTGGAAGATGCCCAGGGCGCGGGTGGGAAACACCTGTTCCCGTAGTATAAACAATCCTATGGGATGCACCTCCGGACGCACCATGAATCCGGCCAGGCTCCTGACCAGGCCGCTGAGCAACTCCGCCAACTGCTCCCGGCTGGGCGGAAGGCCGGACAATGCGGCGCGCGCGTTCTCCATGGCTGGCTCATGCGCGGTGGCGATTATGTCGGCTATGTATTGGGCCACGGCCAGGTAATAGTCCTCTTTGCAGCCGAAGTGGTAGGAGATGGTGGCCAGGTTGACCTGGGCGGCCGAGGCCAGCCGCCGGGTGCTGGCGCCTTCATAGCCATAGCGGCTGAATATCTCCAGGCCGCTTTGCAGCAGGCGGTCGCGTACGCCCTGGCAGGCTTCCGGCGTTTGGCCCGGCCCGGGTCGGGCGGATGTCTTGGCGCGTGGCATAGGTTCCTGCGGCTGCGAGTTCTCTGGAATTTTAATCAAACGATTGAACATGTCAAGGGGCGCGGGCATTTTTATGTGCCCGGCCGCGCCGCGGTGCTGCGGCGCGGCCGGGTGCTTGACGAACGATTGGGATTGGCGGCTTGCCGGGAGGGCAGGTGCCAGGGGCTAGCGGGCGACTGCCTGCTTGGCGCCGGCGGCCTTGGCGGCGGCCGGGGTCTTGGCCTGGGCCGCGCCAATCAAGAAGGCGGCCTGGCGGGGCAGATACCAGCGGCCGGTCTGCTCCACGCGCACCGCCGGCCCTTCCAAGGCCGTGGTCTTGCCGGCCATGGTCAGGAGGTTGCTGCCGTTTTCCAGGACGGCCTGCTTGGCGCCCTTGCTGACCTGAAGCCGCCAGCCCTGCGGGCCATTTTCCTCGCTGAGGCCCGCGCCCGGCAGCAGCTGGCCCGCCTCGGCGAAGAGGCGCTGGTCCAGGGCGCGCAGGTTCACCCCCAGGGCCTTGGCGATGGTCTGGGCCACCTGGGGGGCCTCCAGCAGGCCAGCGGGGCGGCCGGGGCCGTAGGCGAACAGGGGCACGTCACCGCCGGCATGGCCATGGCTGGTCCAGCCCACCTGGGTGTGGCGGGCGCTGACCACCTCGGCCAGGGCGTACTCGGGGCTCTTGCCGTATTTTTCGGCCAGGGCCAGGATCTGGCTGGCTTCCTCTTCGTTCAGGTCGATGCCCCACCAACGCTTGACCTCCTCCCGCAGGCGCTCGGAGTTGGGCTGGTCGCCCAGTTTTCCCCACAGAGGCCGGGCGGTGATCTTCATGGCGCGCAAGGGGGCCAAGAGCGGCTCCAGCTTGGTCTGGGAATAGGTCTTGCCGTGGGCGTAGTTGCCGATGCTCATGCCCCCGGTGTTGTGATCGCTCACCGCGATTAGCAGGGTGCGGCCGTCGCGCCGGGCGAAATTGAGAGCCACGGCCACGGCCTGGTCATAGGCCAGCATGTCGCCCAGCAGATGGGCCGGGTCGTTGGCGTGGCAGGCCCAGTCAATCTGGCTGCCCTCCACCATCAGGAAAAAGCCCTTGGGATTCTTGGCCAGCAACTCCAGGGCCTTGGCGGTCATCTCGGCCAGGCTGGGCTCCTGAGAGCCTGATGCGCGGCGATCCAGGTCGGCCATCATGTGGCTCTTGGCGAACAGCCCCAGCAGGCGGCCGCTCTTCACCTCGGCCAGCTCCGCGCGGTCGCGGGGGGTGTGGTACCCCTGGCCTTGCAGGGCGGCCAAGAGGTCCAGGCCGTCTTGGCGCGCGCCGCCGCCGGCGCTGGGCAGAAAGTGCTGGCGCCCGCCGCCCATGAGCACGTCCAGGCCCTGGTGGGCCATCTGCTTGGCGATGTCGTTTTCCTTGTCGCGGTGATCCACGTGGGCGGCATAGGCCGCTGGCGTGGCGTGGGTAACCCGCGCGGTGGCCACCAGGCCGGTGGACTTGCCCAAGAGGCGGGCGGCCTCCAGCACCGTGGCCAAGGGGCGCATGGTCAGGCCCTCTGGCTGCTCCTGGCCGGGCAGCAGACCCTTGCTGCCGGGCCCCATACCGATTAGCTTGTCGCAGGTGCGTAGGCCGGTGGCATAGGCCGTGGCCGCCGGGGCCGAGTCGGCCACCACCGAGTCGGCGATGAAGGTGCGCACCATGCCGGTGAGGATGGGATCAAAGGAAAGGGGCTCGCCCTTGGCCCAGCGGGCCAGGGTGTACTGCTCGGCCGAGCAGCCGTCGGGGATGAGCATGATGACATTCTTGACCGGGGGCTGGGCGGCCTGGCCCAAGGAAAAGGCCAGCAGGACCAGCAGGGCGGCCAGGGCCAGGGCGGCGCTGGAGCGCCTGGCGCGGGTTTTGATCCAGGACATGGTTTGCCTCCATGAAATGGTGCGCGGCTAATCGGGCGTGCGCCCGCTCACCCTCTTCGAGATTAGCAGTCATAGTTTACGGGAAGATTCCGATTGCGTGACATGGCGGAAACGGGATGCGGCTAAAAAGGTCCGGGCCAGCTCTCCCGTGGGGAGAACCGGCCCGGACGCCGGGTCAGCCATGGAGGGCTTGCGTTTATCTTGGACCGAGCAGGAGGTCCGGTATTACGGTTGAGAACCAGGGCACATAGG
>CAZLSD010000214.1:0-5889 GCA_964561775.1 uncultured Desulfarculus sp. | reverse complement strand
TAAAATCCCCAGCCCTTTAAGGGCGTGCGGGTTCGACTCCCGCCCTAGGCACCAGATATTATTATTTAATTTATTGGACAGCCTGGCTGTCTAGCGTAGCTTTATAGTGCCACAGCCTATTTTGTGCCACTCCTGTGCCACAAAAAATCGTGAAGCAAGGTGAGCCAGTGGGCGATGGCGTGCCGCCGGGCGGTTAGGTCAGACACCTGCCCGGGTGGTGGTAGAAGCTGGCGGCTACGGACTTTTGCTCTCTCTCCCTTCCTCGGCGCAGATCGTCGCCCCTAGGGGCTCCGGTGCCCCCTGGGCATCGGGCGGCGGCGCTCCTTGCTCAGACACCCCGGCGCGGTGGTGGTTGCAGGCTAAAGGGCTTTGCAGGTCATGGCGGCAGGGCGAAAGCCTAACCCCAGCCACGGCGCTACTGGCCCGGCCAAGAGGGCAAAAAGGGGGGGGCTAGGGGGGGACGGTCCTCTAGCTGTAGCAGACTAAGCCGTCGCAGAAAATTTTTAAAAATTTTCGTGTTGTGGTATGGGTAAGACCGTCCTTACCTCAGCTGAATCACTGTATGCGTATATAATGTTTTATATCGCTTGCTTAGCACAGCTTTGGCTTTACGCTTAGGTCTCTCACCCGCACCTTGCATTCCCTCCAGTGATTTCTACACTCCCGTGGGAGAACCGACTCGCTATGTTAGCTCAACCTAGGGCGGCCCCCCAGGCATGTTAAAATGCATTGTGGGCGTCGGTTTGCGCCGGCGGACCACCCCGTTTTTTTGCGGGCGGACCCGGGGCCCGGCTGGCATTTTCTCCTCAATCGTCCCAAAACTAATGGCGACTTTCATTTGGCTCGCACGCCACACTCATCTTTCAAGACCAGTCCGTTTACAAGGGCCGTTTGCCGGATAGACTCCACATAGAGTCCGACCCATCGGGGATTATCGCCAAGCCCACTCAGGTCTAAGTTCACCTCGTAGCCCTTGGCCTGGAATCGTGAACGCCAGGAGTCTGGGCCATCGCCACCCAGGTCATGCACGGCATGTTCCCCGGCCACCAACATGAGCGGTTTCAGCAAGACCCCTCCGATTCTCGCATCTTGTAAACGTTCCAGCACGTAGTCGCAGGACAGGCTGCCTTCCACCGTCCCGATGAAGATGGAAGCCCCGGGGCGGAGGCGTCTCAAAGCCAGCTCCAATTCAAGATAGACGCCGGAGGAATAAAAGGGATTGCCATGCCCCACCAAGACCAGGGCTGCGTCCTGGCTGCGGGCGGCGTCGGCGTCTTGGGCTAATACCTCAGCGGCGCCAAGTATATCGTCCTGGTAAGGGAACCGGGGTCCTGGTTGCCCCAAGGCGGGCCTGCCCAAAACCAGTTTATTGAAGGGCATCCAGCGAGATTTGACGGTTCGGATGCTGCACAGGCCTTGGACATAGCTTTGCAGATCGGCGAATTCCTCTCCGGCGTAGATGTGCAGCGGCTGGACGAGGATGTCTCGAAACCCGGCATCCTGCAACTGGGCGATTGCGGCCAGGATTCCCTTGACCCGTGCGATCTCCATGGGCACCGAGGGGTTCGCCGCAAGCCAGACCTCGTCCTCCGCTCTCCGACGCCAGCGATGGCGTATCTGGTTGGAGGTGAAGGCCAACACGACCTCGCTCCCGGTAAAGGCTTGGCGCACCCCGGCCAGCACGTTGGTTATACCGGGCAGGGCCTCGACACGGGTGACCCCGAAGGCGGCTAATGCTATGGCGGTGGGCGTCATGATTTCCTCCCGTGTCGTCAAGGCTTGGCGGGCGCGTCCCGCATATGTCGCATCAGCAGGTCCGGTCGGTCGCACGAAACCGCCTGGGCGCCCAGACTCACGGCCCGCCTCATTCTTTGCGGCAGATCATGGGCGCCCCAAAGGAAGACCATCACCTCGGCCCCGGCCTCTCTGGCCTCTTTGAAGCCACTGCGGGGGAAGAACCACTCCGAGGCGAAGAGGGCCTTGGCCCCCAGCGCCTTGGCCGCGAAACTGGGCAGGCCCTCGATCTTCCACCATGTCAAAAGGTCCACCGCGATGGCCAAGCCCGGACCCTGCCCCTGTATGGCGCGCACCTGCTCCACCTGGTTCGGGTCCGCGACGAAGAAGACAACCCTCTCGCCCATACCCTTGGCAAGAACCTGACGGGCGGTGAGGGCGGGGTCCACCTCCTTGAGGTCCAGCACCAGACGAAAGTCTGGGCGTTTCTTGACCAGCTCCAAAGCCTCGTCCAGGGTGGGTATGCCCTGACTGCCCGCCTTGCCGTCGAGGTCCTTGAGACGCAGGCTCCTTAACTGGGCCAGGGTATTTTTGGACAGCGCACCCTTGCCGGTGGAGGTCCGCTCCAGGGTGGCGTCGTGCATCAGCACCTGGACGCCATCCTTGGTGGTGCGCAGGTCCACCTCGCTGCCGTGAAGGTCCAGTTCCATGGCCGCTTGCAACGCGGCCAGAGAGTTCTCCGGCTGGGCCAGAGTGAAGCCCCTGTGCGCGAATATCTCCACTTCATGGAGGTTATCCGCCGCCGCCAATGCCGGAAGGGCCAAGGCCGCCAGGCACAGACAGAGCGCGACCAAGCGCGCCAGCCGGGTCATGGCTACGAAGAGTTTCATGGTCTTTTGCTCATACCTCTCCCGCTCGGGCGGGGCGTCCTGGCAGGGTCCACTTGGGGCGCCATTTTTCCACATCTCTGGAGGTGAGTATCTCCACCCGCGCGCCTTGGAACTCGCCCTCAACCTGGCCCATGGTTTCTTCCAGGTCGCCTTCCACCGCCAGCACGGCGCTTTGCAGGGCGGACATATCCCGGGGCCTGGCCCGCCACAGCCCGCGCGAGTCCGCCTCCAGCAGGCGGCGGGTCAGTTCTTCCAAGGCGTAAGGGTTGGTCCGGCTCAGCCAGGCCAGGTTCTTTTCGTCGTGGAGGTAGAAGTCAGCGACCGCCTCGAAGAGCCGCTGCTCCACCTGGCCGGTGGTGGCGCTCCACTTGAACAGGTTGTTGACCCGGCTGCTCACGCCCTCGGCCCCCTGGTGGCCGTGCTTCTTAATGTGCTCCAGCCAGACCGGGTTCAAGAGCTTGCAGCGCAGGGCGGTTTCCAGGGCCTCCCCCAGGTCCAGGACGGAGGGGGCGTCATCCCCCGCCGCGCTTCCGAAATAGCAGCGGGGATCCTTGGCTCCCACACCCTTGGCCGCCGCGGCCATGCCCCCTTGGAAAGCCGCGTATCCCCCACAGTCCATTACGTCATACTCGGGCGAGAACTGGCGCATGTAGGAGACATCCAGGTTCTTGAGGCTGCGCGCCAGCATGGCCTGGGCCTGGGTTCCATAGGCCTTGCCGCCCGCCCCATAGGCGAAACCACCCCAGTTGACATAGGCCTCGGCCAAATCGTCGTTGGTCTCCCAGGCCGAGGCGTCCAGGGCCAATTCCACGCCCAGACCGTAGGTTCCCGGCGCGGAGGAGAAGACGCGGAAGCTGGCCAGGCGTCGGAGGTCCTGGCCGTTGGCTCCCATTTCAACCTCCAACTCCGCCAAGCGCTCCTGGGTGTGCGCACGGATGAAGTTGCGTTCGGCCGGCTCGTCCAGCTCTCCCAGCATCACCGCCGCCTGGTCGATCAGGTCAATGAAGCCCGGCACCATGTCACGCAGGATGCCGCTGGTCTGCACCACCACGTCCACTCGGGGGCGGCTTTCCGGATGGCCATCCACTTCCAGGGTCAATTCCTCCAGGGGAACGGCCTCCACCCGGCGGACCCGGCCGCTGGAGTCCCAGACCGGACTGGCTCCCATCAGGTGCAAGATCTGGCAGAGCAACTCGCCCTGGCTCTTGAAGGCGTCGGAGCTCCACAGACTGATGCCCACGGTCTGGGGAAAGCGGCTCTCGTCGGCCAGGTATTTCCGCAGTAGCTCCTCGGCCAGTTGGCGGCCCACCTGCCAGGCCGCCCGCGTGGGCAGGCGCAGAAGGTCCAAGGCGTAGAAGTTGCGTCCCGAGGGCAGGGCCTGGCTTTGGCCCATGATTAGGGAGCCCCCCAGGTTGGGCTCCAGGTAGCGGCCGTCCAGGGCTTTGAGCACCTGATCGATCTCGCCTCCGGTCTGGGCCAGCTTGCCGGCCAGGTCTGTCAGCCAGGGTCCAAGGGACGGATCATCACAGACGGCCTTTCCATCAAGCATTTCCTCAAGCACGCCACAGGCGTCAGCGAAGTAATCACCGCTGGGCGCTGACCGCCGCGCCGCCAAATACTCCAGCGACGGCAAAGGGGGCTGGCTTTTCTTCAACAGCCAGGCCAGCAGTATCGCCGTCTGGCGGCGGTCGGGAGCCCGCCCCAGCAGGTGCATCCCTTCCGGGGCCACGGCCTTCTTAAGAGCGGCCAACTGCCGCCCGGCCAGATCAGCCTTCTCCTGGAACGCCTCTCCCTGGTAGTCAGCAGCGACGAACTTCAGCTGGCGCAGCAAGGAAAGCATTTCCTCACGCAGCAGTGAGGCGCGCTGTGTTTCGCCCATTTCCCGGGCGTGCCGGTATTGTTGCAGGCTGTCTTCCAGATGCATGGCCGCGGGATCAAGACCCACCGGACGGTAGACCGGGGCCAGATGGTCCACCACCACCGCCCGTCCGCGGCGCTTGGCCGTAAGCCCCTCGCCGGGGATGTCCATGGCGTAGACATAGACGTTGGGCAGGTCGCCCAAGCTTATCTCGGGGTAGCAGGCCCCGCTCAGGGCCGCCCGTTTTCCGGGCAGATACTCCAAGGCCCCCTCGGCTCCGAAGTGAATCATCACGTCCGAGGCGTCCCGGATGTACTTGTAGGTGGCCAGCCAGTGATGGGGCGGACTCAAGGCCGGGTCATGGAGGATGCGGCAGACCTCGCCGGTGCACTTGGGTCCGTAGCAGCCGCGCTTGGGCTGCACCATGATTTTCAGGTTGCCGAACTGGAGCCCGGTTATGAGCAGACACGGCTCGCCCGCCTGCTCGAAAACCATGCCCTGCCCTGGAAACGTCCCCCAGTCGGCCGTGGTCTTGTCCCGCGCCTCCTGCGGCAGCGTGGCGAAGTAAGGCAGGTACTCCTCCGCGCCCATGCGATGGAGAACGCCTCCCTTGCGCACGATCTCGTCCACGGTGGTCCAGCGGAACTCGCTGTGCGCCTTGCGCTCCTGGATGAGCCTCAGGAGTTCTTGCCCATCCTCCGGGGCCTGGCCCACCTCGTAGCCGGCGCCGCGCAACCGGGCGACCAAGCGCCCCAGGCTTTCCAGGGCGTCCAGCCCCACGGCCAGGCCCACGGTGGCCTCGACCCCCTTGCAGGGATTGTTGTGCAGCACCACGGTCAGGCGCTTTTCGCCGTTGGGCAGGGCGCGCAATCTAAGCCAGCGCTTGATGCGCCGGGCCAGCAGCTCCGCCCTTTCGGGCACGGCCTGGAAGGAGCGCTCTCCGCCGCCAGGCTCTGGTTCGTCGCTGGCCAGCAGGGTGGGCTCGATGACCCCGGCCATCTCCGGCTGAGCCACCGCATAGACCAGGCTGTGGGCGGCGATGCCCTGGGGATCTTCCAGCCAATCGGAGCGGCTCTTGCCGTGCAGGCGCAGACCCTGGAACACTGGAACGTCCAGTTCCTCCAACAGGCATGCCTCGTCCGGCTGGGACAGAAAGCGTCCGGCCAGCAGGTTGACGATCGCGCCCAGTTTGTCTCCGGCCTGGCGCAGGTAATCCAGCCAGGGATAGCGCTCCGGCAGGGGCAGGGATGAATCCAGCAGGCCCTCGCAAAAAATGGCCAGGGGAACCAGGCCCTGGCTCTCCAGGGCCTGGATCGCCCCCTTGAGGTCGGCGGCGTTGTCCTCGGCCAGTTGGCTGTGATAGCAGAGCGGGGCGCCGGTATTGCCGGCGGCCTCCAAGCCCCGTTT
>CAZLSD010000213.1:0-5960 GCA_964561775.1 uncultured Desulfarculus sp. | reverse complement strand
TGGCTGCCCATGGGCCTGCGCGTGCTGCGCAAGGTCGAACGGGTGGTGCGCCGCCAGATGGATATGGCCGGGGCGCGCGAGCTCTTGATGCCCGGGGTGCAGCCGGCCGACCTGTGGCAGGAGTCGGGGCGCTGGGAGCACTATGGCCGCGAGTTGTTGCGCTTCAAGGACCGCCACGACCACGACTTCTGCCTGGCCCCCACCCACGAGGAGGTCATCACCGACCTAGTGCGCCACGAGATCCGCTCCTACCGGGACATGCCGCTCAACCTGTATCAGATACAGACCAAGTTCCGCGACGAGATCCGCCCCCGCTTCGGGGTCATGCGCGCCCGCGAGTTCTTGATGAAGGACGCCTACTCCTTCGACGTGGACGAGGAGGCCTCGGCGGTCAGCTACCGGGCCATGTATCAGGCCTACAAGGACGTCTTCACCCACCTGGGCCTGCGTTTTTCCGTGGTGGAGGCGGACAGCGGGGCCATCGGCGGCTCCTTCAGCCACGAGTTCATGGTGCTGGCCGAGACCGGCGAGGACGACATAGCAAGCTGCGCGGCCTGCGATTATGCGGCCAACCTGGAGAAGGCCGCCGTCAAGCCGCCTGATGGCGGCGACGCCCCGGCTGGCGAGGCCCTGGCCCAGGTGGCCACGCCCGGCGCGCACACCGTGGAGGAAGTCGCGGCCTTCCTCAAGGTGGCTGCCACGGCCATCGCCAAGACCCTCATCTACCTGGCAGACGGCAAACCGGTGGCGGCCTTGGTGCGCGGCGACCGCCAGCTAAACGAGGTGAAGCTGAAAAACCTGCTGGGCGCGGCGGAAGTGGTGCTGGCCAGCCCCTCGGCCATCGTGGAAACCACGGGCGGACCGGTGGGCTTCTCCGGGCCGGTGGGGTTATCCATGCCCATCTACGCCGACCAGGAGCTGTACGCCTGCGCCGGGCTGGTGGCCGGGGCCAACCAGAAGGACACCCATATCGTTAATCTCAACCTGGGCCGCGACGTGCCCCAGGCCCAACGGGCCGACCTGCGCAACGCCGCCCCCGGCGACCCCTGCCCCCGCTGCGGCGGGGAGTTGACCTTTGACCGAGGCATCGAGGTGGGGCACGTGTTCCGCCTGGGCGCCAAATACAGCCAGGCCCTGGGCGCCACCTACCTGGACGCCGAGGGGGCCAGTAAGCCCATCGTCATGGGCTGCTATGGCATCGGGGTAAGCCGCATCGTGGCCGCCGCCATCGAGCAAGGCCACGACGGATCGGGCATCATCTTCCCCCTGGCCATCGCCCCAGTCTCGGTGGCGGTGCTGCCCTTGAGCCTGGAAGGCCAGGCCTGGGAGGTGGCCAGCCGCCTGCACGACGACCTGTGGGCCGCCGGGGTGGACGCCCTCTTGGATGACCGCGACGTGCGCCCGGGCGTAAAATTCAAGGATAGCGATCTGCTGGGCATCCCCTTGCGGGTGGTGGTGGGGGCCAAGGGTCTGGCCCAGGGCCAGGTGGAGCTGAAGCGCCGCGACAGCGGCGAGGTGATCATGCTGCCCCTGGAAGAGGCCCTGGAGCGGATCAAAGAGATGGCGGTCCAGGGCGGAGGCCAGTTCCTCTAGAGCCGGGAGAAGCGGCGGAGAAGAACGCGATGAAACGGGCGCTCTTGGTCATCGACGTGCAGAACGAGTACTTCACCGGCAGGCTGCCGGTGAGTCATCCTCCGGGCAGCCTGGCCAACATCCTGGCCGCCATGGACGCGGCCCGCGCCCATGGCCTGCCCGTGGTGGTGATCCAGCACAGCGCGCCCCAGGCCGACTCGCCGGTTTTCCGGGTGGGCAGCCTGGAGTGGGCCTTGCACCCCGAGGTGGCCTCGCGCGGCCACGACCACCACGTGGAAAAGAACCTGCCCGGCAGCTTCACCGGCACCGGTCTGGAGACCTGGCTCAAGGAGCAGGAGGTGGACGCCGTGGCCGTCTGCGGCTACATGACCCAGATGTGCTGCGACACCACCGCGCGCCAGGCCATGCACCTGGGCTTCGCGGTGGAGTTCTTGAGCGACGCCACCGGCACCCTGGACATCGCCAACCAGGCGGGGCGCGTCAGCGCCGAGGAGCTGCACCGGGCCATCCTGGTCACTCAAGCCATGCGATTTTCCCAGGTGCTGACCACCTCGGACTGGATCAGCCGGCTCTAACCCGTTTCAACAATCAGGGCGGGCGTCAGCTTGCAGCGCATCAACGAAATCATAGACGCCGTCACCGAGTACCACCCCCAGGCCGACGTGGCCGCCATCATGAAGGCCTACGTCTTCTCGGCCAAGGTGCACGCTGGTCAACTGCGCAAGTCCGGCGAGCCCTATCTGAGCCATCCCCTGGCCGCCGCCTCCCTCATGGCCGAGATGCACCTGGACGTGGCCAGCATCTGCGCCGCGCTCTTGCACGACACCGTGGAGGACACCAGCGCCACCCTGGAGGACATCTCCGGCATGCTGGGGCCGGAGGTGGCCGCCCTGGTGGACGGCGTCACCAAGATCAGCCGCCTGGCCGCCCCCACCCAGACCCTGCGCCAGGTGGAATCCCTGCGCAAGATGATCCTGGCCATGTCCAGCGACATCCGGGTGCTCATCCTGAAGCTGGCCGACCGCCTGCACAACATGCGCACCCTGGGCTTCATGGCCCCGGAAAAACAAAAGGCCATCGCCCAGGAGACCCTGGATATCTACGCGCCCATGGCCCACCGCCTGGGCATGCGCCGCTGGCAGGCCGAGCTGGAGGATCTGTCGCTCTATTACCTGGAGCCCCAGGTCTACCAGCAGATCCAGGACGGGGTGGCCACCCGCAAGGGCTCGCGGGAAAAGTTCATCACCGAGGTCAAGGAACTGCTGCGCCAGCACATGGCCGAACACGGCATAGAGTGCCAGGTGGACGGGCGTCCCAAGCACTTCTACAGCATCTATCAGAAGATGCAGCGCCGAGCCGTGGACATCGACGGCCTCTATGATCTCATCGCCTTCCGCATCGTGGTCAAGGAGCTCAAAGACTGCTACGAGGCCCTGGGCGTCATCCACAACACCTGGAAGCCCATCCCCGGCCGCTTCCGCGACTACATCGGCTTCCCCAAGCCCAACATGTACCAGTCCCTGCACACCTCGGTGCTGGGCCCCATGGGCCAGCGCATGGAGGTGCAGATCCGCACCGAGGAGATGCACCGGGTGGCCGAGGAGGGCATCGCCGCCCACTGGCAATACAAGGAACAGGGCGGCGGCCAGGGCGAGGAGAACCGCTTCGCCTGGCTGCGGCGGCTCTTGGACTGGCAGCGGGAGATGGACGACCCCTCGGAGTTCATGCAGTCCCTGCGCATGGACCTCTACCCCGAGGAGATATTCGTCTTCACCCCCAACGGCGAGGTCAAGGAGCTGCCCCGGCGGGCCACCCCGGTGGACTTCGCCTACGCCATTCACACCGAGGTGGGCAACCGCTGCGTGGGGGCCAAGGTCAACGGCCGCATGGTGCCCCTGCGCCACGAACTCAAGACCGGCGACCAGGTGGAGATCATCACCCAGACCAGCCACACCCCCAGCAAGGACTGGCTGGGCTTCGTGGTCTCCAGCCGGGCCCGCTCCAAGATCGCCGCCTTCGTGCGCGAATCCGAGCGCGCCAAGGCCGTGGCCCTGGGTCGCGAGCTGATGGACCGCGAGTTCCGCAAGCACAGCCTGACCCTGGCCGGGGCGATCAAGGAGGGCAAACTGGAGCCGGTGCTGGCGGCGTTCTCCTTCAAGGATATGGACAAGCTGCTCTCGGCCGTGGCCTATGGCAAGCTCTCCCCCCGCCAGGTGGCCAACCGGGTGCTGCCGCGGCCGCCGGAGAGCGAGCAAAAGAAGCCCGGCTTCCTGGAGCGCTCCCTAAGCAAATTCCGCAAGCGCCCCAGCGACGGCATCAAGGTGCGCGGAGTGGACGACATCCTGGTGCGCTTCGCCAAATGCTGCAACCCCCTGCCCGGCGACCCCATCAGCGGCTACATATCCCGCGGGCGCGGGGTCAGCGTGCACCTGGCCGGCTGCCCCCACCTGGCCCAGGTGGAGCCGGAGCGCCGGGTGGACGTGGAGTGGGACGTGCCGGAGAACCAGGTGCGGCCGGTGCGCATCCAGGTGCAGAGCGATGATCGGGCCGGGGTGCTGGCCGACCTGGCCGGCGCGCTCAAGCACCGGGGCATCAACATCCTGGAGGCCGAGGTGCACGTCACCAGCGACCAGCGGGGCGTGGCCACCTTCATGATCCAGGTGCACGACGCCCAGCAGCTCAAGGAAGTGCTGACCGAGTTGAAGCGGGTAAAGGGCGTGCAGACCGTGCAGAGGCTCATGCTGCCCGAGGCCGGAAGCGGGGGCGGGAGCGGACGCGCGGGCGGAGGCGGGCGCAAGGCGAAATGAAGCGGGAGGACCCTGCCGGACCCTCCCACCGCGAAAAAGCGCGCGAAAACCTTAGGCGGGCTTGACCACCTTGCCGGAACGCAGGCAGCGGGTGCAGACGCGGACCCGGCGCACTTGGCCGTTCTCCAGGGAACGCACGCTTTGCAGATTGGGATTGAAGCGGCGTTTGGTCTTGTTGTGGGCGTGGCTCACGTTATTGCCCGTCTGGGGACGCTTGCCGCATAACTCACATACCTGGCTCATGACTGCCTCCTTAAAAACTATCAAGCTCAAAGGCCGCCTGGGGCCTTGAAGCAAACCACGGTTCGAAGGCCGAAATATACTCCCTAAGGTCAGGCCTGGCAAGGGCTTTTCACCCGCGCCCAACCACCACATCTTGTGGCCGGAGCCGGCTAGCGGGAGCGGCACTTGACGCCCCAGCCGGCGCGTGGCATATTTGGACATTCTTAAGGCCGCGACAGACGTGGCATTTGCCAACAATCACCCGACCGGGAGGGAGCTTGAGCCGCGACGATTTAATTCACCTCGAAGGCGAGGTCACCCGCACCTTGGGCGGCGGGCAGATGGAAGTGTCAACCGAGCAGGGCCACACATTGCGGGCCGTGCTCTCCGGTCGCATGAAGCGCTTCAAGATCAAGGTCCTGGTGGGAGACAAGGTCCGCGTCAGCGTTTCCCCCTATGACCTCTCCCACGGCCTCATCACCTACCGTCTGAAGTAAGCCCCACAGGGGCCGCGCCTCCTTAGGCCGCCGGGCGAATCCCGCTCCGGAGGCGAGACGGGCCGCCTACTCCTCATCCTCCCGCGCGCGCCTGGCGCAGGCGGTCAGCGGAGCTATGACCTGGTCATGGGCCAGGCGGCGGGCCTCTTCCCCCTGGGTTTGGGCCAGCACATCTTCCAGGCCAGCCAGGGCCTGGCGGGCCTTGGTCCAGCCCAGCTCCCGCGCCGCCTCCAGCACGCCCCAGTCGCCGCTGGCCATGAAATCCAGCACCGCGCCGTCCAACTCGGGAAAGAGCAGGCGGGGGAAGCCGGCCAGCCAGGTGGGATAGAAGCCCAACTGCCCGCGGGCATTTTGGGCGATGATGCGGGCCAGACGCCCCTCGGGTCCGGTGTCGGCCAACAGGTCCTTCACCCCCCGGGTGAAATGCTCCAGCTCGCTGCCCGGATGCTCCTCGATGATTTGGAGCAGCAGCCTGCGGGCTGGCTCGGCCGGACCGGCCTCGCCCAACTCGTGCCAGAGCACCGCCTGCAGCTCGCCCTCCAGCAAGGGGGCCAGGGCCTCCAGGGAGGGGTGGGCCAGGAGGTCATCCAGGTCAACGCCATAGCCCGCGCAGCCCAGTTCCAGGAAGCGCCGCTGGGAGGGGCGGGGATCGGCCAGCTTGTCCCACAGCAGATAGAGCAGAGGGCTGGAGCGCAGATAGATTTCTCCGCCCTGGCGCAGCCCGGCCAGGAACAGGATGTCCCGCCCCACCTCCTCGCCCAGGCGGCGCACGATGAGCCCGTCCACCCGTTCCCGGCCGGCCAGGCGTCCCAGGAAAAACACCGGGACCAGCCCGCCCGCC
>CAZLSD010000212.1:0-5983 GCA_964561775.1 uncultured Desulfarculus sp. | reverse complement strand
ATATGGGGCAAGGTGGCTGCCGAGGGGCAGCCCATGCTGGGGCATGCCCCGGGGGAGGCCCCCGAGCTGCTGCCCCTGCATGGAGACTATCTCTGCCTGCCCATCAAGATACGCGAGGAGGTCTTCGGCGTCTTCGTGGTGGCGGACAAAAAGAGCGGCCGCCCCGGGGGCGAGGATATCTACCTGCTGCGCTTTTTGCTGGACAAGGCCGCGCTTTCCATAGAGAACGTGGCCTTGTACGAGTCCATGCTGGGCAACCTGCACAGCACCCTGGGGGCGCTGGTGGGGGCCATGGAGGCCAAGGACCCCTACACCCGCCAGCACAGCCTGCGCGTCACCAATCTGAGCGTGCTCACGGCCCAGACCATGGGCCTGGAGTTCAGCGACCTGGAATCGCTGCGTTTCGCGGCCTATCTCCATGACATAGGCAAGATCGGCGTCAAGGACCACGTGCTGCTCAAGGAGGGTCCGCTCACCAACGAGGAGTACACCCAGATCAAGGAGCATCCGGTCATCGGCGAGTCCATCATAAAGGCCATGGACCTGACGCCGGCCGAGCGGGCCATCATCCGGCACCATCACGAGCGCTGGGACGGGCGCGGCTATCCCGACGGCCTGGGCGGCGAGGAAATACCCCTGCTGGCCCGGGTGGTGGCGGTGGCCGACGCCTTCGACGCCATGAGCAGCGACCGTCCCTATCGCCTGGCCAAGAACCAGGCCGCGGCGGTGAGCGAGCTCACGCGCTGCGCGGGCAGCCAGTTCGACCGCCAGGTGGTGCAGGCCTTCGTGGAGATGCTCATGCGCTATCACCCCGACGCCGTGGCCGAGCAGGCGCGGACCAGATAGGCCTCCCGGCCGGGGTTCCCTTTTTGGCATTCATCAGGGCGGAGCAGGAGGCGATCATGAGCGAGGCCCAGAGCGAGCGCGAGTTCTTTCGCGCCCCCGCCAGCCTTTACGTCTTTTACGGCCCGGAGAGCCTGCAATCGCGCCAGGCCATGGCCATGGACGCGGGGCTCTTGGACACCCAATCCGATCTGGAGGCCGCGGCCAGGCAGATACTGGAAGGCACGGAGGCCCCGGAGAACCTGCGCCCCATATTCAAGGTGCTGCGCTGGCTGGACTACAAGCTGGACATGATTCTGCACCAGATGCGCCAGGCCGACCGCCAGGCCCTTTTCCCCCGCCACCTGGAGACCGTGGACATCTCCGGCTGCGGCTTCGGGATCAGCGAGGCCGGGGACTTGAAGACCGGCCAGCGCATCATCCTGGCCATGTCCCTGCCCGACGCCCCCACCCGCACCATCTATGCCGTGGGGCAGGTGGCCCGGGTCAGCGAGGAGCAGGTGGGCGAGAAGCAGGCCCAGGCCGCGGTGCAGTTCGTGGAGATAAGCGACAACGACCGCGAGCGCATCATCCGCTTCACCTTCAACCAGCAGCGCCGCTTGTTGGCCAACCGCGCGCAGGGAGCCGAGAGTTGAGCGCGGAGATGGAGCTTGACCCCCGGGTGGTGCGCGCCCTGATCATGCGGGAGCGCCTGGCCCTGGTGGGACGCCTGATCAAGGGCGTGGTGCACAACATCTCCGGGGGCTTGCAAATGCTCAGGCTGCCCCTGGACCTGCTGGAACTGCGCCTGGCCCAGGGCAAGGACCCGGAGTTGGGCTCCAAGCTCTCCGCCCTGCAACAGGGCGTGGCCCGCATCTCCAAGGAAGTGGAGATGCTCTCGGCCAAGGGCAGCCAGCAGCAGTATGACCAGCCCGGCCCCTTCAGTCTTTCCCGCCTGGCCGCCGAGCAGATGGAGTTCTGGCAGGGGGACATGTTCTTCAAGCACGAGGCCGCGCTGGCCCAGGAACTGCCCCAGGCCGCCCTGACCGTGCGGGCGGCCTACGCCGACGTGGCCCTGGCCTTCAACGCGCTCCTGGCCAACGCCCTGGAGGCCCTGAAGGCCTGCGGACGCCAGCATCTGACCGTGACCTACCGCGAAGGAGAGGGCCGGGTCTGGCTGGAGGTGCGCGACGACGGACCCGGACCCCGCCCGGAAATGGTTCCCCGCCTGTTCCAGCCCTTTTGCACCGACAAGGGGGCCGGCCACGACGGGCTGGGGCTGTTCCTGGCCCGGCAGGCGCTGCTGCCCTGGGGGGGAGAGGTGTCCTGGAGCCCCCAATCTCCCCAAACCTTCCTGTTGGCCATGCCCGCCCATTAGGGCGCGGGCGGCCCTGACCCAAGGCTTGCGGCGGCCATGAACGAGCAATCCCCGGCCCAGCTTGGAACCCTGGAGACGCCCGCGCTGCTCGCCCTGCTGGAGCAGGCCCCGCGCGAGGAAAGGCTGGCCGCGGTGCGCGAGCTGGCCCGGCGGCGGGAGGTCGGCTGCGTGGGTCTGCTGGTGCGGCTGCTGGGTCAGGAAGATCATGACTTGGCGGGTGAAGCCGGCCTGGCCCTGGCCGCCATCGGCGGCCGCGAGGTGGCTTCCCAGCTCATGCCCCTCTTGAGCGCCGAGCAGGTGGGTCTGCGCAACCTGGCCATCGAGCTTCTGCGCCAGGTGGGCGGCGACGCCCCGGACCTGCTGCTCAACCTCCTGGAAATCTCCGACGCCGATCTGCGTATCTTCGCCGCCGACATCCTGGGCAGCGTGCATGCCTCGGGCGTCAGCAAGGCCCTCTTGCAGGCCCTGGGCGACCCCGACCCCAACCTGCGCGCGGTGGCCGCCGCCAGTCTGGGCCGGCGCAAGGACCTGAGCGCGGTTCCCGCCCTGTTGCATCTGTTGACCGACGAGGACTGGGTGGCCTACGGCGCGGTGGAGGCCCTGGCCGCCATCGGCGATCCCTCCTGCTGCGAATACCTGCTCAAGGCCTTGCCCACCTGCACCCCGCTGGTGCAAAACGCCATCGCCCAGGCCCTGGGCTCGCTGGCGGACCTGCGGGCCGCGCCCTCCCTGCTCCAGGCCCTGGCCCGGGCCCAGGGCGGCCTGGCCACCTTGCTGGTGGTGGCCCTGTTGCGGGCCGGAGGGGCCGACGCCTTCCAGGATCTGAGCCAGGATTTGCAGGAGAGGGTGGTGCTGGGGCTTTTGGACGCCCTGGACGACCCCGCCGAGCAGGTGCGGCTGGACGCCCTCAACATCCTGGCCCGCCTGGGCAACCCCTCCTGCATCTATGCCCTGCTCAACCTGGCCGCGCGGGAAAAGAACGGACGGGTGGCGGCCCAGGTGGTGGAGACCCTGGTGGCGGTGGGGGAGGCCGCCCCCCTGGTGGGGGCCTTGCGCGAACCCTCTCCCCACTTGGCCGGCGTGGCGGCCAGGGTCCTGGGCCGGCTGGGCGGGCCCTTGGCCTTGGAGGCCTTGATCCAGGCCCGCTCCCATCCCGAGGCGGGAGTGCGGGCCATGGTGGCGGGAGGTCTGGGCCAACTGGGCCAAACCCGGGCCTTGGACGCCCTGCTGGACCTGCTCCATGATGGCCAGGAACAGGTGCGCCTGGAGGCCTTGGCGGCCCTGGGCCGCCTGGCTGATCCCCGGTCCGCCCATGCCTTGGAGGCCGTGCTTCAGGAAGGCCCCGCCTCCCTGCGGCCGGCGGCTCTGGAGGCCCTGCGTGGCCTGGGCGGCCTCCTGGCCGGGCAGGCCCTGGGGCGCTGCCTGGGCGGCCAGGACGGCGAGCTGCGCCTGCTGGCGGCCCAGGCCCTGGCCCAGGGCGGAGCCAGCCGCGAACAAGCGCCAGCCCTGGAGTCCCTGCTGGCCGATGATCAGCCCGGGGTGCGCGCGGCGGCGGCCCAAGCCCTGCTGGCGGCCCGGGCCGGCGAGGAAATGCCTTTCCTGGAGACCATGCTGGGCGATCCCGAGGCCCAGGTGCGCCTGGCTCTGGTCTCCTGCCTGGACCACGGCTGCCACCCCACGGCCCAGGACCTGCTGCTCAAGGCCCTGGATGACGCCGAATCGGCCGTGCGCAAGCGCGCCGCCGAACAACTGGGCTGTCTGCGCCTGCGCCGGGCCGTGCCGGCCCTGCTCAAGCTGCTGGGCTCCCAGGAGGGCCTGCTGCGGGTGGCCGGGTTGGCCGCCTTGGGGGCCATCGGCGACCCCGCCACCTTGGACCCGGTTTTTTCCCAACTGGCCCATCCCGACCCCCGGGTGCGGGCGGCGGCCTCCCAGGCCATCCTGGAGATAGAGGGCAGCCCGGCCTGAGCGCCACCCGCGATTTCCCCGGCCTGTGCAAAAATGTCATTGGCCTCTTGCCAAAAATATTATTTACGAGGATGATGCTTCAGCGCCCTCGGGCTGCCTGCCCTGGCCCAGGTCTGCCGCTGGTTTTGGAGTCATGATGCCTGTTCGCATTTTGCTGGTGGATGATTCGCCCACCATATTGAGCCTGTTGAGCCTCATCCTCAAGGAACAGGGTTGGGTTGTCCACTGCGCCAAGGATGGCGTGGATGCCCTGGAACGCCTGGCCGAAACCTCGGTGGATCTGGTGATTACCGATGTGAACATGCCCCGCATGGATGGACTGACCCTGATCAGCCGCATCCGCGCCCTGCCCCAATGGGTCAAATTGCCCATCGTGGTGCTCTCCACCGAGAGCGATCCCCGGGATCAGCAGCGGGGTTTGGACCGGGGGGCCAATCTCTATTTGGTCAAACCGGTCAAGCCCGCGGCGCTGGTTTCCCAGGTGCGGGCACTACTGCCTTAGCCTATAATAAATTAGCTTCCCCACAGTCAGCGCTCGCGCCCCCAAGGGCGAACAGGGAGGGCTCCCGGCTGGGGGGGCGGCTGGCCCTCCCTGCAAACCTCGCACGCTAGGTGTGCCCTTGCCCGAGCCCGAGGACAAAAAAATTCTCTTCCTGGTGGTGGACGACCAGTTCAACGTCCGCCGCATGATCCACAATTTTCTGCGCGCCTTTGGCTACACCAGGGTGGTGGAGGCCCCCGACGGCGAAAAGGCCCTGGAGGTCTTGGCCGAGAAAGGGGTGGGGTTTGTCATCAGCGACTGGAACATGCCGCGCATGAACGGGCTGGAGTTGTTGCGCCGAGTGCGCGCCGACGAGCGCTGGCGCGGCATGCCCTTCCTGATGGTCACCGCCGAGGTGGTGGAGCAAACCGTGGCCGAGGCCATCGAGGAGGCGGTGGACGGCTACATCGTCAAGCCCTTCCAGGCCCGTACCCTGGTGGACAAGATAGAATCGGTGCTGGACAAGCGCCGCTCGCCCGACCCCCTGGAGTTGGCCCTGCGCCAGGGATATGAGCACCTGGACGCCGGCCGTCTGCCCCAGGCCCAATCCCAGTTCGACCTGGCCCTGGAGCTCAACCCGGCCAGCCCCCGGGCCTTGCTGGCCCTGGGCGAGGCCCTGGAGCGGAGCGGCAACCTGGAGGAGGCCCGCGACCGCTATCTGGCCGCCGTGGAGACCAGCCCCCGCTTCGTCAAGGCCCACGACCGCCTGGCCGCGCTTTATAGCAAGCTGGGCCAGACCGAACTGGCCGCCAGCCAGCTGGCCAAGGCGGCCCGCATCAGCCCGCGCAACGCCCGCCGCCAGATGGACATGGGCAAGCTGCTCCTGGCCCAGGGCAAGACAAGCGAGGGGCTTCTGGCCATCCGCGCCGCCCAGCAGGCCGCGGCCAGAGACCCGGACCTGGTCGCCGAGGTGGGCGACATCCTGCTGGCCGCCGGCCTCAACGAGGAGGCCATCGCCGCCTTCCAGACCGCCGCCTCCTTAAACCCCCGCATGGCCCATGTCTACAACCGCATGGGCATGGCCTACCGCCGCCAGCGCCGTTTCGACGAGGCGGTGCGCGAATACCAGCGGGCCCTGGCCCTGACTCCCCAGGACGAGAACCTGCTTTTCAACCTGGCCGTGGTCCAGGCCGAATCCGGCCGACGGGACCTGGCGGCCCAATCCCTGGGCGAGGCCCTGCGCCTGCGCCCGGACTTCGGCGAGGCGCGGGCCTTGCTGCAAAGGCTTTCCTGAACGCCATGTCCAAGTCAGAACGCCAAAAGCCGCCCCAGCCGCC
>CAZLSD010000211.1:2878-6005 GCA_964561775.1 uncultured Desulfarculus sp. | reverse complement strand
GGGATCGGGGGCGGCCAGGGGGTCGAAGGCCGGGCCTTGGTCCGTCACCTGGGCCCAGACCCAGCCGCCGCGCAGTTCCAGGTCCACCCGCACGCCCAATTCCTGGCCGGGGGCGTAGGCGTGTTGGAGCACGTTGACCGCCACCTCCTCCAGGGCCAGCTGCAGGGCGAACATGTCCTCCTGGCCCAGGCCATGATCCTGGCCCCAGGCCTGGACCCACGCCTGTAGGCGCTCCAGTTCGGCCAGGTCGTTGGCCAGCATGAGGGTGTGGGACATGGCCGCCTTCCTTGCTCAGCTACCCTTTATATACGCGGGGATGGCTGACTTGCCAACAAGGCGGCGCGCGCCTGCCCGGCCATGCCTGCCTCATGGCGCCTTGGCGCAGGCGGGCATGGCGAAAAAATACGGCCCCATCCCCCTCTCCGCCGGGGAGAGAGAGCCTGCGGCGGGTGCGCCCCGCCGGCCATCCGGCCTTGGGGAAGCGGGCGGAGCCGGGGCGGGGTTCATGCCCCCGCCCCGGCTCCGCCTGGCGTTAAGGCTAGACCAGGGAGCTCAAGACGCTGCCTTGGGCGTAGGACCCCAGCACGTCCTTGTTGAGATCATAGAGCGAGTTGCCGCTCTTCTTCTTGGAGCCGTGGTCCATGTAGTCCATGGTCTTCACCACCACCGCCGCCCCGAAACTCTGCTGGTCGCTGATGCCTGAACTCAAGTCCGAGTTGGAACTGGAGCCGTTCATGGTGTCCAGGGTCTTGGTCAACACCGAGGCCCCGAAGGTCTGCGCGTCCATGGCGCTGGACGAGCCGGACAAGCTGGACGAGGAGGAAGAGGAGGAGGAAGAGGAGGAATAGCTGGAGCCGAGACTGGAGACGGAGCTGACGCTGAAAAGGGAATCGGACATGACACACCTCCTGCAACCCCTTCCTTTGGGGCCAGACGGCGCCATCCTTGGTCGATATTGGATTTTTTCCGCTTCTAAACTCTAGCACGCCCCGCTCGCCGGGGCAAGCAAGCCTTGGAGATCAGCCTCCGTAGAGGGCCAGGAAGGAAGTGAGCTGCTTCTGGCGCTGGGCCACCTGGGGGGCGTAGGCGTTGGAGCCGTTGTAGCGCTTCATGACCCGGTCGGTGTCGATGTGGGAGCCCAGGCCGTTGCCGGGGTTGACGATGGACTCCTGCATCAGTTCGCGCACGTGGAAGGCGGCCATGTAGGTGGCCATGGTCAGGTGGTGCTCCAGGCGTATCTCCCGGGGCGGGGGCACGAAGTTCTGCTTCTCCAGGGAGTTCACTATGAGCCTTCGCGTGGGCTCGAAGATCTGGAAGGGGCTGGCCGAGCGGTTGGAGTCGCCCAGCACGTTGGCGTAGGATGTCTCCTGGTTGGCGATGACCAGCATGAGGGAGACCGGCACGTCGAACTTCTTGGCCGCGCAGTAGATGTCGTAGGCCAGGTCCTTGGAGTAGGCGGCCACGTCGCCGGTGAAGGCGCCGCCCTGGTGGCGCAGGAAAAACTCCACCCGGCTCTGGATGTAGGGCGTCACCCGGGACATGAAGGTGGATAGCCCCATGGCCTCCACGGCGGCCACCGGGCGCACCTGGCCCTGATAGTTGCTGGGCAGACGCCAGGCGTCCTTCATGGCCCGGGCGGCCAGCTCGTTGGCGGCCAGGGCCCCCAGGGCCTCCTCGGCGCTGAAGCCCAGGGCGCGGTATTCGCGGTATATGCGGTCCTGGAACAGGTGCTGGCCTTGCTCGCGGGCCGGGGCCAGGGCGGTCAAGGCCTGGGCGGCCCTGGGCAGGCCCTCCTGGGAAAGCTCCTGGAAGATGAGGGGGTGGCGCTGGGCCAGGCCGCGGGCGGTGTCGGCCAGTTGGTCCAAGAGGGCCACGTCCACCACTTCCTGATCCCCCAGCACGGCCCGCGCGCTGGTGATGAGCACGGCGGGCTGGAGCCCGGCGGAGCGCGCCTTGGCCTCCACCTGGCGCTGCACCGCCGCGGGCAAGGGGCCGTTCTTCTTGCGCAGGGGAAGCAGGTTCATCTCCAGCTCGGCCGCGCCCAGGTTCTGGCGCAGGCGGGCGGCCTGGGCCGGCACCAGGTTGCGCTGGCCCAGGGTCAGCTCCTGGCTGAGGTGCTTCAGTTCCTGGCGGGGAGGCAGCAGGGGGGCCTCCTGCAGGGTGGCCTTGCTGGGGGTGTTGGGGGCGATGAAGGTGAGCCCGGCGGTCAGCGCGGCGATGACGCCCCAGTGGCCCAGGGCGCCCTTGCCCAGCTTGGCCAGGCGGGAGCGCACCTCGCCCAGGCGGCCCAGCAGGCGCTCGCCCTGCTGGGGCTGGCGGAAGGAGAGCCTTAAGCCCACCGGCCCGCCGGGACGGGAATTGTCCTGCCCCAGATGCAGGGCCACCAGGAGCGAGATGTCGCGCAGCTGGCGGCGCAGGTCCTCGGCCTCGCGGGTCAGGGACTCCACCTGCTGCCCCATCTGCCCCGGCTCGCCCACCTGGCCCGCGCCCATGACCACCAGGGCCTGGGACAGGGCCTGGGCCAACTGGGCCCAGCGGGCGGCCTCGCCCTGGGCGGCGGCCAGTTCCACGGCCAGGGTCTGCCCCTCCAGGAGGTCCAGGGCCTGCTGGGCGCGGGCGGTCTGCTCGCTGACCAGGCGGGCGCTGGCCTGGTCGCGGGCCAGGTGGGCGGCGGTCAGGCGCTGCTCGGCGCTTCTGGCCTGCTCGCGGGCCGCCTCCAGTTCGCCGCGCAGGCGGGCCGATTCGGCCTCCAGGCGCAAGGCCTCTTCCCGCCACATCTCCAGGGGGGCCAGGGCGGCCTGGGCCTGGCGCAGCAGTTGGTGGCGCTCCAGGGACTTGCCGCGCAGGGCGCGCGCCAGGCGCTGGCTCTCGGCCAGGCGCTCCTCCAGGTACTGGGCGTCCAGGCCGGCCGACTCCAGGCGCTTGACCAAGTCCAGGGCGGCGGCCTGACCCTGGCGGGCCAGGGCCAGCTCGGCGTCCAACTGGCGCAGGCGGATGGACTGGCGGGCGTGGCGGCGGGCGGCCTTGCGCAGGTGCTGACGGGCCAGGTCCAGAAGCTCGCGCTCCCTGTCCACCTGCTGGCTTAGCCCCTCAATGCGCTCTTGGGCCTGGGAGCGCTCGGTCTCCA
>CAZLSD010000211.1:0-2778 GCA_964561775.1 uncultured Desulfarculus sp. | reverse complement strand
GGGCCTGGCTGCGTTCGCTCTCCAACAGTTGGCTGGCCTGGGCGCGTTCGCTCTCCAGTTGGGTCTTGGCCTGGCTGCGCTCGGCTTGCAGTTGGGCCTGGGTGCGGGCGCGCTCTTCCTGCCAGCGGGCCTGGGCCGCGCGCAGCAGGTCTTCCAGTTGGCGCACCCGGGCGCTCTCGACGCTGAAGGCCTTCTGGGCCTGTCCCAGGCTGTCGCGGGTGCGGGCCAGGCCCTCGCGCTCCAGGGTCAGGTCCTGGCCCAGGCGGGCGATCTCGGCCTGGGCCGATTGGTTTTCGCTGTGGCGGGCCTGCTGGCTGGTCGCCAACTGGGTGCCCAGGCGGCTGTTTAGCTGGCTCTCCCGGGCATAGGCCTGTTGCAGCTGGCTGAGCTGGCCGCGGGTGCGGGAAATATCCTGATCCTGGCCGCTCAGGCGCTGGCGCAGGTCCAGCAGGCGGCGGGCCGAGCGGTCGCGCCCCTGAAGCAGGCGCTGGCGTTCGGCGGCCAGGCTGGCCAGGCTGCCTTGCAAACGGGCGGCCACCTCCTGCATGGGCCGGCGGATGGCCTGGGCCAGGGGCTCGTCCAGGCGCTCCTGCCAGACCGCCGCCGACTGGATTAGGGAGCTAAGGCGCTCCACCTCCACCCGGCGCTGGGCCAAGCGGCGGTGGGCCGTGGCGTGGGGCTTGAGCGCGGCGGGCGAGCGGGAGATGCTGGCCACCGAGGGCTGGCCGATGGCCGTGGCCAGTTGTTGGGTCTGGTCCTCCAGGGTCTGGGCGGCCAGCAGGAGCCCCTGCCGGCGGCCCAGCACCGCTATCAGGCTGGGGGCCAGCTCGGCCAGGCGCAGGTCGGCCAGGGGTTGCAGCCAGGGCTCCAGACCGGCGGCTAGTTGGGCGGCCTGGCCGCGGCGGGCGCGCGAGAGGGCCTGGGCCTCCAGGGCCAGGGCCTGGGCCTGGGCCAGGCTGGCCCGTTCGGCCTTGGCCGCCTCGCGCCAGGATTCCACCAGGGCGCGGCCCCGCTCCAGGTCGCGCCCCATGGCCGAGCGCAGGTCCTCCATGGCGGCCTGGGTTTCCCGCGCGCCGGGCAGCGCCTCCTGCAAGCGGGGCAGCAGGGAGGAAAGCTGGGCCGCGGCCTGGGCCCACAGCTCGGGACCGGCCAGGCCGGGGTCGCCCAGGGGGGCCAGGATGCGGGGCAGTTCCTGCTCCTGGGCCTCCAGGGTCTTGTTGATCTCGCGGGCCTGGCGGCCCAGTTTTCCGGCCTGCTCGGCCTGGCGGCCCAGGCGGCGCTCCAGGCGCTGGGCCAGGCCGGCCAGGCGCGCGGCCCGCCGGGCCTGGCTGGCGGCCTGGGCCAGGGCCTGCTCCAGGGCGGCCAGGGGCTGGGCCTCGGCGGGCAGGGGGCGCAGGGCCTGGCGCAGGGCCGGGGCGCACTGGGCCAGCAGGCGTCCGTGCAAAAGCCGCACGGCCAGGGCCTGCAACACGGCCTGGCGCTGCTGGACCAACTGGCCCCGTCGGGCCTCCAGTTGGGCGCGCCGGGCTTGCAGTTCCTTGATCTTGCCCTGGCGCAGCTCGTGGAAGCGCCGGCGCTCGGCCTGGGCCTGGTCCAGGTTCTTGGCCGCCTGCTGGCGGCGGGCGCGGGCCTCCTGCAGGGAAAGCTTCAACTCCTGGTAGGCGCGCTGGTCGGCTTTGAGCTGGGTCCAGAGGGCCTCCAGGCGGCCGCTGGCCTCCTTGAGGAACTCCTGGCTGAAGACCCGGCCCTGGGGATGGCGGTAGCGGTTGAGGCCGTGGGGCTCCACCTGGCCCAGCCAGCGCCCCAGGCGCAGGGCCTCGGCCCGGCGGGCCTTGAGCCGGGCGGCCATCTCCAGGCCGGCGGCCTGCAACTGGGGCACCGCGGCCAGGGTGGCGCTCCAGGCCTGGGCCGCGGCCTCCTCGCGGGCGGCGGCCTGACGTCCCGCCGCGCGCAGGCGGGCGGTGGCGGCCTTGAACTCGGCCTCCAGTTCCTCCACCTGGCCGGCCAGTTCCTCCTGGAGTTGGCGGCGCTCCTGGTGCAGGCGGGCCAGGGCCTGGTCGCTGACCAGGGGGCCGCTCCAGATGCCGATGATGGGCCAGCAATCTTGCAGGGACTGGCGCAGGTCCTGGCCGGCCAAGTCGCCGGCCAAGTCGCCGGCCAGGGGGTCGCCGTCGCGGCGCAGTCCGGCGTCCAACTCCGGGCGGACTCCCGGCAGGAGCCCCCTGAGCTTCTCGACCAGGGCCGCGAATTCGGCTATGCTGGTTGTGGACTGCGGCATCGCGCCAACCCCCGGCGATGGCAATTCATGGACCTGCGTTAGAAAGGTTACTTGATCATGGCATTTATCCGCAAGCCTGTCAATCTCCTTGCGAAGGTTCTCACTTTGGCCCTTTTGGCCGGCCTGGGGCTTTCCACCCCGGCCCAGGCCGAGGAAGCCTATGCGGTGGCTCCGGTGCTCAAGGCCGAGGACCTGCGCCTGCTGCCGGCCTCGGCCTGGCCCCCGGAGGGCGCCGAAGGCCCCGAGTTGCTGGTCAAGCTGACCTACCTGCGCGGCATGCTGGACGCCCTGCAATACGTGGAGGTGGCTCCCCGCCAGGCGGCCAAGGTGCTCAAGGGGCTCTCCGGCCAGAACCTGGGCCAGTTGGCCGAGGCCCTGGACCGCTATTACCTGGCCGACCCCCGCCGGCGCGAGCTGCCGCCCGCCGCCGTGCTCATGCGCGTCCTCTCCGAGCAGGCCGGCGCGCCCGAGGCCAGCCCTCTGCCCGCCCCCACCCCGAC
>CAZLSD010000210.1:0-6022 GCA_964561775.1 uncultured Desulfarculus sp. | reverse complement strand
GTTGGCGGAGAGGGTGGGATTCGAACCCACGTGCCGGGGGTTAGCCGACAACCCGATTTCGAGTCGGGCCCGTTACGACCACTTCGGTACCTCTCCGCTTCTGGCGGATATGTATTTTCAGCCGCGGCGGCTGGCGAAGAATGAACGCAAAATAGCCGCGCTCTCCTCGGCCAGCAGCCCGCCCCGCACCAGGGGCCGGTGGTTGAGACCCGGCTGATTGGCCAGGTCCAGCACCGAGCCCAAGGCCCCGCTTTTGGGGTCGGCGGCGGCAAAAACCACCCGCTCTATGCGCGCCCAGACCAGGGCCCCCGCGCACATGGGGCAGGGTTCCAGACTCACGTAGAGCGTGACCCCGCCCAGGCGGTAGTTGCCCAGGGCGGCGGCGGCCACGCGCAGGCAGAGCATCTCGGCGTGGGCGGTGGGGTCGCAGGCGCTGATGCTGCGGTTGTGCTCGGCGGCCAGGATGCGCCCGGCGGCGTCCACGGCCAGCGCGCCCACCGGCACCTCGCCCAGGCGCGCGGCGCGCCGGGCCAGGGCAAGCGCTATCTTCATGTAGCGCTGGTCAGCGGCCTGCATACCTTCCACAAGCCGGCAACTTACCATAGGCCATGCCCCCTGGCAACGCCGACGCGCGCTCCAACCGGGGTTTGACTTTAGCCTGGGCCGCTGCCATCATCGAGAGCAAGCATAAAAGACGCACCTCGCGCGAGGAATTGCATACATGAGCAGATGCCGCAAACTGACCGCCACCCTCAATCCCCCCAGCCTAAAAGACAACACCGCCTTCATCGACCGCCTGGCCAAGGTGTTGCGCAGGGACCTGGGGGCCTGGCCCCAGACCCCGCTCAAGCTGATCGCGCCCCTGGCCCAGGTCATCCGCGCCCATCCCGGCCTGCTCACGGCCACGGTCTGTGATGGCCCGGCCGGGCCGGTGCTGACCCAGGTGGAGCCGGGCGACGCCACGGATCAGGCCGCGCCCGAGCAAGCCAGCGCCTGGGCAGAGCGGGTGCCGGCTGGGCTTTGGCCTCTGACCGGTTTGGGCGTGGCCCTGGATATCGGGTCCACCCATTTGCAAGCCACCCTGCACGAGCTGGCCAGCGGCCAAGTGCTGGCCCAGGGCACCCGGCTCAATCCCCAGGCCCTGGTGGGGGCGGACATCCTGACCCGCATCCATGCCGCCGCCACGCCCGAGGGCCTCAAGGACATGCACCAGCGTCTGTTGAATTGCGCGGCGGAGCTGGTGGCGGCCATGTGCGCCCAGGCCGGACGCGGCGTCCAGGAGGTGACGGGCATGGTGGCGGCGGGCAACACCACCATGACCCACTTTTTCCTGGGCCTGGACGTAGCCACCATCCCCCGGGAGCCCTACATCCCCCTGGTCAACCGCCCCGCGCCCTTTTTCGCCGCCGACCTGGGGCTGGAGTGGGCTGATGGGGCGGTCTGCTGGCTGATGCCCAACGTGGGGTCGTACTTTGGCGGCGACCTGGTGGCGGGCATAGTGGCGGCGGGCATGCACCAGCGCGCCGACGTGGCCATCCTGGTGGACGTGGGCACCAACGCCGAGGTGGTGCTGGGCAACCGGGAGTGGCTGGTGGCCTGCGCCGGAGCGGCCGGCCCGGCCCTGGAGGGCGGGGTGGCGGCCATGGGCATGCTGGCCCAGCCCGGAGCCATCGAGGGCGTCAGCATCGACCCCCAGAGCCGCGAGGTCTCCCTCAAGATCATCCCCAACCCCGATGGCAGCCCGGCCCCGCCCAGAGGCCTGTGCGGCTCGGGGCTCTTGCAGCTTTTGGCCCAGCTTTACCTGACCCGCGTCATGGACATGCGGGGCAAGCTCATCCCCGACCATCCCCGCATCGTGCAGACCGAGGAGGGTCCGGGCTTCATGGTGGCCAAGGCGGAAGAAAGCGCCCAGGGCAAGGCGATCGTCATCAGCGAGATCGAGATCGACATCCTTTTGCGCTCCAAGGCGGCCATGTACACCATCCTGCGCACGGTGGTGCTGGAGGTGGGGCTGGATTTCCCGGACCTGGCCGCCTTCTACGTGGCCGGGGCCTTTGGCAACGTCATCGACCCCGAGACGGCCATCACCCTGGGCATGCTGCCGGACCTGCCCCGGGAGCGCTTCGTCCCCCTGGGCAACAGCTCCCTGAAGGGCTGCCAGCGCCTGCTGCTGGAGCCCCAGACCCGGCCCCAGGTGGAGGAAATCGTGGAGCGCCTGACCTATCTGGAGCTGAACGTCAACCAGGCCCTGATGAATCGCTTTTCCGCGGCCCGCTTCATACCCCATACTGATCATGGACGCTTCCCCAGCGTGCCGGTGTTCCACGCCTGAGACGGCAAAACGCCAGACTTGGACACGGGAGCGGGCATGGATATCAAGCAGCGGGCCGAGGAGCTTTTGGGGCGCAAGTTGGACCGGGTGCGTCTGGTGGACGACACCACCCAGTTCATGGCCCTGGAGCCGGGCGACGTGCTGGAGCTTCAGGGGCGGCGCTATGTGCTCAAGGGGGTGGAGTACGAGGGGCGCTTCGGCCTGGACGACGAGCCCAAGCATTGGGTCAAGCGGGCCATCGACTGGGAGGACGGCTCGGCCAAGGTCATCAAGCTGGTCTTTTACGAGGAGTTCGACCTGCCCATCGGCGAACTCAAGGTACGCTGCTTCCGCTCGCCGGACAAGGAATCGCGCATCCTGCGCCTGGTGGAGGGGCATCCCAACTTCATGCAGGGGCTGACCCTGCGCGACGTGGCCGGCAACAACGTGCGGGTGTTGGACCGCGTGCGGGGCGTGCCCCTCAACAAGCGCCTGGACGCTCTCAGGCTGAGTCATCAGGAATACCACCAGCGCCACCTGCGGGCCCTGCTGGCGGGCATGGTGGAGGCCCTGGAGGCCATCGCCTTTCTGCACGCCCACCAGGAGCGCCACGGCGACATCCGGCGCGACCACCTCTTCGTGGAGAGCGAGGGCGGCCTGCTGCGCTGGATCGATTTCGACTACAACTTCGAGCTGAAGGAAAACCCCTTCGGCCTGGACCTGTTCGGCCTGGGCAACGTGCTCTGCTACGTGGTGGGCCGCGGCATCCCCACCCTGCACGAAATCAAGCAGAACAGGCCCCAGGACCTGGACCTGCTGGACACCGGCGATCTGTCTCCGGTGATACCCAGCCGCATCTTCAACCTGCGCAAGCTCTATCCCTATCTGCCCGAGCAGCTCAACCGGGTGCTGATGCACTTTTCCGCGGCGTCCCCGGTCTATTACGAGAGCGTGCCCGAGATACTGGCCGACCTGTTGCCGGCGCTGAGCCAGCTGCCCGAGGGCCAGGGCCTGGACTCTATCAACCCCGCTCCGCAGGGAGGATGACCATGGTGCTGTGGAACCGCGTGCTGGTGGGGGTTGACGACGGCCCCCAAAGCCTGAACGCCGTGCGCTACCTGGCCGGGGTGCTGGGCGGCTCCAACACCTGCAAGGTCTGCCTGCTGGCGGTATACGCTTCCGAGAGCACGGACAGCCATCCCGACCCCGCCGTGCGCCAGGACCAGGACAGCGACCGCCGCCTGGCCTTGCAGATGCGCCTGAGCGAGGCCCACCGCATCCTCATCGAGGCTCGCCTGACCGCCGAGAACGTCAGCGCCGAGATGATCGAGATCGCGGGGGGCGGGGTGGGCCAAGCCATCATGGACTACCAGCGCCAGGGCGGCTATGGCACCGTGGTGGTGGGCCGGCGCAACATCAGCAAGGCCGAGGAGTTTCTCTTCGGCTCCACCAGCAGCAACGTCATGCACCAGGCCAACGACTGCTGCGTCTGGGTGGTGGCCTGAACCGCCCTAGCCTTCATGGCATAAACTCCCGCCCCCGGGCCAGCAGCAGGCGATAGCCCAGAGGGTCAAACTCACTCAAGAGGCAGCAATCGCCTCCCCGCTCCACGATGCGTGGCAGATCGCGCGCCCACTGGACCGAGGAAAGCAGCACCTCCAGGGTTTGCCCCGGCTCCAGGCCGGCCAGGGCCTGGCGCACCAGCAGAGGCACCAGCGGAGTGGCGCAGCCGCGCAGATCCAGTTGGCTGGGGTTTGATGGGCCCATGGCTTCCCTCCCGGCCTTGAGCGTTTGCAAAAAACGCGCCCCGCCGGATACATAGAATATTATCCAATATAATCATCGTATTATCTCTATAACTTGCCAAGCGGCCAGCGCAATGTTAATTTAGTAATTAACGTAGGTGATTAACGGAGAAGGCCATGACCGACATCGCCCAGCAGGAATGCCATCTCTATTGGGAGTCGGTGGTGGAAACCATGGCCGAAGGCCTCATCATCGTGGACACCCAGGGCGTGGTGGTCTTCATGAACCCCGCCGCCGAGAGCATCACCGGCTGGAGCCGGGAAGAGGCCCTGGGCCGGCCCTGCTCCATCTTCGAGTCCGACACCTGCATCTCCTGCACCATCCAAAGCGGGCGTCTGGGCTGCGGCCTTTTCCAGGAAGGCCGGGTCAGCAACAAGCGCTGCACCGTGCGCCACAAGGACGGCCGCGTCGTGCATCTGCTGAAAAACGCCATCGTGCTGCACGACCCCCACGGCCAGGTCATCGGCGGGGTGGAGACCATCACCGACGTGACGGAACTGGTGGACAAGGACCGCCAGATAAGCGGCCTGCGCCGCGAACTCAAGCGCTCTTACGGCTTCGAAGGGCTGTTGGGGGAATCCAAGGTGATGGCCGAGGTCTTCCAGCTCCTCGGCTCGGCCGCCCTCTCCGAGGCCCCGGTGGTCATCCTGGGCGAGAGCGGCACGGGCAAGGAACTGGCCGCCGCGGCCATCCACCGCCGTTCGCCCCGCGCCAGCGGTCCCTTCATCAAGGTCAACTGCGCCGCGCTAAACGAGGCCCTGCTGGAGAGCGAGCTGTTCGGCCACGAGAAGGGGGCCTTCACCGGGGCCGAGCGCCTGCGCAAGGGGCGTTTCGAGGCCGCTCACGGCGGCAGCCTGTTCCTGGACGAAGTGGGCGACCTGCCCCCGGCCGTGCAGGTCAAACTGTTGCGCGTTCTGCAGGAAGGCGAGATCGAGCGGGTGGGCTCCCAGGAGCCCATCGCCGTGGACGTGCGCATCATCACCGCCACCAACCAGGACCTGGCCGCCCGCCTGGCCCAGGGCAAGTTCCGCCAGGACCTCTACTACCGCATCAACGTCATCCCCATCCACCTGCCCCCCCTGCGCCAGCGGGCGGAGGACATCCCCCTCTTGGCCGAGGCCTTCCTGGAGCGCTTGAGCCTGCGCTCGGGCCGCCCCATAACCGGCCTGAGCCGGGCCGCCCTGGACCGCCTGATGGCCTATACCTGGCCCGGCAACGTGCGCGAGCTGATCAACGCCCTGGAGTACGCCCTGGTCACTTGCCGCCAAGGCGAGATCGAGCCTCAGCACCTGCCCCCCAACGTGCTGGGCCTGGCCCAGACCCGGCCGCGTCACGCCAGCGGGCCCGGCCATACCCAGCCCGCCCAGGCCAGGAACGACCAGGAGATGCGCCGGCAATTGCAAGAGGCCCTGGCCGCCGCCGGCGGGCACAAGGCACGCGCCGCCGAACTGCTGGGGGTCAGCCGGGTCACTCTATGGAAGCGCATGAAGCGTTTGGGCCTGAACGATTTGCATTAACGCCGCGTTAACGTTAATCACCAGGGCGCCGTGCGGGGCTTGGCCGGCTGCTACTTGATAATACTAGATTATTCCCCAACGCCCGCCCATGCTCTCTTCGGCACGGCCTTTGCTTCGCTAGCGGGCAAGCTGTAGCCAGCCAACCCATAGCCATGGAGGATGATCCATGTCCCAAGGCTTGAGCCGCCGCAACTTCCTGAAAGGCGCCTCGGCGGCCGCCGCGTCCCTGGCCGTGAGCAGCCTGCCCCTGCCCCAGGCCGCCCAGGCCGCCACCGGCCAGGAACTTTGCACCCTGCTGGACTTGAGCAAGTGCATCGGCTGCGAGGCCTGCGTGGAGGCCTGCCGCGACACCTGGCAGTCCAGCGTGCCCGACCCCGTGCATCCCATC
>CAZLSD010000209.1:5412-6086 GCA_964561775.1 uncultured Desulfarculus sp. | reverse complement strand
CTGCTCCCTCATGACCCAGCCTCGCGGCAGCGGGTGAGGAAGGTGGCGGCCAGCGCCGGGTTGGACCCGAAGTGCAGGTGCACGTAGCTGGCCAGGGTGTTTTGCAGGAGGAAGGCCGGGCAGTCGCTGAGCGCGCCTTGGCGGCCTTGGGCGCTGAAGGCGTTGGCGGCGAGGCCGGGGGCCGTCTCCTGGCTGGCCAGTTCGGAGTAGTGGAACTCGTGGCCGCGGGCGGTGAGCCCGGACGCGCCCAAGGGAGTGTCCTGGTTGAAGCGGATCGCGCGGTAGCCCAGGCTGCGCAGGCGGGGCAGCATGCGGGTGGTGATGGGCAGCAGGCCGGCCATGGGCCAGACCTGGCCTTGCAGGTCGGCCAACTGGCGGCCCAGGTACATCATGCCCCCGCACTCGGCGTAGATGGGCAGACCGGCCTGGCCGCGCCGGGCGATCTGGGCGCGCAGGCTGGAATTGGCGCTGAGCTGGGAGGCGAAGAGTTCGGGATAGCCGCCGCCCAGGTAGAGCCCGGCGATGTCCGGGGGCAGGGCGGGGTCGGCCAGCGGCGAGAAGAAGACCAGCTCGGCCCCGGCGGCTTCCAGGCGGCGCAGGTTCTCCTGGTAGTAGAAGCAGAAGGCCTGGTCGCGGGCCACGGCCAGACGCACGCAGGGGCCGGGGGCCGGGGG
>CAZLSD010000209.1:0-5402 GCA_964561775.1 uncultured Desulfarculus sp. | reverse complement strand
GGCGGGAGGTCCAGCTCGGGCAGGGAAGCCAGCAAGGCCGTGAGGTCCAGGGACTGCTCCAGCCAGGCGGCCAGGGACTCCAGGGCCTGGGGGGCCAGGCCGCCTTCCTCGGCGGTGATGAGCCCCAGGTGGCGCTCGGGCAGGGCCAGCTCGGGACGGCGGGGCAGAGCGCCCAGGAAGGGCAGCTCCGGGACCAGGGTCATGGCCTGGGCCAGGATGTGGGCGTGGGAAGCCCCGCCGCACTGGTTGGCCGCGAGCCCGGCCCAGGTGAGATCGCGGTCGAAGCCGTGGAAGCCCCGGGCCAGGGCGGCGATGGAGCGGGCGGCCGAGCGCGCGCCCACCGTGAGCAGCACGGGCAGGCCCAGCCACTTGGCCATCTGGGCGGTGGAGCCGTCCTCGGCGATGGCGTCGTAGCCGTCATAGAGGCCCATGACCCCTTCCACCACCGCGACATCGCAGCCGGCGGCCTGGCGGGCGAAGATGGCCAGGTTTTCCTCACGGGGCAGCATCCAGCCGTCCAGGTTATGGCTGGGCCGTCCGCTGGCGTAAGCGTGGTGGCCGGGGTCGATGAAGTCAGGCCCCACCTTGAAGGCCTGCGCCTTCAGCCCCCGGAGCTTCAGCGCGGCCAAGAGCGCCAGGGTCAGGGTGGTCTTGCCCGCCCCGCTGGCCGCCCCGCCGATTACCAGGCCCTTCACTTGCCCGCCTCGCCGGCCAGGCCGGGATAGAGCAGGGCCTGGATGGCGGCCATGCCTTCCACCAGGCGTGGAGTGGGGCGGGAGATGAGCGCCTCGTCGATGAGGTGGACCCGGCCCGTGGCCACGGCCTTCAAAGCGGCAAACCCGCTCTCGCTGGTGATGGTCTCCAGGCTGACCTTGTTCATGGGGCCAACCTGGGCCAGGTAGACATCCATGACCGGAGCCAGGGCCAGGATGCGCTCCTTGCCAAAGGCGGCGATGTTGGTGCCGCGCACGCTCTCGGCCTCGGCGGCCAGGTTGACGCCGCCGGCCACGGCCAGGCAGAAGGCGGCCATGGAGTCGGGGGCCACGGTCTTCATCTTGCCGTGGATGGCCTCCAGGTAGACCTTGACGCGCTGGTCCGGGGGGATGTGGGCCACCCGCGCTTGCACGGCCTCCACCTGGGCGGCGAAGTCGGCGATCATCTTCTCGGCCTGGGGGACGCGGCTGGTCAACGCGCCCAGCCCGCGCCAGTACTCGTAAAGCTCGCCGGTGGTGTTGGGTTGCAGGGAGACCACGGCGATGCCGTGCTTTTGCAGGCGCTCCAGCAGCTGACGGTAGCCGCGCCAGATCATGGGGCGCACCAACACCAAGTCAGGCCGGGCGGCCAGGAAACGTTCGGGGTCGTCGTGATAGCTGAAGACCGGCTTGCCCGCCGCCCCGGGCAGGGCCTCGTCACCCTGATTGATGCCGATAAGCTCTCCGCCCAGCCCCAAGGCCAGCAGGTTTTCCGTGTGCGCGCCATAGAGGGAGATGACGCGGGTGTAGGGCTTGTCCGTGGAGACGCTCTGCCCCGAGTCGTCCACGAACCCGGCGAGCGCCGCTTGGGGGGCCAGCAGAACCAGCAGCAACAGCCAGGAGGCGGGCAGCAGACGGGATGGCTTGCTCATGGCCTGGCCTCCGCTCCCTGGAAGACCACCTGGGGCGCGCCGGCGAAGTCGTCCCAGGCCACGCGGGCGCGCACGGAGAAGACTTCTTCCAGGCGGGCGGCGGTGAGCGCCTGGGCGGTGGGGCCTTGGGCCAGCACCCGCCCGGCCTGCATGAAGACCAGCTCGTCGCAGAAGGCCGCGGCCAGGTTCAGGTCGTGCATCACCGCCACCACCGAGCGCCCCTCTTGGCGCACCAGGCGGCGGGCCGCCTCCAGCACGGCCAGGGCGTGGTTGATGTCCAGGTGGGAGGTGGGCTCGTCCAGGAGCAGGGCTGGGGCGTCCTGGGCCAGGGCGCGGGCCAGCACCGCCCGCTGCTTCTCGCCGCCGGAAAGCTCGGCAAAGGGTTTGTGGGCCAGGTCCTTTAGCTCCATGAGGGCGATGGCCCGCTCCACGGCCTCCCAGTCGGCATGGGAGGGCGCGGCGAAGCGGGGGATGTGGGGGTGGCGGCCCATGAGCACGATCTCGCGCACGCTGAAGGGAAAGGACAGGGCGAACTCCTGGGGCACCAGGGCCACGGTCCTGGCCAGCTCCAGGCGGCGGTAGGCGCTCAAGGCGCGGCCTTTGAGCAGCGCCTGGCCGCTGGCGGGCTGGCGCGCGCCGATCAAGATGTCCAGCAGGGTGGTCTTGCCGCAGCCGTTGGGTCCCACGATGCCGTGGAAGCGCCCGGCGGCCAGCTCCAGGTCAACCCCGTTTAGGGCGGCCAGCGGGCCGTAGCTGTAGGAGAGGCCGCGCACGGCGAACAGGGGCTCAGCCATGGCGCGCCCCCAGTTGGCGGCGGCGGAAGACCCAGCAGAAGAACGGCCCGCCGATAAGCGCCGTGAGCACCCCGATGGGCACCTCGTGGGGCAGCCAGGCCCGGGTCACGGTGTCGGCCAAAAGCAGCAGAAACGCCCCGGCCAGGGCCGAGGCGGGCAGCAGGCGGCGGCTGTCCGGCCCCACCAGCATGCGCATCAGGTGGGGCACCAAAAGCCCCACGAAGCCGATGATGCCGCTGACGCTGACGCAGACCGCGCTGACCAGGGAGGCCCCGATGAGCAGGCTTAAGCGCACCCGCCGGGTCTGCACCCCCAGGGCGGCGGCCGAGCGCGCGCCCAGGGCCAGGATGTTCAAGTCGCGGGCATAGTAGAAGAAGACCCCCGCCCCGGCCAGGGTGGCGACAAGGGTCAGGGCCAGATCGGCCCAGGTGCGCGAGACGAAGCTGCCCATGAGCCAAAAGATGATGATGGAGACCTGCTCGTCGGCCAGGTACTTGATGAAGCCCAGGCCGGCGGCCAGGATGGCGGCCACGATGACCCCGGAGAGGATGAGGGTGTTGGGCGAGACCTGGCCGTCCTGGGAGGAGAGCCAGATGACCAGCAGCAGGGTGGCCGAGGCCCCGGCGAAGGCCAGCAGGCTCACCGTGGCCCCGCCCCAAAAATCCAGGCCCAGCAGCAGGGCCAGGGAGGCCCCGAAGGCCGCGCCCGAGCTGACCCCCAGGGTGTAGGGGTCGGCCAGGGGGTTCAAAAGGATGCCCTGGAAGACCACCCCGGCCAGGGACAGGCCGCAGCCCACCACCGCCGCGGTGAGGATGCGGGGCAGGCGCACCTGCCAGACCACCGGGGTCCAGAGGGCGTCCAGACCCTGGCCCAGGCTCTCCAGACCGGGGACCTGGCTCAAGACCACCCGCAGCACCTGGGCGGGGGTTATCTTGATGTAGCCCAGACCGGCGGAGGCCACCACCAGGCACAAGAGGGCCAGGGCCAGTCCCCAGGGGACCAGCCTCAGCCTGGCCTGCTTGTCATTGCCCGCGTCTGGTTGCATGAGCTTTCGCCCTTGGCCCGGGGAAAAAACAAACCCCGAGCCCTGGTTCGGGCTCGGGGCTGCACCCAGCTTTCTTGTCCCCAAGCGGTTACCGGCTCGTGTGAAGCCGGCGGGAGCCGCGGCGTCCTGCGCTGACCACGGATTCCCTTGACGAGCGGGCGGGTCTTCTGACTTCCGGATCGTCCTAGTCCCCGCGCCTTCCCACCCCGGATGCCCCGGAGCAGTGGCGTGTGGCGGGTTTCGTCCCCGGTTACAGCGGCGGGACCGTGGCGGACTTCCACCGCCTTCCCTCATCAAGCCTGGCTAAGGCTCCCACTCGTGACGTATCCCTTGGTCCTTAACACGCGCGGGCCTTTTCGTCAATGCGCAAGAAATTGAAAGCCTTGGCCTGCTGGCTGCGTGATGTCCCCATGTCAGATCGTGGGCCAATGAGTAAAGCCCCCCTCACCCCGCCCTCTCCCTCATTTAGGAAATGGGGGAGAGGGGGAAAATTTGCGTGCTCACGCCAATCTCACATCAAACATACATTTTTTCTCCGCTGGAAAAGACGGGCGGGGATAAACCCCGCCCCTACATCAAGAAAAATATTGCGATTGCAAGGTCTTAATGTAGGGGCGGGGTTTATCCCCGCCCGTCTTATTCTCATCAAAATACCACGTTTGATCTGAAATTAGTATTAAGCACGCAAGGGGGCGCAATATCCCGCCGGCTTGCTTAGTTAGGAAGGATCGGCCCCGCCCGGCTCCCGGGCCTGCCGGCGGCGGCCCAGCACGGCCAGCCGCCAGAGGGCCAGGCTGCCCAGGCCATAATCGATGCTCTGGGTGATGATGTGCAGGGTCACTGGCAGCAGGCTGGCCTGGCTGGGCTCCAGCCCGGCCTGGCGCAGCACCAGCATCATGACGCCCTCATAGGCCCCGAAACCGGCTAGGCCGCTGATGGGCAGGCTGGCGCTGGCCTCGGCCGCCACCAGGGAGAAGAGCACCAGGCCCAGGCTCAGGCGCTCGGCCACCTGCGGCCCCCACTGGTTGGCCAGGCCCAGGATGAGCAGGTAGAGGCCCAGGTATTTGCCCAGGCGGATGAGCACCGAGAGCCCCAGCACCGGCCAGAACACGCCCCGGGCCTTGACCAGGACCATGTCGCGGGCCAGGGTGGCCAGCTCCCGCTGCGCCCGCAGGCGGGGGTTTTCCAGGCGGGGATATTTGGCCCAGCCCGCCCCGCCCAGCCTGCCCAGCAGGCGGGCGGCCAGGCCCACCAGGCGGTCGATGAGGGCCAGGGCGGCCAGGCTGCCCAGGGCCAGGACGGCGAAGACCAACCACAGCCAGGGGTTGGCCGGGCCGCCGCCCAGTTGGGCCCCCAGCACCGCGGCCAAAAACAGGGGCAGCATGCCCACCATGTCGAAGATGAAGGAGAAGGCGAAGCTGGAGAAGCAGGCCGCCAGCTCCACCTGGAGCTTCTGGTTGGCCAGCACGATGTAGGCCAGGCTGCCGCTGCGCGCGGGCAGCAGGTCCACGAAGAGGTTGCCCACCAGGGTCAGGGTGGTGAGATCGCCCAGGCTGGGGGTGGCCGCCCCCTCCGAGGCCCGGATGAGCAACTGGTAGCGCAGGCCGCGCAGCAGGATGGTGGAAAGGAACAGCCCCAGATAGGCCAGCAGCAACCGGTGATCCACCCCGGACCAGAGTTGGACCCAATCCCGCCAGGTGGTGGTGGCCAGCACATACCACAGGAGCCCGCCGGTCAGGCAGGCGGCCAGGATCAGATAGACGGCCTGCTTGAGGCGTCCCGTCTTGTTGTTTGCCTTCGCTGAATCCATGGATTCCTCGCTGGGGTCGCCGCTGCCCAAAAAATAGCCCATAAGCCACGCCGCCGCACCGGCCCGGCCGCGGAGCCTGGCCTAGGGCTGGCCCTGCCCGGCGGGCGCTAAGGGCGCTGAGGCCGGGGC
>CAZLSD010000208.1:0-6152 GCA_964561775.1 uncultured Desulfarculus sp. | reverse complement strand
TTTCGTCTTCCGAACCGTTTTTGCTCCCGTAGAAACGTTGTCTAACATACAAGGGGCGGGGTTTACCCCCGCCCGTCTTAATGGATCAAAAATACTTCGTTGGCCATGCAATTTGCATAAGCGGCGGAGGTCATCTTCCTCTGCTTTTTTCAGCGCGGAAATAACCCCAGAGCCGCGGGCAGGTTGGCGGTGGGCCAGGGCAGGGGCAGCCCCGGCGAGGAGGTGGGGCCGCCGTACTGCTGATAGGTGAAGCCGTTCACGGCCAGGTCAAGCTGGGCCTCGGGACCGCCGTCCATGCACATCACCTCGCGCAGGCCCAGGCCGGAGTCGGCCACGAAGCGGGCCAGCTCCCACAGGGTGTGACGCCCCTCGCTGACCATGATCACGATGCGCCCCGGGTCGTCCTGGGCCAGCAGGGTGCGGTGGGCCACCTTGTCGGTCTTGCGCACGCGCACCTGGCCGAAGCGGTCCAGCAGCATCAGGGACTGGGCCGCGTGGCGATAGGGGCTGTTCTGGTGTTGGAACGGGGTGTAGTGCAGGTCCAGCACCCGGGCCAAGGGCAGGCCCGGCTCGTTGGGCTCGGAGACGAAAAGGCCCTCCAGGTGCCCCATGGGGCGGCCTCGGGTGCGGCCATCGGCGATAAGCAGGCCCAGGTAGGCGCGCTCCGGGGTGTATTGGCCGGCGTTGACCACGGCCAAGGCCCCGGAAAGACGCCGCCACTCCCCGGCGGTGCGGCCTTCCTGGCCTTCGGGAGCGGCCAGCACCTTGAAGCGGAAGAGTTGGGGGTCGGCGCGCAGCACGGCCAGGCGGGGGCTGCCCGAGCGCAGGCTGGCCGAGGCGTCCAGAAAGCGGAACTCCAGGCCTGGGCGCAAGAGACGCCAATCCTCCTGGGCCTGGGCCTGGGCGGCCAGGCCGGTCCCCAGCACCAGGGCCAGGGTCAGGGCGCGCAGGGCGGGACGCCTGAGCATGTGAATAAAATGGCCCGACATGTGTATCAGTGTATCCCGACCCTCTCCGTCTGGCAAGCCGCCAGCCGCGCTGGCCGGAACTGGCCGCGTGAAGCCCTGCTCCGGCCGCGCCGCGCCAACTCCCGCCGCGGCCAGGGGCCAGGATGGTTGACAGGGCCGGCCAAGCATGGCTAGGGTATCAGCCCAGCACCCACCCCCGCCGGGAGGCACGCCATGAAGGGACGCCGCTTGAACCGCATCCTGGCCGACGACGGCCGGGCCCTGGTCCTGGCCATGGACCACGGGGCCATCGCCGGGCCTCTGCCGGGCATCCAATCGCCGGAGATAGCCTTGCAGCGGGCCAGCCGGGGCGGGGCCGACGCCGTGCTGCTGACCCGGGGGGCCTTGGAGGCGGGCTGGACCAGCCTGGACGACCGGGTGGGGGTCATCTTGCGCCTCACCGGCGGCTTCACCCTGCTCACCGATCCGGCCAACTTCGAGGAGCGCCTGGTGGCCCAGCCCGAGGACGCCCTGACCCTGGCCGCCGACGCCTGCGCGGTCACGGTCAAGTTCGGCCACCCCCGCGAGGGCGACTTCATGGCCCAGGCTGGCCAGGCGGCCAGCGCCTGCGCCCGCTGGAACCTGCCCCTCATGATAGAGGTCATGATCCGCGGCGAGCGCATCCCCATCCTGGGTCATGACCAGGCCCTGGCCCTGGCCTGCCGCTCGGCGGCCGAACTGGGCGCCGACCTGGTCAAGGCGCCCTATCCAGGCTCCATAGCGGCCATGGAAAAGATAAGCGCCGGCTGCCCGGCCCCCATCCTCATCCTGGGCGGCGAGAAGGATCCCGACCCCGGCAATCTCATGCTCATGGTGGGCGAGGCCTTGGAGGGCGGAGCGGCCGGGGTCTGCATGGGGCGCAATCTCTTTGGCCACCCCAACCCGGTGGCCCTGATGGGGCTTTTGCGCGAGCTGATCCACGGCGGCCAGGACCCGGCCGAGCTGGCCCAGGCTGCCCGGGCCTTATAGCCTCTTTGGCAAATTCGGGTTCATCCGCCTCATAAGCAGACCCAAACCTGATATAATGTATAATTTAGCGAGCCTGCCCCGGCCCGGCGGGCTTGCTATTGCCCGCCGGCCAGGAACCACCAACCTGTCCCGGCCTGGCGCGCGGGCAAAAGCGGAATTATCAGAGGCCACACGCCATGGACGACCGCCTGCAGATATGCCGCGCCAGCTCCCTGGCCGAGATACGGGAGCAATTGGACCAGGTGCTGACCCAGCACGCCGATCTGCTGCCCCCTGATCCGGCCGCGCCCATCCTGCTCAAGCCCAACCTCAACGCCAACATGAACGCGCTGACCGGCAACACCACCGACCTGCGCATCCTGGCCGCCCTGCTCGGCCTGCTGAAAGACCGGGGCCACACCAACCTGCAAGTGGGCGAGGGCACCAACAGCGGCTTCTACCGCAACAACATCAGCGTCATCACCCGCCTGCGCGTGGACGCCCTCTGCGCCCATTTCGGGGCGCAAGCTTATGATTTCAACCAAGCCGCGCCGGTGGACGTGCCTTTTGAGAACGGCATGGTGGCCCAGGCCGCCCGCCCGGCGGCGCAAGCCGCGCTGTTCATCAACCTGCCCAAGCTCAAGACCCACTTCGAGATGACCATGAGCGTCTGCTTGAAGAACTTGATGGGCTGCCTCATAGGTCAGGAGAACAAGAAGAAGACCCACCAGAGCCTGGCCAAGAACATCGTCAACTTGAACCAGGCCCTCAAACCCCACCTGCACATCGTGGACGCGCTGATCTGCATGGAGGGCTTAGGACCCACCCGGGGCACGCCCTTGCGCCTGGACACCTTGATCGCCGGCCGCGACCCCTATCTTATCGACCTGGTCTGCGCCGGCATCGCTGGCTTCGACCACGCCAGCATACCCACCCTGGCCGAGGCCCAGCGGCGCGGCCTGCTCACGCCCGCCCATCACCAGGCCGCGGCCCGGCTCACCCCCCGCCTGCTGGACAGGCCCTTCGCGCCGCCCAAGGCCAACGCCTTCGCCAGCTTCATCCACCACCCCCAGCGGCAAAAATATTTCCTGGCCGTGCGCAACACCCCGCTCTTCACCTACCTGGCCGGCACCAAGTGGTTCGGCCATCTGCTGTTCAAAAGCGGTCTGCGCCAGGACGTGTTCTGTCAGGACGAGATGGACTGCCAGGGCCTTGGCCTGGACAAGAGCCGCTGCGACGGCTGCGGGCTCTGCGCCCGCTATTGCCCCCTGGGCCTGGACCTGCCGGGCCAGTTGCCCGCCCGCCCCGCCGACTGCCTGGGCTGCCTATATTGCTATGGCGTCTGTCCGCCCAAGGCCATAGAGTTCATCGGCCAGCCCGGTTTCTTCGCCGAACAGGAGCGCCAGTACGACGCCCTCATCCGCGCCCTACATAAAGAAGAGGTTTGACAGCCCATGAAGGTACTGGTCCTCAATCCGCCCTTCTTGCCCAACTTCTCGCGCTCCCAGCGCAGCCCGGCCGTGACCAAGAGCGGCACCCTCTACTATCCCATCTGGCTGGCCTACGCCGTGGGCGCGCTGCAACAGGACGGGCATCAGGTCTCCTTCATCGACGCCCCGGCCAAGGGCTGGGACCGCGACGCCACCCTGGAGCACGCCCGCTCCTTCAACCCCGGTCTGGTGGTGTTGGACACCAGCACCCCCAGCCTGGTGAACGACCTGGAGGTGGCCGACCTGCTCAAGACCGAGCTGCCCGGCTGCTTCTTCCTGGCCGTGGGCACCCATGTCTCGGCCTGCGCCCAGGAGAGCCTGGAGCTGGGCCCGGCCCTGGACGCGGTGGCCCGGCGCGAATACGACCAGACCGTGCGCCAGCTGGCCGCCCTGCTGCAAGACACCCAGGGCCGTCCCAGCCGCGAGCAACTGGCCGCGCTGGCCGGCTTGAGCTTCCGCGCCGGGCAGGAGATAATCCACAACCCGGACCGCCCCTTCATCGAGGACCTGGACCAGCTGCCCTGGGTCAGCAAGGTCTATCAGCAATTCCTGCATATCGAGGACTATTTCAACGCCAACGCCCTGCCCCCCATGGTCACGCTCATCACCAGCCGGGGCTGCCCCTTCCACTGCACCTTCTGCGTCTATCCCCAAACCTTCACCGGCCACGCCTACCGCTTCCGCTCGGTGGCCGACGTGGTCGACGAGATGGCCTACGTGGCCCAGGCCTTCCCCCAGGCCCGCTCCATCTTCTTCGAGGACGACACCCTGACCGCCGACAAATCCCGCTGCCAGGAGTTCTCCAAGGCGGTCATGGCCAAGGGCCTCAAACTGGCCTGGACCGCCAACAGCCGGGTCAGCCTGGACCTGGAAACCATGAAGCTCATGCGCCAAGCCGGCTGCCGCATGCTCTGCGTGGGTTTCGAGAGCGGCGATCAGGACGTGCTGAAAACCATGCGCAAGGGCATAACCCGCGAGCGCATGTTCCAGTTCATGGCCGACGCCCGTTCAGCCGGCATACTCATCCACGGCTGCTTCATGCTGGGCTTTCCCGGCGAGACCAAGGCCAGCGTGGAAAAGACCATAAGCCTGGCCCTGGAGCTCAAGCCCGACACCGTGCAGTTCTATCCGGTCATGGTCTATCCCGGCACCCAGGCCTATGCCGAGTATCAGCGCCTGGGCTGGCTAACCGCCCCGGACTATCGCCACTGGCTGACGCCAGAGGGCCTGCACAACTGCGTGGTGCGCAACGAGGAGCTTAGCTCCGAAGAGCTGGTGCGCCTGTGCGACCAGGCCCGCCGCCGCTTCTATCTGCGCCCGGGCTACTTCGCCTACAAGCTCAAACAGGTGCTCACCACCCCCGGCGAGCTGATGCGCACCGCCCGCGCCGGGCGCACCTTCTTCAAGCACCTCATCCTGGGCTCCAGGGTGTAGCATGCCCCCCGGCCAGGCAGATACCCCCCCGCCGCTGTACTCGGTGGTCATCCCGGCCTACCAGGCCGAAGCCACCCTGGGGGCCACCCTGGCCGCCCTGGCGAGGCAGACCATCGACCGCGCCCTCTACGAGATCATCGTGGTGGACGACGGCTCCACCGATGGCACCGCCCAAGTGGCCAAGGCCGCCCTGGCCGGGGCCGACCGCTATCTCCACCAGGCCAACGCCGGACCAGCCACCGCCCGCAACCAGGGCGCGGCTCTAGCCCGGGGCCAGATCATCCTCTTCACCGACAGCGACTGCGAGCCCGCCCCCGACTGGCTGGAACAAATGACCGCCCCCCTGGCCGACCCCAGGGTCAGCGCGGTCAAGGGAGCCTACCGCACCCGCCAGACCCAGTTGGCCGCCCGCTTCGCCCAGGTGGAGTTCGAGGACCGCTACCAGCTCTTGCTCAAGCACCAGAGCATCGACATGGTGGACACCTACGCCGCCGCCTTCCGCGCCCAGGTCTTCCGCCAGATGAACGGCTTCGACCAGAGCTTCAGCGCCGCCAACAACGAGGACACCGAGCTGTCCTATCGCCTGGTGGCCGCCGGACACCGCCTGGTCTTCAACCCCAAGGCCATCGTCTATCACCAGCACCCCACGAGCTTCGGCAAATACCTGCGCACCAAGTTCTGGCGCGGCTACTGGCGGCTGGTGGTCTACCGCCGCTTCCCGGAAAAGGCCCTCAAGGACACCTACACCCCCCTGGTGCTAAAGCTGCAAACCCTGGCCATGGCCGGCGCCCTGGCACTCATACCCCCAGCCCAGCTCTGGCCCGACCTGTGGTCCCTCATCCTCCTGGCCTGGGCCGCCATCCTGGCCTCGGCCACCCCCTTCGCCCTCTTCGCCGCCCGCCGCGACCCCAGCATCGGCCTGCTCGCCCCCTTCATCGTCTGGGCCCGCGCCGGCGTCTTCGCCCTGGGCAGCCTCTATGGCCTGGCCCGCACCTTGCGCGGCACGTAGGAGAAGAGCTGGGGGAGAACCTTTTTTGCAGCGCAAAAAAGGTTCTCCCCCAGACCCCCTCTCCAAAAAACGCGATAGGGGCGCCTGGCGAGGCCTGGCCGTGTTTGCGCCGGGCGGTCTCAAGTTGGAGTAATCACCGCAAAACGTAGCGGGTTAGCGAAAACGTAACCCGCCATGACTCAAGGCAAGATTTGCCCGAGCTGCCACCCCCACCCCCCTCGCCTTTTTAGCAACCGTGTTTCTTGTCAACAGAGTCAAGCGGGC
>CAZLSD010000207.1:0-6157 GCA_964561775.1 uncultured Desulfarculus sp. | reverse complement strand
CGTCCGAACCGATGACCTGCAGGCCCAGCCCGCGCACCCGGACGGTGGCCCAGGCCCAGGCCCCGCCCGCGCCCGAGCCCGAGCCGATGGCCCTGGCCGGGCAACCCCCGGCCCAGCCTGTGTCAACCGCCGCCCCTCAGGCCGCCATGACGGCATCGGCCACGGCCCCTTCGGCGGATGATGAGGCGCTGCGGCGCGGCATGCTCGAGGCCTTGGCCGCCCTGCTGGAGCGCGAGAAGCGCTATCCCCTGGCCGCCCGCCGCGCCAATCTGACCGGCCGGGTGATGCTGGTGGTGGACTTCGACGGCCAGGGCCGGCCCCAGGCCTGGCGGGTGGAGCGGGGCGAGGCCTCGGAAATCCTGGGCCGGGCCGCCCTGGAGAGCATGGAGCGCGCCGTGGCGCGCATGAACCAGGAAAAGCTGGCCCTGCTGGCCGGACGCCAGGTGCGCGTGCCCATGGTCTACCGCCTGGAGTAGGCGGACTACGCTTGGAAAAGGATCGCCTTGACCCCGACAACTAGGGAGAGCGCATGAAAGTCGTCATAGTGGCCGGTCCGCCCAGCGCGGGCAAGACGGCCGTAATCGTGCAGAGCGCCTATTGGCTGCGGCAGGCCAAGCTGGCCCTGGCCGCCCTCAAGTTCGACACCCGGAGTTCCGCCGACCCCGAGCGCTTTGCCCGCCAGTTGGGGATCCCCGCCCTGGGCGGCCTGAGCGGCTACCTCTGCCCGGATCACTACTTCGTCTCCAACCTGGAGGAGGCCGTGGATTGGGGCCGCCACCACCAAGCCCAGGTCCTCTTCGTGGAGACGGCGGGCCTGTGCCTGCGCTGCGCCCCCCATGTGGAGGGCGTGTTGGCCGTGACCGTGCTGGAGAGCCTGGGCGGCCTGGACGCCCCGGCCAAGATCGGCCCCTTGCTCTCCCTGGCCGACGTGGTGGTGCTGACCAAGGGCGACCTGGTCTCCCAGGCCGAGCGGGAGGTGCTGCTGCACGGCATACGCCAGGTCAATCCCGGGGCCGTGGTGCTGGCGGTCAACGGGCTGACCGGCACCGGCAGCCTGCTGCTGGCCCGCCGCGTCTTGGATTGGCCCGAGACCCAGGAGGTGGGGCAGCGCCGGTTGCGCCACGACATGCCGGCCAGCATCTGCTCCTATTGCACGGGAGAGCGCCGCATTGGCCGCGACTTCCAGACGGGAAACGTGGAGAAGCTGGCCTGGGAGGGCAAGTGACATGCAAGTGCGGGAATTGGTGATCAAGGGAGGCGGGGACCGCCAGGGCCGGCCCGAGCAGGTGCGCGAGCTGAGCCTGCTGGCGGGGCAGACCCTGGCCGTGGTGGGCCCGACGGGCTCGGGCAAGAGCGAGCTTCTGTGCGACATCGAGCAGATGGCGCGCGGCGACACCCCTTCGGGGCGCAGCGTGCTGCTGGACGGCCTTCTGGTGGAGCAGGCCCCCCTGGGCCTGGTGGCCACGCTCTCCCAGCGCACCAACTTCGTCATGGACACCAGCGTGGGGGCCTTCGTGGGCATGCACGCCTCCTGCCTGGGCAAGCGGGAGGATATCTGGCTGGAGCGCGTGCTGGAGCTGGCCAACAGCCTGTGCGGCGAGCCCATGGCCGCCGGGGATCGCCTGCAAGGCCTGAGCGGGGGCCAGACCCGGGCCTTGATGATCGCCGACCTGGCCTTGGTCTCCGACGCCCCGGTGGTGCTCATAGACGAGGTGGAGAACGCCGGCATCGACAAGCACCGCGCCCTGGCCGCCCTGGCCGGCGGCGGCAAGATAGTCATCACCGCCACCCACGACCCGGTGCTGATGCTGATGAGCCAGCGCCGGGTGGTCATGGGCGGAGGCGGCATGCTCCAGGTGCTGGAGGTGGACCAGGACGAACTGGCCTGTCTTGAACACCTGTCGCGCTTGGACGCCTCCCTGCTACAAGCCAGGGACCTTCTGCGGCGCGGCATAAGTCTGCGCCTCAAGGAGCTGAGATGAACACTCGAGCCCATCTTTCCATCCCCCCCAATATCACCCGCTACACCCGGGGCCAGGTCGCGGAGCGCTTCCCCGGCTTGAGCCTGGATTCCCCCGACACCCATCCCGAGATGCTGGCCTTTGCCCGCTCCTGCGGGCCGGAGCCTCCCCCGGCCCTGGCCGTCTCGGCCTATCCCCACCTGGCCCTTAACGTGCTGGCCGCCCAGGGCCGGGGAGTATTCGCCGATCCGGGGGAGCTGGTTCCCGCCTGGCGCGGCGAGTTGGAGGAACTGGGGCTCCGCCCGCCCGCGCCGGAGCTGACCCTCATCGCGGCGGTGCCGGTGGTGCTGGCCGTCAACCAGGCCCGCTTGCCCGGTCTGGGCGACTGGGCGGATCTATGCCGGGGCGGCGATTCCCTCACCCTGGGCTGCCCGCCCCCGGACACCCCGCTGCCCTATCTGCTGCGGCGTTTCCTGGGCGGGCTCTGCCCAGGCCAAGGCGCGGCCCAGCCCAGGCTGGATACCGCCAGCGTGCCCCTGGACATAAACAAGCGGGTGGACGCGGGAGACCTGGCCGCCGGGGTGATCATCCCGGCCTTTGCCCGGGCCTTCCGTCTGGGCGGGGGCAGGATGGTCTGGCCGGCCAGCGGGGCCTTGGCCGTGCCGCTCATGGCCTGCCTGGCCGCCGACGCGCCGCCCCAAGCCCGGGAACTGCTGGCCTACCTGCTCTCCCTGGAATTCCAGACCTTCCTGGCCAAGTCCGGGGGGCTGGTCCCGGTCAGGGCCGACGCGCCCGGTTTTCCCGAATTGGAAGAGGCGGGCTGGCGGCTGCATTGGCCTGGCTGGCAAATCATGGAAGACCTGGCCCGGGACATGGACGCGGGCTGGCCCGCCGCCTGAACATTTAGGAGAAGCTGGTCATGAAAGCTGTACGTTTATTGACGGGTTTGAGTTTGCTTTGCGCGCTGTGGCAGGCGGGGGCCGCCCCGGCCTTTGCCCAGGCCGCCGCCGCCCTGGAGGCGGAGGATGTGGTGATCAGCGCCCGTGGCCGCTCCTCCAGCCTCTCGGAGACGCCGGGCGGGGTGGGCGTGGCCGACGAGGCCGACATCGATCTGGCGGCCAAGGCCAGCCTGGCCGACGTGCTGGCCGCCATCCCCGGCCTGGCCGCCGCCGGGGACTCGGCCTGGGGGCGCGATGTTTCCATCCGCGGCCTGGGCGGCGCCTCGGTGGTGGTGCTGGTGGACGGCAAGCGCATCAACACCGCCACCGACATCAACGCCCGCTTGAGCTTCATCAACCCCATGGACGTGGAGCGGGTGGAGGTGCTCAAGGGTCCGGTGAGTTCGCTCTACGGCTCGGGCTCCACGGGCGGAGTAATCAACATCATCACCCGCAAGGGGCGCTTCAGCCAGGACGAGGCCCTGCACGGCCGGGTCAGCCTGAGCGGGGTGAGCAACCCGGCCGGCCTGGATTCCTACGCCAATTTGCGCTACGAGGCGGCCGATTACTGGCTTTTCGCATCGGGCGCGGCCCGCGACCACGACGACACCCGCTCCGGCGATGACGAACGCGTGCCCAACAGCCAGTACCGCGACGAACAGGCCCGGGCGGCCGCCGCCTTCAAACTGGGGGACAGGCTGACCACCGAGTTCCAGGTCATGCAGGCCGAGGCCCACGAGGTGGGCATCCCCGGCGGACCCACCACCCTGCCCTCGGCGGCCCGCGTCACCTATCCCCGCACCTCCAGCAACTTTGCCAGCCTGGACGCCAGCCTGGACGTGGGCGGCCAGCTGCTCAAGGACGTTTCCGCCTCCTTGTACTTCAACCGCAACCAGCGCCGGGTGCTGGTGGACCAGACCGGCGTGACCGGAGTAAAGGAAATCCGCCCCGGCGCGGACCACGAGACCGTGGGCGGCAAGCTGCAAACCAGCCTGGAGAGTGGCGACCACGCCATCGTGGCCGGCCTGGACGCCTGGAGCTGGCACATGGAGTCCTGGCGCTTCCGCTACCTGAGCAACGGCTCGGTGCGCATGGACTTCCCGGTCCCCGACAGCCGCCAGACCTCCCTGGGCCTCTATGCCGAGGACGACTGGCGCCTGGGCGACACCCTGACCCTCAACCTGGGGGCGCGCGGGGACAGCCTGGAGACCAAGAACGAGGCCGGCAACGGCTTCACGGCCGGCGCCCAGGACGACCTGGGCTGGAACCTGCACGCCGGCCTGACCTGGAAGCCGGCCAAATCCTGGTCGCACACCCTGCTGGCCGCCTCCAGCTACCGCTCCGCCGATATCCTGGAGCGCTTCAAGCTCATCGACCTGGGCGGCGGTCAGCAGCTCAAGGGCGATCCGGACCTCAAGCCGGAGACCTCGCTCATGCTGGAGTATGGCCTGCACTATCAGGCCGGACCCTGGGGCGCGGACCTGCGCCTGTTCACCAACACCATCTACGACTACATCTCCCAGAAGCGCCAGAGCGCCACCCTGCTGGTGATGCACAACGTGGGCGAGGCCCGCATCCAGGGCGCGGAGCTGGAGGGGCGCTTGCGCCTGGGGCCGGGCTGGACCCTCTTCGCCAACCTGGCCGCCCTGGAGGGACGCGACGAGTCCAGCGACCAGACCCTGCCCGACGTGGCCCCGGTGTCGGGGCAGGCCGGCCTCGCCTGGGAGCGGGGGCGCTGCTGGAGCCGCCTGGACACCCGCTGGGCCCTGGAGCAGAACGACACCCCCGACGGCGTGCCTGGCGTGGAAGGCTACGTGACCTTGAACGCCGCCTTCCGCTATCGCCTGCCCTGGGAGCGCTTGACCCACAGCCTGACCCTGGCCGTGGACAACATCCTGGACGAGAAGTACCAGAACTACCTGGCCAACTCTCGCGGCATCCAGCTCTATGAAACCGGCCTTTGCGCCGCCCTCACCTATACCGTGGAGTTCTAGGACCGATGCGCCGCCATCTGGTGTTGGGCGTGCTGCTGCTGGCCCTGGCCGGCTACGGCGTCCATTCCCTGTTCATCGCCTCTTCTTCCCCGCCAGGGGAGGCAAGCCAGGAACAGACCCCCAGTCTGGTCTTCTACACCAGCCTGGGGGCCACCACGCCCCAAATCCCCTTTTGGGCGGCGGTGCGCCAGGGCTGGCCCCAGGGCCTGCGCCTGGAGACCCGCGCCTGGAAGGATCTGGAGGACCTGCGCGGGGTGGTGCTGGCCGGCCAGGGCGATCTGTGGCTGGGGCACCTGGAGGGCTTGGCCCAGGCCTCCCTGCGTGGCGCTCCCGTCACCCTGCTGGCCGTCACTGGTTGGCGCAAGTTCTATTTCCTCAGCGACGACGCGGGCGCGCGCGATCTGCCCTCCCTGGCCGCCCTGTGCGCGCTTAACGGCCAGTCTCTGGCGGTGATACCGCCGGACAGCCCGGCCCTGGGTCTCTTGGAAGACATGGACAAGCGAGGGGGGCCGGGTTTTCAGGTCAGCCGCCTGGCCCCCCGCCAACTCATGCTGGAGGTGCTGCGCGGCCAGGCCCATCACCTGCTGGCGCCCGAGCCCCTGGTCTCCCTGCTTCTGCTCAAAGCCCCCCAGCTCAAGGTGGTGGCCAGCCTGGAGGAGGAGCACGCCCGCCTGAGCGGAGGCCCGGCCCGCCAGCCCTTCGTGGGCCTGGCCGCGCGCACAGATTGGCTCCGCCGCCATCCCGGCTTGGCCCGCCAACTGGTGGAGCAGATGGAGCGCCAGGCCGGGCTGCTGGCCGGCGACGCCGAGGCGGCCCTGGCCGTGCTGCCGCCCCAGGTGGCCGAGGAACTGGGCTGGCAGGCGCTGCGCCTGTCCATGTCTCGAGATATCATCCATGTGGAGAGGGCGGTCCAGGCCCGCCAGGCGGTGACGGACTTCCTGGCCATGGTCATGCCCGCCTCCCTGGGTCAGGCCGGGGCGGCCCTGCCCGAATCCTTCTGGGCCGCGCCTTGATCCGCCTCTGGCCCTATCTGGTCTCCGCCATCTTGATGCTGGGGGCCGGCTGGCTGGCCAGCGCCCTGCTGGGGCCGGAGCTGGCCCCGCCGCCGCCCCTGGTGCTGGAGACCCTGTGGGATTTGACCCTGGCCGGAACCCTGCCGCGCGAGCTGGGCATAACCGTGGCCCGGGCCTTGGCCGGGGTGGCGGCGGCCAACCTGCTGGGGCTGGGCCTGGGGCTGGGGGCGGGCGCCCACCCGCCCGCCTTG
>CAZLSD010000206.1:0-6223 GCA_964561775.1 uncultured Desulfarculus sp. | reverse complement strand
TGCCGTCGCGCAAGGTAAGGTCCATCACTTTTAGCGGGGTCGGGTTGCCACCCCAAAGCTCTTGGTTACACATCTGCCTACTCCTCATCAGGTTCGCTACCAGCAGGTAGATTGGGGCGCCGTACTGGCGGGGGGCCAGGATAACCAGCGCCGATGCTATGGATGGGAGTTCATCATATCGGCGGCTGACCACGCAGTCAAGACGGGCCGCTGGCCGCAAGAGACGCCCCTGGTTGTGGAGGCTTTCGCCAGATGCTATCCTGATAATCGATACCCACGCACTGTTGACCCGCGACGCGAGAAGCCATGCCAGCCAAACGCAGCCCAGCCCCCTCCAGGCCTCGCAGCATGCACGAGCAGGCCCGGCGTCTGCTGGCGCTTTTCGCTCCCGAGGACCGGGTGCTGGTGGTCATCACGGCCGATCCCGACGCCTTGGGCTCGGCCCTGGCCTTCAAGCGCCTGCTCTGGCGGAGGGTGGCCGGCGTCACCATCGCCCGCTTGAACGAGATCAGCCGCCCGGACAACTTGGCCATGGTGCGTCTGCTCAGCATCCCCCTGGAGCCCTGGAGCCAGGTGCGGCCGCGCGAGTTCAGCAAGCTGGTGATGGTGGACGGCCAGCCCCAGCACAACAAGGATATGCTGCAAGGGCTCATGTTCACCGCGGTCATCGACCATCATCCCCTGCTGGAGTCCACCGAGAAGCTCCCCTTCTTCGACGTGCGCCCCCGCTATGGGGCCACCTCCACCATCATGGCCGAATACCTGCGCGGGGCCGACATCAAGCCCTCCTCCCGCCTCTCCTCGGCCCTGGCCTATGGCATCAAGAACGACACCGCGGGCTTCACCCGGCCTTCCCTGGAAGAGGACGTCAAGGCCTTCCAGTTGCTCTTCCCCCGCTCCGACCAGGGCCTGCTGCGCAAGATCGCCTTCAGCGAGATGCGGCTAAAGGACCTGGACACCCTGCGCCAGGCCCTGGATGTCTACGTGGTGCGGCGTCACTGCGTCTACGTGCACCTGACCAACTGCAAGAGCGGCGACAACCTGGTGCAGATGGCCGACTTTTTTCTCAAGCTGGACAGCGTGGACATGACCGTGGTCAGCGGCGTGCGCCAGGATAAACTGGTGGTGGTGGTGCGCAACGTGGGCCTGCGCGCCAGCGCCGGCAAGGTGGTGGAGCGGGCCTTCGGGCAGCTGGGCTCGGCCGGTGGGCATCAATACATGGCCCGGGCCGAGATGCCCCTGGAAAACCTGCGCCGCCACCTGGGCCAGGTGGGCGACGAGGCCCTGGCCGCCTTTGTCAAGCATAGCTTGCGCCTGCCCCCCAAGACCAGGAAGGCCGCCCCCGCCGCCTCCTGACCAGGCTTCTCCCTGGCGCGTGGGCTCTGACCGCCGCCGGGAAGGCGGCATGTTCCCCGCGGGCCTTTACCCAGGCCGGGCCGGCCGCTACAATGGGGGAACTCCCTCCAACCAAAAGAGGCATGCCCATGATGCGCAAGGCCCGCCAGCAAGATGTCCCTTTCATCCACGGCCTCCTGGCCCACTACGGCAACCAGGGGCTGTTGCTGGCCCGTCCCTTGAGCGAGTTATACGAATTTCTGCGAGATTTCGTGGTGGCCGAGGATCAGTCCGGCGGACCGGTGGGGGTCTGCGCCCTGCACTTGGTCTGGGAGGATCTGTGCGAGGTGCGCAGCCTGGCCGTGATGCCCGAGCTGGCCGGCAAGGGCTGGGGCACCAGACTGGTGGAGGCCGCGGTTAGCGAGGCCGTGACCCTGGGCTTCAACCAGGTTTTCGCCCTCACCTACCGTCCCTCCTTCTTCGCCCAATTGGGCTTCCAGGAGGTGGAAAAGGGGCGCATGCCCCACAAGATCTGGGCTGACTGCGTCAAGTGCGTCAAATTCCCCGCCTGCGACGAGATCGCCATGCTTTTGGAGCTGTGACCATGGACCTGACCCGCCTTTTGGACGAGGCCCAGAGCGCGCTAAAGCAACGGGGCGTGGCCCAGTGGGAGCTGATGGCCCTGGCCAGCCGCAGCCTTAGCATAGGCGTGCGCGGCCAGGAGGTGGACAAGTTCGTGCAGGCCGACAGCCAGGGCCTGGCCGTGCGTCTGCTCAAGGATGGCCGCCTGGGCTTCAGCTATGTCATGGGCGCGGACGGCGCGGGGCTGACGCGGGCGGTGGCCGAGGCCCTGGCCTCGGCGGCGGCGGCCGACCCCGAGCCTGGCTACAGCCTGCCCGGCCCCTCCAGTTGGCCCGCCGCGCCAGAGGTCTTCGACCCCGCCCTGGCCGAGGAGCCCCTGGCCGCCAAGGTGGAGCGGGCCCGGACCCTGGCCGCCGCCGCCCTGGCCGCCGACCCTCGGGTGCATCACGTGCACCCGGCCGAGGTCAGCGAGGCCGAGAGCCTGCTCCATCTGCGCTCCAGCGCCGGGCTGGACCTGAGCCAGCGCTCCACCGCCATCACCGCCATGGCCAACGCCCTGGCCAGCCAGGACGGGCAGTCCGAGGAAGGCTGGGACTTCGCCAGCCGCCGCTTCTTGGCCGACCTGGACGTGGAGGCGGTGGGCAAGGGCGCGGGCAAGAAAGCCAGCGCCTTCCTGGGGGCTGGCCCGGTGGCCGACGGCCGCTACGCGGTCATCTTCGAGCCCCACGTGGCCGCCGATTTCCTGGAGCTCTTGGCCGCCTCGCTCCTGGGCGACAACCTGGTCAAGGGGCGCTCGCTCTTGGCCGGACGCCTGGGCCAGCAGGTGGCCTCGCCCCTGGTAAGCATCGTGGACGACGGGCTTATGCCCCGGGGCCTGGGCAGCGCGGCCTTTGACGACGAGGGCACGCCGCAGGGTCATAAGGCCCTGGTGCGCCAGGGCCTGCTGGAGGGCTTCGTCTTCGACCGCCTGTGGGGCGCGCGCCAGGGACAGGCCAGCACCGGCAACGCGGTGCGGCCTTCCTTGAAGGCCCCCCCGGGGGTGGGCTTCAGCAACCTGTTCCTGGAGCCCGGGGCGCAAACCCCCGCCCAGTTGCGCGGCCAGATGGGCCAGGGGCTCATCATCAGCGAGATCATGGGCGGCCACACCGCCGATCCGGTGAGCGGCCAGTTCTCCTTTGGCGCGGCCGGGCATCTGGTGGAGAACGGTCTGGTGGTCAGACCCGTCAAGTCCATCGCCCTGGCCGGCCAGGTGCTGGAGCTGTTCGCCGCCGTGCGCGGGGTGGGCAGCGATCTGACCTTCTACGGCAAGACCGGCGCGCCCTCCCTCCTGGTGGAGGGTTTGTCGGTCAGCGGACCCTAGCGGGCGGCGGGGTCAAGGCGATCAAGAAGAGGGCAGGGCGCTACCCGGCGTCCTGCCTACGTTTTTTGACGCGGAGGCAGGATGCGCCTTGGGAGTAACCCTATTACCGGGCTGGGTAATATGGGCGTTTTTAGGTTGACTGCCCCTTGCCGGGCATGCTATGTGGAAGATACGCGCTACGGCAGAACGCTGACGGTATAGTCTACTCAGGGATCGCCCCGAGCGGAGTGTAGAGCTATCGTGCTGAAGCGATTTACAATTCTGATAATTCCCGAGGGAACCCATCACGTCAAGCGCTTCGCCATGCACGGGCTGGTGTTGCCGGTGCTGATGGTGCTGGCGTTGGGCTGCCTGGGGCTCACCGGCTACTGGTATTACCAGTACGAATCCATCAAGACCGCGCTTCCCGACATTCAGGCCCTGCAGGCGCAGACCCAGCGCCAAGAGGCCCAGTTGGGCGCTTTTTCCCAGCGCCTGGCCACCGTGCGCGAGCAGATGTCCAAGCTCAAACAGTTCAACATGCGCCTGCGCGTGATGGCCAACCTGGAAAAGGCCCCGGAAAACGACTCGTTCCTGGGGGTGGGCGGGCCCGAGGGCTCGGCCAGCGGACCGGGCGTGCGCTTGACCGGCAGCCTGCGCGAGCGCCAGCTCAACAACATGCAGCGCGATTTGGACCAACTGGCCGTGGAAGGCGAGAGCGAGCGCCTGGTGCAGGAGCAGTTGGCCAAGTTCCTGAACGAGCGCCGCTCCATCCTGGCCGCCACCCCTTCCATCTGGCCCACCCGGGGCTGGGTGACCAGCGGCTTCGGCTACCGCATCTCGCCCTTCACCGGCGAGCGCCACTTCCATGCCGGCATCGACATCTCCACCCGCTCCGGTTCGCCGGTGGTCTCCCCCGCCGAGGGCATCGTCACCTTCGCCGGCTTCGAGGGGGCCTATGGCCGCCTCTTGGCCATCAACCATGGCCACGGCCTGGTCACCCGCTATGGCCACCTGGGCGACTTCAAGGCCAGCGTGGGGCAGAAGGTCAAGCGCGGCCAAACCGTGGCCACCGTGGGCAGCAGCGGCCGCTCCACCGGACCCCACCTGCACTATGAGATCCTGCTCTCGGGCGTGCCGGCCAATCCGCGATACTATATACTCAACTAGCGCCCGAGCGGTGAGCCTCCCTGCTCCCGGCGCCTTGGTTGCGCCGGGATTGGCATTTTTACGCCCCTGGAGACATAGGGTACTTCCATGTTCGGCAAGCTCCTAAAAAGCATCTTAGGCTCCAAGAACGACCGCGAGCTCAACCGGCTCTGGCCCCTGGTGGAGAAGATCAACTCCCTGGAGCCCAGGCTGATGGGCTTGAGCGACCAGGATCTGGCCGGGCTCACCGTGGCCTACCGCCAGCGCCTGGACCAGGGGGCCAGCCTGGACGACCTGCTGCCCGAGGCCTTCGCCACGGTGCGCGAGGCGGCCCGCCGGGTCATCGGCCAGCGCCACTTCGACGCCCAGCTCATCGGCGGCATGGTGCTGCACGAGGGCAAGATAGCCGAGATGAAGACCGGCGAGGGCAAGACCCTGGCCGCCACCCTGCCGGTGTACCTTAACGCGCTCACCGGCAAGGGCGTGCACGTGGTCACGGTCAACGACTACCTGGCCAGCCGCGACGCGGCCTGGATGGGCTCCATCTACCGCTTCCTGGGGCTCTCCGTGGGCTGCATCCTGCACGACCTGGACGAGCGCGAGCGCCAAGAGGCCTATGGCTCGGACGTGACCTACGGCACCAACAACGAGTTCGGCTTCGACTATCTGCGCGACAACATGAAGTTCTCCCTGGAGGACATGGTCCAGCGCGAGTTCAACTACGCCATCGTGGACGAGGTGGACTCCATCCTCATCGACGAGGCGCGCACCCCGCTCATCATCAGCGGCCCGGCCGAGAAATCCACCCGCCTCTACAACGACGTGGACAAGGTCATCCCCCGCCTGGCCAAGGACCGCGATTTCACGGTGGACGAGAAAAGCCGCACCGCCAACTTGAGCGACGACGGCGTGGCCCGCTGCGAGGAAATCCTGGGCCTGGACAACCTCTATGACCCGCGCAACATGGAGGTGCTGCACCATTTGCAGCAATCCCTGAAGGCCCACAGCCTGTTCAGGCGCGACGTGGACTACATCGTCAAAGACGGCGAGGTCATCATCGTCGACGAGTTCACCGGCCGGCTCATGCCCGGCCGGCGCTATTCCGACGGCCTGCACCAGGCCCTGGAGGCCAAGGAAAAGCTGAAGGTGGCCAACGAGAACCAGACGCTGGCCACCATCACCTTCCAGAACTACTTCCGCATGTACAAGAAACTCTCCGGCATGACCGGCACCGCCGACACCGAGGCCGAGGAGTTCGCCAAGATATACAAGCTGGAGGTGCTGGTCATCCCCACCCACCGGCCCATGGTGCGCACCGACTTCGCCGACGTGGTGTTTCGCACCGAGCGCGAGAAGTTCAACGCCGCGGTGGAGGAGATCAAGGAGCTGAACAAGAAGGGGCAGCCGGTCTTGGTGGGCACCATCAACATCGAGAAATCCGAGCGCCTCTCCGAGCAGCTCAAGCGCCAGGGCGTGCCCCACACGGTTTTGAACGCCAAGCAGCACGCCCGCGAGGCCGAGTTCGTGGCCCAGGCCGGGCGCAAGGGCGCGGTGACCATCAGCACCAACATGGCCGGCCGCGGCACCGACATCGTGCTGGGCGGCAACCCCGCCTTCCTGGCCAAGCAGGCGGCCGACCCCCAGGAGGACCCGGCGGCCCATGCCGCGGCCCTGCGCAAGTTCGAGGCCGCCTGCGCCGCCGAGCGCGAGCAGGTGGTGGCCTTGGGCGGCCTGCACATCCTGGGCACCGAGCGCCACGAGAGCCGGCGCATCGACAACCAGCTGCGCGGCCGCTCCGGCCGCCAGGGCGACCCCGGC
>CAZLSD010000205.1:0-6228 GCA_964561775.1 uncultured Desulfarculus sp. | reverse complement strand
CCCCGGCGCTGGCCCCCGCCCCGGCCGGGCCGGGTGCAGGGGCCGGTGGGGTTGCGCGGCGACGGCCCGCCGCCGCGGCAGCTGTCCGACCAGGTTGGCGAAGATAATCGTTAGGACGGACGGGGATTGGCCCCCGCCGGAGGCCGGCAAGATCGGAATGGCAGTCAGGTGGCGGTAAAGGGAGCCTCAGGCGCTGTGCGGGCAGCCCAGTTCCGCCAGGGATTCGTCGCGCATCTGCAGGCTGGTCAGGTGCTCGCGGGTGGCGGCGCACTCGAAGTGCAGGCCGCACAGGCGCAGGCAGACCTCGTCGTTGCGCTCGAACTCGCCGAAGCAGTCGATGCGTTCGTGCAGGTCCTCGGGTTGCAGGCGTCTGGCCAAGGGGCGGCTCTCTCCGTCGGCGGCTAGTTGATGAAGACCCGCCGGAATTCGCGAATGTTCTGCAAGGCTATGCCGGCCCCCAGCACCACGCTGGCCAGGGGATCCTCGGCGATGGTCACCTTGATGCCCATCTCGTGGGTGATGAGCCTGTCCAGGCCCCGGATGAGCGCCCCGCCGCCGGCCAGGGTCACGCCCTGCTCGGCCACGTCGGCGGCCAGTTCGGGCGGGGTCTTTTCGAAGGCCCGGCGCACGCTCTCCACGATGACGCTCACCGGCTCGCTCAAGGCCTCGCGCACCTCCTCGTCGGTCAGGGTCACGGTGCGGGGAATGCCGTTGAGCAGGTCCTTGCCGCTGACCTCCATGGACAAGGGGTCTTCCAGGGGGAAGGCCGAGCCGATGCCGATTTTGATGTTCTCGGCGGTGTTCTCGCCCACCTGCATCTGGTACTTGCGCTGGATGTAGCGCATGATGGCCTCGTTGCCCTCGTCGCCGGCCACGCGCACGCTTTCGCTGTAGGCGGTGGAGTACATGCTGATGACCGCCACCTCGGTGGTGCCGCCGCCGATGTCCACCATCATGGAGCCGCGCGGCTGGTCGATGGGCAGGCCCGCGCCGATGGCCGCGGCCATGGGCTCCTCGATGAGGTAAATCTCGCGCGCCCCGGCCTGCTCGGCGCTCTCGATGACCGCCCTTTTTTCCACCTGGGTCACGCCCGAGGGCACGCCGATGAGCATGCGCGGCTTGACCAACCCGGTGGCGGAGCGCACCTTCATGATGAACTGCTTGATCATGAGCCGGGTCAGGTCGAAGTCGGCGATGACGCCGTCCTTCAAGGGCCGGCTGGCCAGAATGGAGGGGTTGGTGCGCCCCAGGTACTCCTTGGCCTTGTGCCCCACCGCGATGACCTTGCCGCTGTCCCGCTGAATGGCCACCACCGAGGGCTCGTTCAAAACGATGTTTTTACCCTTGATGAAGATGAGCGTGTTGGCGGTGCCCAAATCCATGGCCATGTCCTTGCCGAACATGCCCAGTATCTTGCTAAAAAACATTCCCTGAACCCTCCCGGACCAGCCAGGACCACGCTGGGGCCTGCTATGAAGCCCCCAGGCGGTAGTGTTCTATGGTGGCGGCCACGCGGTGGCCGGCCAGCTGCAGGGCCCTCTCCTCTTCTTCCTCGATGTGCCGTTCCGTGCGGCCGGCAAAGGCCCAAACCCCGGTCATGCGGCGCCAGGCCAGAAGGGGCACCCCCACGAAGGCATTATATCCCCGCAAGGGCTCATCCGGCGAGATCAAGTAGGCGCGGCCGGGCAAAGGATTGAAGCGCGAATGGGTCAAGGGCTGACCTTCGCGCATGACCCAACCCACCAGGCCCTGGCTGACCGGGAAGGATCGCCCGCGCAAGGTGGCCAGGGAAGGACCCTCCACGGCCACCACCGAGTACTGCTTGCGCCCGGGCAATATCTTGAAGATGAAGCCCATGGACAAACCAGTGTAGCGCCGGCCAGCGTCCAGCACCTCGGCCAGATAATCCCGCTCCTCGGAGAACCCCAAGGCGGCGTTTTCCACATCGTACATCAAATCAAGTATACGACCATACATGGCCTCGCGCGAACTTGTGTCCTGCTGCAAGACCAAGTGATGGATAAACGTGGCAAAATCGCGAACGATTCTTTTTTCCCGCTCGCCAAACACCGAGCGTTTCTTGGTGTCTATCACCAAGACTCCCACCTCGCCCACCGGCATGGCCAGGAAAGCCTTTATATCCTCTTCCTCGTCGTAGAGGCAGGTGGCCTTGGAGCCCTGCTTGTAGCGGTCCACGTCCACCGGTTCCTGGTGCTTGGCCACATAGCCCACCAGACCCTCGCCCATGCGGATGGGAGATTGACGGAAACAGCGGCTGAAGGTGTGATAGGCCGCGGCGTGCAGGTGCTGCCCGCCGCCGTCCAGCAGGAAAAGGGCGGCCGTGTTAGCCTCGGTGAGGTCGGCCAGCAGATTGACGGCGTCTTTCAGCTCTTGGCGGTGGTCCATCAGGGCCGGTTGGTCCCCGACCGCCTAGGAGCAGCAGTCGCCGCAGAATTTGGCATAGGACCGGTCATAGCTGCGCTCTCCCGCCGCCGAAAAAAAACAGCCCGGGATCTGCCTCATCTTGCGATGATAGGCCACGCACTGACAGCAGAGTCCGGTCTTGTCGCACGAGGTGTAGGTGCAGGAGCATTGGCTCAAGTTGGATTTCAGGTTAGGGCAGGCCTCTTTCATCTTGTCAAGGTTGGCCACGGCTATCCCCAAAAATACATAAGCTTAACAGTTACTACCCTGGCTACTCTATATAGGATTTGCCAGGGGTGTCAACCACAGAATAGTGGGGTGAAGCCGGAGAAAGGGGCATGGGGGCTTGCCCGCCGCCCGCCCAGGCCTTATATAACCAGCATGCCAGAACTGCCAGAAGTAGAGAGCGTGCGCCAGACCCTCATGCCCCAGATACAGGGGCGGGTGGTGGCCAAGATATGGGTGGGTGTGGACAAGCTGGCCCGCCCCTCGCCGCGCCTGCTAAAACGCGGCCTGGAAAAACGCCGCGTGCTGGGCAGCTCCCGCCGAGGCAAGCTTCTCCTGCTGGAAATGGAGGGCGGCCCCTGGTGGGGCGTGCACCTGGGCATGACCGGCCAGCTCATCCTGGCCCAAGAGCGCCCCCAGGCCGACCATATACACATCACGGTCAGCTTCGCCGACCAGGGACCCTCCCTGTTTTACCGCGACGCGCGCCGCTTTGGCGGCATGACCTTCTATCCCGACCAGGCCGCGCTGCAGGCCGGGCCGCTGACCAAGATGGGGCCGGACGCCCTGGGCCTGGAGGGAGAGGCCTTTGTCCAGCGCCTGGCCGGCCGCAAGACTCCCTTGAAGGCCGCCCTGCTGGACCAGTCCCTGCTGGCCGGCGTGGGCAATATCTATGCCGACGAGGCCCTGCACCGGGCCGGACTCTCCCCCCTGGCCCGCCCCGCCGACCTGACCACCGCGCAACTGCTGCGCTTGAACGCCGAGCTGCAACAGACCTTGCGAGAAGCCTTGGCCCAGGGCGGCTCCTCGGTGCGCAACTTCATCGACGCCGCCGGACGGGCCGGCACCTTCCAGCACGCCCACCGGGTCTATCAGCGGGCGGGGCAGCCCTGCCCGGTCTGCGGAGCGCCGGTGGAAAAAATCGTGCTGGCCGGCCGCTCCACCCATTTCTGCCCCGTCTGCCAAAAGAGCTAGCCCGCCATATAAGAGCAAAGCCAGGCTCGCTCGCGGCTTCGCGCTCACTTCGCTTTTTAGCAGGATTCCCGCCCGCCGGCGTCAAGGCTGGCGCGTCCGCTTGCGGCGGAATGGCGCATGGCCACCTTTGCCGCCCGTGCAAGCGGCGTGACAGCCTTTGGCCGGCGGTCATGAATCCTGCAAAGGTACTTCGGGGATATTTATTGCTTATCGCCCCGCGCTCCGCCCCAGGCCGCCGGGCATCTCATTGCACCAGATCAGCCTCGGCGTGCAGTTCCAGATTCAGTTCCTTGCCCACCATGAAGCCGTGGTTCTCCATCTCCATGTTCCAGCTCAGCCCGAAGGCCTCGCGGTTGATGCGGGCCTTGGCGCTGAAGCCCAGGCTGGTGTCGCCGTCCGGGCTTTTGGCTGGTCCGCGGTATTCGCCCTCCAGGGTCACGGTGTGGGTCACGCCATGGATGGTGAGGAAGCCGGCCAGCAAAAAGCTGTTCAAGCCGGTCACCTCCACGCTGGTGCTGCCAAAGGAAATCTGGGGATAGCGAACCACGTCCAGGAAGTCGGGGCTTTTCAGGTGCTCGTCCCGCTTGGCCACCCCGGTCAGGATGCTGGCGGCCTCGATGGTCACTTCGGCGGTCAGGGATGTCAGGTCGGGCGGGTTGAATTTGATGACTCCCGCCACCTGATTGAACTGGCCGCGCACCAGGCTGACCATCATGTGGCCCACGCTGAAGGCGGCCACGCTGTGGTCCGGGTCTATGGTCCAAGTGGACATGCTGCACCTCGTGGAATTGGGGTAGGCTAGGCTCTTCTGTAGTAGTGTGGGGCAGGTCCGGGAGGCTTGTCCACGTTTTAGCTGGGGAGGCGCTGGGAAAAAAGCGCCGCCAGAGGGATGCGCCGCGCGGCGCATCCCTCTGGCGGTCCGGTCCGGCTCAAGATTTTTGGGAGGAAGCGGATGCCCCCTTATGACGCCGCTTGCCCGCGCTGAAGGCTCTTGCGCTCCTCCTCCTCGCGCAAAGAGCGGCGCAGCACCTTGCCGATCATGGACTTGGGCAGCTCGGCCCGCACCTCCACGTCCTTGGGCACCATATAGGCCGAAAGGTTTTGGCGGCAGTATTCCATGATCTCCTGGGGGTCGATTTCCTGGCCGGCCTTGGGCACCACATAGGCCTTCAGGTATTCGCCCTTGGTGGGATGAGGCAGGCCCACGGCCACGGCCTCGGCCACCTTGGGGTGATTGTGCAAGACCTCGTCCACCTCGCTGGGGAAGACGTTGAAGCCGCTGATAATGACCAAGTCCTTCTTGCGGTCCACCAGGGTGATGTAACCGTCCTCGTCCATGACTCCGATGTCGCCGGTATAGAGCCAGCCATCGCGGATGGTCTCGGCGGTTTTTTCGGGCTGGTTCAGATAGCCGGTCATCAGCTCCGGGGCGCGGATGATGATCTCGCCGGCCTGGCCGGGGGGCAGCTCCCTCTGGCCGTCGGAGAGGTCCACCACGCGCCACTGAACGTCGGGGAAGGGTATGCCGATGGTGCCGGGCTTGCGCACGCCGTGGAAGGGGTTGCAGGAGATGGCCGTCACCGCCTCGGTCAGGCCATAGCCCTCGATCAGCGCCGCCCCGGAGCGCTCCTCGAATTCGCGCATCACGGCCAGGGGCAGGGGCGCGGCCCCCACGAAGATGCCGCGCAGGGATTTAAGATCGAAGGAGTCCAGGTCGGGCAGTTCCTTGATGGCGATGAACATGGTGGGCACCCCGGCGAATAGGGTGGGGCGCTGGCGGGTGATGGTCTGGCACAGCTCGCGGGCGTTGAAGCGGGGCAAGAGCACCAGGCCGGCTCCGTGGGAGAGGGCGGCGTTGAGCCCCAGGCTGAGCCCGAAGCCGTGGAACAGGGGCAGCACCCCCAGCAGGCGGTCTTCCGGGTTCATGCCGCCCCAGGCCGCCACCTGCCAGGCGTTGGCCACCAGGGCCTTTTGCGATAGCGCGATGCCCTTGCTGACCCCGGTGGTGCCGCCGCTGTAGATGAGAGCGCCCATTTCATCGGGGGCGATCTTCACGGCCGGGGCCGGGCGGCCCGGCTTTAGCAGGTCTTTCAGAAAGTGGGTGCGGCTGTCGCGCTGTATTTCCACCTTGGGCATGGCCTTGTCCAGGCGGCGCTTTATGGGATATAGCCAGCACAGGGGCGGGGGCAAAAAGTCGGCCAGGCTGGTGTAGACGATGGCCTCCAGATTCAGCTCTCCCTTGATCTTGTTGACCCGCTGGCTGAGCAGGTCCAGCACGATGAGGCCGCGCGCGCCGGAGTCCTGGAACTTGAAGAGCAGCTCGCGCTCCACGTTCAAGGGATTGGCCAGCACCGGGGTGACGCCCAGGCGTTGCAGGGCCAGATAGGCGATGACGAACTGGGGGCAGTTGGGCATGAGCAGCACCACCCGGTCCCCTTGGCGGAAACCCAGGCCGTGCAGGGAGCCGGCCAGGTTCTGGGCCAGTTCGATCACCTCGCCGTAGCTCAGGCGCTTGCCCATGAAAAAGACGGCCTCGTGGGCGGGCTGGGTCTGGGCGCGCTGGGCGATGAGCGAGAAGATGTCGGCCTGGGGATAGTCCAGGCT
>CAZLSD010000204.1:0-6230 GCA_964561775.1 uncultured Desulfarculus sp. | reverse complement strand
GGATCGGCCCGTGGCCCAAGCCACCCCCGCTCCCCAGGAGCAGAGGCCCCCGGCCGGCGAGGCCGCCACGGCCTATGTCATAGACATCGCGCGCGAGGACATCACCATCGACCGGGGGAGCAGCCAGGGCGTGCGCATGGGGGATCGTTTCGAGATAATCGAGGCCCGCGCCATCGTGCACCCCGTGACCGGCAACAAGCTGCACAGCCGCCGCCAGGTGGCGGTGGTGATGGTGGTGGAGGTCCAGGCGGATCTCTCGCTGGCCAAGTTCGTCTCCGGCCGTCTGGACCTGCTGGCCCCGGGCCTGGAGGCGCGCTCCCTGGACGGGCAGGCCGCCCCCCAGGCCAAGCCGGCCAGCAAACGCAAACCAGGCTCCGAGACCCGCATCATGGTGATGCCGCCGGAGCTGCAACTCCAGAGCGGCGATTCCTACGCGGACCGCTCGGCCTTCCAGGCGGAGCAGGTGGCCCAGGCCCTCAAGGCCTTTCCCAGGATGGACGCCTGCCTGCCTGATCCGGCCAGCCTGGAGGGGCTTCCCCTGACGCGCCCCTCCAGCCTGGCGGGAGTGATGGAGCAGTTGGAGGCCGACGCCGTCCTGTTTTGGAGCGTCTCCAGCGGCGAGAACGAGACCAATCACCTCACCTTGCGCTATGACCTCTACTTGCGGGGCAGCGACCGCCCCAGCGTGCAGGAAAAGGAAATGGCCTCCGCGGTGAAGATGCAGCGCCAATACGGGCCCTTCATCGCCCAGGGCATCGCCGAGACGCTCAAGCTGGACAAGTGACGCCGACCGCCCGCCGGCTCTCCGGCGCGACGGCGGTTCTCAAGGGCCAAGCCCGACCTGAAGCAGCGCGGCCCTTCTCATAAGCCATACTTCTTCATCTTCTTGTAGAGCAGGGTGCGGTGGATGCCCAGCAGACGGGCGGCCTGGGCCTTGTTGCCGCCGCTGACGGCCAGGGCGTGGCGCAGGGCCTCGCTTTCGGAGCGGGCCGCCACCTGCCTTAGCTTCCAGCGCTCGGCCGGGCGGGGCAGGGCCGGCGAGCTGTTCAGGTAATAGGGCAGGTCGGCCTGGTGGATGAGATGGCCCTCCAAGGAGGCGACCACCCTCTCCAGCACGTTGAACAGCTCGCGCACGTTGCCTGGCCAGTGATAGTTAAGAAGCAGATCCTCGGCCTCGGGGGTGAGGCCATAGGGCTCGCTGGCGTCGGCCTGGGCCTGGCTGATGCGCAGGAGATGCTCGCGGGCCAGGGCTGGTATGTCCTCGGGGCGTTCACGCAGGGGCGGAATATGGATGGGTATGACGTTTAGGCGATAGAACAGGTCCTTGCGGAATTCGGCCTTGGCCATCATGCCGTCCAGGTCCTGGTTGGTGGCGGCGATAAGCCTGAAATCGGTCTTGATGATGCTGGTGCCCCCCACCCGCTCGAACTCCTTTTCCTCCAGCACGCGCAAAAGCTTGGGCTGCATGCCAAGCGGCAGCTCGCCTATCTCGTCCAAAAAGACCGTGCCCCCGTGGGCCAGTTCGAACTTGCCGGGCTTGCCCTTGGCCCGCGCCCCGGTGAAGGCTCCGTCGGCATAGCCGAACAGCTCGCTCTCGAACAGGTCCTTGGGAATGGCCGAGCAGTTGATGCGCACGAAGGGCTGGGAGGGGTTCAAACCGGCGTGATGGATGGCCTGGGCGAAGAGCTCCTTGCCGGTGCCCGACTCACCGGTGATGAGCACGGGCAGGCGGTTCCTGCCCGCCCGGGACGCCTCGCGCCTCAGGGCGGTCAGGGCCGGGCTCACCCCCAGGATGCTCTCCATGGTGTAGCGGGTGGCGCGCAGGCTGGAAAGCTCCTCCTCGTAGAGGCGCACCTTGGACTCCAGGGTTTTCAGCTTGCGGGCCAGGCGGCGCACGTCGCTTATGTCCTTGAACATGACCTGGCCGAAGACGGCGATGACCTGGCCGTCCTTGACGATGGGTATGCGCTGCACCACCATGTCCTGGCCCTTGATGCGGTGGGGCAGGTTGATCTCGGCCACCCCGGTCTGGGCCACGATGTGCATGCGGGTGTTCTCCATCACCTCCGTGGTGTGCTTGCCGATCTGGGCCTGGGGGTCGATGCCCAGGAAGCGGCCGTAGGGATCGTTGAAGTGGGTGACGATGCCATTAGCGTCGGTGACCATGGCCCCGTTGTAGATGTGGTTGAAGATGAGTTCCATCATCTCCAGGCGCTCTTGAAGCTCCTTTTCGCGGGGGCTGGGGCGGGGTGCTTTGGTCGGCATGCTGTTTCCTTGGGCTGGAGCGGTGTCCGTAGCAACATAACTACATGTAGTCAATTTACTACAAAGCAGGCCGGCAGGGATCAGCGAATACAAGGTGTTCTCTTAATCACAAAGACACAAGCAGCCAAGGCCAACTGCCGCCCAGGGCAGGCAAAAGCCGGCCGGCCTCCGCCCCGCCGCTTGTCCGCCGCCCGGGCCGCGGGCCGTATGGCAAGGTAATTGCTGTCACAAGGCCAGACAGCGACAGCTCTCACGAACCAAAGCTGGGCAGGAGATGATCGCGATGGATATCCGGGAACCTGTCATTACCCGCGACGAGATACTTTTTCTTAAAGACCAGGACTTCAATCCCCGCCACGTCATCATCGTCAGCGGGGCGGCCACCGGCATAGGCCGGGCCACCGCGGTGGCCGCCGCGGCCAACGGGCTGATGACCGTGGGGCTGGACTTCGACGAGGCCGAGGGCAAGCGCACCCAGGAGATGGCCCGCGAGATGGGCGGCCAGATGATCCTCATCAAGTGCGATTTGACCAAGGACGAGGAGATGGTGGCCGCGGTGAGCGAGGCGGCCAAGCTGGGGAGCATCAAGTACCTCATCAACGTGGCCGGCATCCAGCACATCGACTACGTGGAGGACTTCCCCATCGAGAAGTTCGACTACATGCAGCGCTTAAACCTGCGCGCGCCCTTTTTCTTGAGCAAGCTGTGCATCCCCCACATGAAGGCCAGCTCCGACGGCCGGGGGGTGGTGGGGAACATGGCGTCCGCCCACGCCCACATCAGCACCCTGGCCAAGAGCTCCTACAACATCAGCAAATTCGGCCTGCGCGCCCTGGCCCAGTCCATCTCGGCCGAGGGCGAGGGCAAGGTGCGCTCCTTCACGGTGAGCACCGCCTTCGTGAAAACCCCCCTGGCCTTGAAGCAGATCCCCGCCCAGGCCGCCAAGCGCGGCATCAGCGAGGAGGAGGTGGTGCGCGACGTGATGTGCGGCCAGACCCGGGTCAAGGAACTGATGAGCCCCATCGAGGTGGGCAACCTCTTCGTCTTCGGCATAAGCCGCCACGCCCGCTATCTGGTGGGCGGGGACTTGCTATTCGACGGCGGCATGGTGCTAACCTATGCCGAGAAGAAGACCGGCCAAGACTAGCCAGCCCCTCTTTTCGGCAAAGGAGTTTTCCTCATGGCCAAAATGCTTTGGAGCCCTTCTCCCCAGCGCGTGGCCCAGGCCAACCTGACCCGCTTCATGGCTTTTGTCAACGCCAGGCGCAACAAGGCCCTGGCCACCTATGGCGAGCTGTACCAATGGTCCATCGAGCGCCCCGAGCAGTTCTGGGCCGAGGTGTGGGACTTCTGCGGGGTCATCAGCCACGCCCCGGCGCGCGCCGTGGTGGAGGATTTCGGCCAGATGCCCGGGGCGCGCTGGTTCCCGGGGGCCACCCTCAACTTCGCCGAGAATCTGCTCAAGCGCCGCGACGATCAGGTGGCCATGGTCTTCAACGGCGAGGGCCAGGTGCGCCGCCAGATCACCTATGCCGAGCTCTATGACCAGGTGGCGCGCCTGGCCAAGAGCTTCAAGGCCATGGGCCTGGGGGTGGGCGACCGGGTGGCCGGCTTCATGCCCAACATGATCGAGACCGTGGTGGCCATGCTGGCCGCCAGCAGCCTGGGCGCGGTCTGGTCATCGTGTTCCCCGGACTTTGGCTTCCAGGGGGTGATGGACCGCTTCGGCCAGATCCAGCCCAAGGTGCTGGTCTGCGCCGACGGCTATTACTACAACGGCAAGAGCTTCGACTCCCTGGGCCGGGTGGCTTTAGTGCAGGCCCAGATCAAGAGCATCGAGCAGGTGCTGGTGGTCCCCTATACCCTGGAGCAGCCCGACCTGGAAGGCCTGCCCGGAGCCCAGCTCTTCGGCGATTTCCTGGCCCCCGAGCCGGGCTTGGAGGTGGCCTTCACGCCCTTGCCCTTCGACCATCCCCTCTACATCATGTATTCCTCGGGCACCACGGGAGTGCCCAAGTGCATCGTGCACGGGGCCGGCGGCACCTTGTTGCAGCATCTCAAGGAGCATGCCCTGCACGCCGACGTGAAACCCGAGGACAAGCTCTTCTACTTCACCACCTGCGGCTGGATGATGTGGAACTGGCTGGTCAGCGGGCTGGCCTCTGGCTGCACCCTGCTGCTCTACGAGGGCTCGCCCTTCCACCCTGGCCCGGGCGCGCTCTTCCAGTTCGCCCAGGACGAGGGCATGACCATCTTCGGCACGTCCGCCCGCTATTTGGCCTCGGTGGAGAACGCCGGCTATCACCCCAAGGAGCATCACGACCTGGCCAGCCTGAAGGCCATGCTCAGCACGGGCAGCCCGCTTTCCATCGAGAGCTTCAACTTCGTCTACGACCACATCAAGCAGGACATCTGCCTCTCCTCCATCAGCGGCGGCACGGATATCGTCAGCTGCTTCGCCGGGGGCAATCCCATCGGGGCGGTGTATGAGGGCCAGCTCCAGGCCCGCGGCCTGGGCATGGCCGTGGCGGCCTGGGACGAAAACGGCAAGTCCGTGGTGGGGGACAAGGGCGAGCTGGTCTGCACCCAGCCCTTCCCCTCCATGCCCATCTATTTCTACAACGACCCCGAGGGCAAGAAATACCGGGGGGCCTACTTCGAGGTTTTCCCCAACGTCTGGCACCACGGCGACTTCTGCGAAGTGACGCCAGAGGGCGGCATCATCATGTACGGCCGCTCCGACGCCACCCTGAACCCCGGCGGCGTGCGCATCGGCACCGCCGAGATATACCGCCAGGTGGAGACCCTGCCCGAGGTGGCCGACAGCCTGGTGGTGGGCCAGGACTGGGACAACGACGTGCGCGTGGTGCTCTTCGTCAAGCTGAGCGAGGGAGTGGTTCTAGACCAGGCCCTGGTCAAGCGCATCAAGGACACCATCCGCAGGAACACCACCCCCCGCCACGTGCCGGCCAAGGTCATCGCCATCGCCGACATCCCCTACACGCTTAACGGCAAAAAGGTGGAACTGGCCGTGCGCAACGTGATCCACGGCAAGCCGGTGCTTAACAAGGACGCCCTGCTTAACCCCCAGGCCCTGGACCTCTACGCCGGGCTGGAGGAGTTGGGCAAATAGCTTACGTAGCTAATTTGCTACATGTATACCATTTGATACGCAGAGCCGCCCCTGAGAAAGGCCCCACGCCATGGGCCAAGACCTGAGCGCCATACCCCTCCTGGCCCGGCGGGAGATCGAGGCCCGCCTGGCCGCCCCCCTGTTGGAGGCCTTCACCCCTATGTGCGGGCGGGAAGAGGCTTATGCCCGCCTGGCGGAGGTGGTCAACGCCCAGGCCCGCCAGGCCGGGGCGCAGATGGCCGAGCGCCTGGGGCGCAACGATCTGTTGGCCCTGGACGCGGTGCTGGAGATGTGGGGCAGGGGCGGAGCCGAGGAGTTCACCATCCTGGCCCGCGACCAGACAGGCTACGACTTCAACGTGACCCGCTGCGCCTATGCCGAGATGTACCGCGAGCTGGGGCTGGCGGAGCTGGGGCTGGTCCTGTCTTGCGGCCGCGACGCCGCCTTTTTCCAGGGTTTCAACCCGGCCATCCGTATGACCCGGACCCAGACCGTCCTGGGTGGAGCTGGCCACTGCGACTTTCGTTTCCGCCTGGACCAGAGCCAGGCCAACCAACGGGAACTTAACCCGCGAGCGTGCCCATGAGCGACGACCACATCCTTAAGACCGAGGACCTGTGCAAGGACTTCAAGGGGTTCAGCGCGGTGATGAACGTAAACCTCCAGGTGACCCGCGGCACCATCCACGCGCTCATCGGCCCCAACGGCGCGGGCAAGACCACCTGCTTCAACCTCATCACCAAGTTCCTGACCCCCAGCAAGGGGCGCATCCATTTTCAAGGCCAGGACATCACCGGCCTGGACCCCGCCCAGATCGCCCGCCTGGGCATGG
>CAZLSD010000203.1:0-6235 GCA_964561775.1 uncultured Desulfarculus sp. | reverse complement strand
GCCGTTCACGGCGGTCGCTTCGGACTTCTGGCTGTTGGGCTCGATCTCAGGGAATGTGGTCTGGGCGAGGGCCGAACCGGTCAGCCCGAGGCCGACCAGGAGGGCGAGAGAGGAACTGCGGAACGTCATGGAGAGGACTCCCGAGGCGCCCCCCGCGGCCGCCCGCCCCAGCATCAGCCTGTGCATGATGGTGAAAAACGAGGAGAAACGCCTGCCCACCGCGCTGAAAAGCGCCGCGCCCTGGGTGGACGAGATCATCGTGGTGGACACCGGCAGCAGCGACCGCACCGTGGAGATCGCCCAGGAATTCGGGGCCAAGGTCTATCACCACCCCTGGGAATACAACTTCGCCCTGCACCGCAACCAGTCCCTTTCCTACGCAAGCGGCGACTGGCTGCTCATCCTGGACGCCGACGAGGAACTGGTGCAGGAAACCGCGCCCTTGATGTACAAGCTGCTCAACGCCCCCGCCCGCATCAACGGCTTTTTGTTCGAGCTGTACAACCACGTCACCGCCGGCGGCGAGACCTTCATCCTGCACCCCCGCCTGTTCCGCAACCACGTGGGCTTTCACTATGAAGGCCAGGTGCACAACCGGCCCATGGTCCCCGGCCAGGTGGCCGCCTCCAAGGTGCGCCTCATCCACTATGGCTACAACGAGGACCCGGCCACCATGGCCGTCAAGCACCAGCGCCGCATAGAGATGATCCGCAAGTGGATCGAGAAGGAGCCCGACAACTACCTGGCCCACTCCTACATGGCCCACACCCTGGTCAGCCAGCCCGAGTCGCGCCCCGAGACGGTGGAGGAGGGGCTGACCGCCCTGCGCCTGCTCAAGGAACTGCTCAAGCGCGAGAGCGGCCAGGAATACCGCTATCCCCATGTATACTATCCCCTCATCAACGGTCTGTGCCTGCTGGGGCGCGACGAGGAGTGCCTGAAGCACGTGGAGGACTGCCTGGCCGCGGCCCCCTACTACCCCGACCCCCTCTTCTTCTCCGTGGGCGTGCACTACAAGAACAGCCGCTGGGAGCAGGTCTGCCTCCAGGCGGCCAGGTTCAAGGATTTGCAGGACAAGTGCCGCCAGGAGCCCGACCGCTTCATCTTCTTCGAAAACATGACCATGGACCAGGCCCACCAGGTCTATTTCCGCTGGGTGGTGGCGGCCTGCCTGATAGGACGCATGGAGGAGGCCAGCCAGGCCTTGGGCCTGCTGGCCGAGACCAGGGAGGGCGAGAGCGCCTGCCAGCGCGCGGTGCAGGCCGTGCTGGCCCTGGGCCAGCCCCAGCCGGCCCAGGCCCTGGCCGACCAGGCCGCCAGCCTGCGCCCGCACTGGACCTGGCCGGCCCAGATGCGGACCCTGCTAAAGCAAAAGACCCAGGAGAGCCAGGGCCAGGACTGGGCCCAGCAGGGCCTGGCCGCCCTGGCGGCGGGGGATTTGGAGCGGGCCCAGGAGATGCTGCAAGAGGCCGTGCAGGTCAACCCCCTGGATTTCCAGGCCTTGACCGGCCTGGGCCAGGCCTTGCAACAGGCCGGCCAGCCCGAACGGGCCGAGCTTTGCTTTATGCGCAGCCTCAACCTGCACCCCGGCCAGCCCGCCCTGTGGCGCTGGCTGGCCGACCAGGCCTTTGCCCGGGGCCAGCACGCCCCGGCCCTGGCCGCCTACCAGCGCTATGCGGGCCTGGCCCCGGCCGACCAGGCCCTGGCCGGCCGCCTGGCCGTGTGCCAGCGCCGAGCGGCCCAGGCTGGCCCCACGGTGAGCCAGAGCCCGCCCAGCCTACTGCTGTTTTTGGTGGACGGCATGACCCCGGAGATGGCGCGCATGCCCGCGCCCCATTTTCTCATGGGCCGGGCCTGGGGCGATTTGGCCACGGACCAGGCCGGCCCCCAGCCCGACGCCCCGGCCTGGGCCACCCTGTTCAGCGGGGTGGGGCCGGAGGTCCACGGCCTGACCAGCGAGTCCACCTGGGGCAGGCCGCTTTGCCTGCTGGACATGAAGGTATGGAGCCTCTTCGAACTGCTGCCCGCGGAGATGAGCCTGGGCCTGGTGGCCGCGCCCCTGGGCTGGCCCGCCCCGCCCCTGCCGGGCTGGGCCCTGGCCGGTTATCCCTTTGGCCCCTTCAGCGCCGAACTGGCCCGCCCCGCCGGCTTGAGCCTGAGCGCCCTGGCCGCGGGCTATCGCGGCGACTTCGCCTTGAGCGAACTGGACGAGCAGGCGGTGAGCGAGCGCCTGGAGCGGGACATCCGCCAGGAGGCCCTGCTCTATCAACTGGAGCGCCACAAGCTGGGCGCGGCTCTGGCTCTGCCCGCCGTGGACGTGCTGGTCATCGGCCTGCGCGGGCTGGCCCACGTGCAGCGGGCCTTCGAGCTGGCCAACTACCGCACCTACGCCGCCTATCAACAGCTCTACGCCAGCCTGGACACCCTGCTCATGGCCTTGAAGCCAAAGCATTTCGCCATCTTGAGCCAGCGGGGCTTTTCCAAGGACAGCCGCGAGCCCAGAGCTGGCGGCTTCTATTGCCTCTCCTGGCTCTCTGGCCAAGGGGCCCAGGCCCGGTCCCGGGACGTGGCCCCGGAAATATTGAAGCTCCTGGGCGGCGATCTATCCCGTCTGGGACAAAGCAGACAAAATGGTAATAATTAGCAAATATATTGATTTTACAATTGAATATCCAGAAGAGGTTGGTTAGTATTGCCAACCAATCGAACGTGGCGTATTGGGAAACCGCTCCTAACGGACTGCCTGTCTTACAACTTTGGGAATACGCTTCTTGGATCAAGCAGCAAGCAGCTGGTTGTGGAGCCTGCCCATGGCCTCGGGGGGACTCTGCCTGGTGGCGGGGATGCAGCTATGGCAGCTGCGGCAGGAACGCAGGGTCAGGCTGCTGATCCTGACCCTGCTCATCCTCTGTTCATGGGGAATCGGCAACGCGCTGCTCATGCTGTCGCCCGATGGCCAAGACAAGATATTCATATATTTCTTAATGAGCTGCTCGACCCTGCTGCTGGCGGGCGGTGCCTATCGCCTGGCCCGGATCCTGGCCCGGCCCGACTATCGTCCCCGGCCTTTTTTTTCCCTTATGGCTGGCCTGGTTCTTTTCTCCCTAATCGTTATCGGCTTCAACCCCGGCTTTCGCCAATCTCTTTTTCAGCCCGCCGCGGTTTCCAGCCACTTCCTGATTCCCGGCCTGGAGCCCAGCCCGGCCGGCCGGCTGTTGTTCTTCGCCCTGCCGTTCGGCATTTTCCTTTTCAATACCGTGCTTTTCCTGGCCGCCCTGCCCAGGCTGTCCGGCTCGGACCGGCGCCTGGCCCAGGTCTATGCGGCGGGCGGGGCCGTGCTGTGCCTTGTCAGCGGGCTTTACCATCTCTTGGACCTGGACCTGACGCCCACCCCCGGCCTGGACCCCGCCCCGGCCTGCCTTGGCTTGGTGGGCCTGCTGACGCCCTTGGTCACTCTTTATTTCAGCCGGGACATGGCCCAGCTCTTTTCCCTGGGCAAGCAGGTGGGGCACCTCAACACCAAGTTCTTCACCTACCGGGTGACGGTGATCGTGGTCATCCCCGCGCTTATGGTCTTCGCCACCAATTCCTTCGTGGTTGGCAAGGCGTTCCATGGCGCGCTGCTGCTTTTGCTGCTCATGGCCATCACGGCGGGCTTCATCCTGATGCAGCAAATAGACAGCTTCCAGGGCAAGGAAAAGATAAATCTGGTCTTCTTTTCCCTGATCGTGGGGCTTTTCGGGCTGGTCTGCATCAACATCACCGGATTCCTGGGCGAGATGGACTCCATGCCCTGGGCCTTCCTGCTGCCCGTGGCGGCCATCTTCGGCCTGGGGCCAGAGTTGGGCCTGGCCTTGTCCCTGGCCTTCCTGGCCGGCCTGGGCCTGACCAGCCATCTGGCGGGCAACCTGGGCCATGACCAGCACACCGGCATGTGGGTGCGCTTCTTCCTGTCCCAGATCTGCCTCATCGCCATCCTCTGCTTCATGTCTTTTGCCATCCGCAAGTATCGCCGCGTCACCGAGGCGGCCGAGGCGGAGTTGCGCCAACACCGCGACCGCCTGGAGGACTTGGTGGGGCGGCGCACCCTGGAACTGAGCCATACCGTGCAGAAGCTGCGCCGGGAGGTGGCGCGCCGGGAGCAGTTCGAGATCGCCTTGGTGGAGGCGAAAAACATCGCCGAGGCGGCCAACAACGCCAAGACCCAGTTCCTGGCCAACATGAGCCACGAACTCCGGACCCCCCTGACCCACATCATAGGCTTCACCGACGTGCTGCTGGAGGGCATGGTGGGGGGGCTTACCCCCAAGCAGAAGGAATATCTGGGCAACGTGCTCTCCAGCAGCCAGCACCTGCACGCCCTCATCAGCGATCTGCTGGACATAGCCCGCCTCGAGGCGGGCCGGCTGGAACTGGTCTGGTCCAAAGTGGATGTCTGGGACTGGATAAGCGAGGTGGTGGGCAACCACCAGAACCAGGCCACCGACAACCAAGTCCGCCTGGAGGTCAGGCACCTTTCCCATCAGGAACATATCTGGATGGATCGGCTCAAGATGTCGCAAGTCATGATTAATCTGCTGACCAACGCCATTAAGTTCTCGCCCGGGGGGGAGGTCGTGGTGGAGGTGTCCGGCCGGCCGGCGGAGCAGGGCGGGACCTGCTCCGAACTGGTGGTCGCCGTCAGCGACACCGGCCAGGGCATAGGGCCCGGGGACTTGGAGCGCATATTCCTTCCCTTCGAGCAGGGAGAGAACGCCGGGAAACTGCGCCAGCAGGGCAGCGGGCTGGGCCTGGCCTTGAGCCGGCGCCTGGTGGAACTGCACGGCGGCCGCCTCATGGCCCTAAGTCCAGGCCTGGGCCAGGGCAGCCGTTTCATCCTAAAGCTGCCCTGGCGGGATGTCCCGCCGCCCAGCGCCCGCCTGGGAGAGCAGTCCTGATGCCGGCCACGGTCCTGGTGGTGGAAGACGACGCCCTGATCCGCCAGATGGTGGAACTGGTGCTGCGCCACCATGGTCTGGAGGTGATCAGCGCCGCCGATGCGCCCTCCGGCCTGGAACTGGCCCGTAATGGCCGCCCCGACCTGGTTCTCATGGACGTGCAGATGCCGGGCATGGACGGCCTGGAGGCCACCCGCCGCCTACGCGGCTTGCCGGACCTGGCCCAGATCCCGGTGGTGATGCTCACCGGCCACGTCACCCAGCATATCCGTGACCAGGCCCGCCAGGCAGGCTGCTCGGCCTTCCTGGCCAAGCCGGTCACCGCGGCGGAGATCATGAAAACCATATCCAAGTGGGTGCCCTTGCCCCAGACTACATCTCCCGAGGTTTAAGAAACCGGGCATCCCCGCCCAGGGGACAATAGTGATGGCCATCTCTTGAACGCCTGTGGCATTATAAGTTCAATACAATACAGCAAGCCGATTTCATCCCCGGGCCGGGCCAGGGGTAGCGGGAGAATCGCCATGAAAAAAGTGCTCACCCTCTGCGCGGTCATTGGCGTGCTCCTGGGGGCGGCCGGCTTGGCTTTTGGCCAGGACGAGACCGTGGGCAGCGTGCGCAAGGTGGAAGGCCAGGCTTTTTTGGTGCGCGCCGGCCAGTCCCAGCCGGCCGACGCCTCGCAGAAGCTCCTGCTGGGCGACAAGCTGGTCACCGGGGCCGACGGGTCGGTGGGCGTGCTGCTGCGCGACGACACCAGCATCTCCCTGGGGCCGGATAGCGAGGTGAGCATAGACGAGTTCATGTTCGCCCCGGTGGAGGGCAAGCTGGCCCTGGGCGCCAAGGTGGCCAAGGGCACGGCGGCCTTCCTCACCGGCAAGATCGCCAAGCTCAAGCCCGAGGCGGTCAGGGTGGAGACCCCCACCGCCACCATCGGCGTGCGCGGCACCCGCTTTCTGGTGCAGGCCCAGGGCCAATGAGCCGGCCCGGCGGTCTTGAGGCCAACCCGGGCGTCCGGCGTCTTATCCCGGCAGGACGAGGAGTGATGACTATGCGCAAACTATGCATGCTGGCCCTGGCCTTGACCCTGCTGAGCGCCTGGGGCTGCGGCGCGCCCCAGAACATGGTGGTGCTCATCCCCGACCCCGACGGCCAGGTGGGCAGCGTGGAGGTCAAGAACCGCCAGGGCGCCCAGGTGCTGGACAAGGCCGGCCAGGCCACCGTGACCGACGATCCCGGCAAGGCCCCCAGCCCGCCCCAGCCCCTGGAGCAGGCCGAGATCGACCGCCGCTTCGGCAAGG